>NZ_JAOPWR010000046.1 GCF_025965585.1 Pseudonocardia sp.
CGGATCCGGTCTTCGCCGACGCAGTCGTCCGGCGCACCATCGATCCCGGTGCGGCGGCGGAGGTGATCCGGCCCGCTCTGGTGGCCGAGCTGCAGGAGCGCCCCTACGAGTTCGACATCCAGGTCCAGCTGTGCACCGATCTGCAGCGGATGCCGGTGCAGGACGTCACCGTGGAGTGGCCCGAGACGCTGTCTCCCTCCGTGACGGTGGCCAAGCTCCGCCTCCCGCAGCAGGACATCTCAGGCGAGGACAACCTCGAGAAGATGGATGCCCTCTCCTTCACCCCCTGGCGGGTCACGGCTGACCACGCCCCCCTCGGCAACATCATGCGGGCCCGCAAGGAGGTCTACCGCCACTCGTCCCTCCTGCGCCACAAGCTCAACCAGCAGGCGCGCGCGGAACCCCGCAGCGCCGACGACGTGCTGCCCGCGGCCCATCAGGTCCGCTGAGAGGCCGCCGCAGGAGCTGTGCAGGTCCTGCAACCCCCGCTCGCGCAGATCTCGACGATCAGCCTGGCACTTCTCCTGGTCCTGATGCTGGGGCTCAACGTCAAGAACGTGATCGCACTGTTCGGTACCGGCGCGATCATCGCGACCCTGCTGTTGATCGCGCTCTCGCCCATCGGGGGCTACCTGCTGGGGGACCACGGGCGGACACCGAGCAGGTGCTGTCCCTCAGCACGGGCCGACGCAACCTGTCCGCGCCTTCATCGTCGCGACCGGCAACGTTGCCGACCGGCCGAAGGTGCTGGTCTACGTGGCAGCGGCCGGACTGGTGGGCACGTCCGTCATGTTCGCGACCGCAGCAGAATTCGGCGAGCGAGCGGAGCGCCGGACCACCGTTGGTGAGCCTGAGGCTGAACGAGCTGGTCGTTCGGCGGGAGTCCATTCCTCAGCAACGCTAGGCACATCGCCTGCGTGACTTCGTGCACCCGCGAAGCATCAAGCCTAGTTGCTCTTGTCATCCAGGCTTGTCGCCAACGACTGAGGCCCCGGTCCCGGGCTCCGTCTGGAGCCTGTGACCAGGGCCTCTGGTGGTCGGGGTGACAGGATTTGAACCTGCGACCTCTTCGTCCCGAACGAAGCGCGCTACCAAGCTGCGCCACACCCCGATGGCTCGCGATCGTGCTGCGAGCCGTGGAGAAGTCTAGCCGACCTCCACCGAGGCCGTTGCGGGGGTGGCCTCCACCGCCTCCGTGGTGGTGGGGCGCGGCACGAGCGTCAGCAGGCTGGCCTCCGGCGGGCAGGCGAACCGCACCGGGGCGAACGGCGACGTGCCCAGTCCCGCGGACACGTGCAGGTGCATGTGCGTGCCCCAGCGCGAGGCGCCGCGGGCGCGGGAGCGGTCGATGCCGCAGTTGGTGATGATCGCGCCGAAGCCGGGGAGTCGCAGCTGGCCGCCGTGGGTGTGGCCGGCGAGGACGAGGTCGTAACCGTCGGCCGCGAACGCGTCGAGCACGCGGGGCTCGGGGGAGTGGGTCAGCCCCAGACGTAGCACGGGATCGCCCGTGGCGCGACCGGCCACCCGGTCGTAGCGGTCGAGGCCGAGGTGGGGGTCGTCGACGCCGGCGGCCGCGACCGTGACGCCCGCGACGTCGAGCGTGACCCGCTCGTGCGTGACGTCGGCCCAGCCGCGCTCGACCAGCGCCGCCCGCAGGTCGCGCCAGGGCAGCGGTTCGCCGTGGATGCGCCGCTCGCTCTTCGTCAGGTAGCGGGCGGGGTTCTTCGGCGTGGGTCCGAAGTAGTCGTTGCTGCCGAAGACGAACAGCCCGGGACGCTCGAGCAGCGGGCCGAGCGCGGCCACGGCTGTCGGGACGGCACGGGGGTGGGCGAGGTTGTCGCCGGTGTTGACGACCAGATCGGGCTCCAGCTCCGCGAGGGCGGCCACCCACTTCTGCTTGCTCTGCTGGCCGGGTGTGATGTGCAGATCGGAGACGTGCAGCACGCGCAGTGGCCGCGCGTCGGGGGCCAGCACCGGCAGCGTGGCCTCGCGCAACGTCCACCGCCGCCGCTCGACGCCGGCCGCGTAGACGACCGTGGCCGCCCCTGTGGTGGTCGCGCCGAGCGCGAGCCGAGCCCAGCTGTTCACAACTGCAGGGTACGTCGCGCGCCGAGTGGACTAGCGTGCACGCCCGTGAGCACCTTGAAGGCACAGCTGCGGACCGACCTGACCGCGGCGATGAAGGCCCGGGACGAGCTGGTGAAGTCCACCCTGCGGATGACGCTGACCGCGATCGGCAACGCCGAGGTCGCCGGCACCGAGGCGCGCGAGCTCTCCGACGACGAGGTGCTCAAGGTGATCGCGAAGGAGGCGAAGAAGCGGGCCGAGTCGGCCGAGGCCTTCGCCGCCGCCGGCCGTGAGGAGCTCGCCGCCCAGGAGCGCGCCGAGGGCGAGGTGCTCGACCGCTACCTGCCCACGCAGCTCAGCGACGACGAGCTGGCCGTCATCGCGCGGACGGCTTTCGACGAGGTCGCCGCCGAACTCGGCGACAAGCCCGGTCCGAAGCAGATGGGGCAGGTCATGAAGAAGGCCAACGCCGCGGCGGCGGGCCGGGCCGACGGCGGCCGCGTGGCCGCCGCGGTGAAGGCGCTGCTCGTCGGCTGAGACCCGGTCCGCGCGCCCCGGTCCGCGCGCGATTTTGCGTCCTCGCACCCTCCGTGGACGGTGCGAAGACGCAAAACGGCGCGCAGATCGAGGCCGCGCGGATCGCGTGGGCCGGCTACTTCGCCGGAGCCTTCTTCGCCGCGGGCTTGCGGGCGGCGGGCTTGCGGGCCGCCGTGGTCTTCTTCGGCGCCGGGCCGCGGGCGCGGCGCTCGGCCAGCAGCTCGGACGCGCGCTCGTCGGTGAGCTGCTCCACGCTGTCGCCCTTGCGCAGGCTCGCGTTGGTCTCGCCGTCGGTGACGTACGGCCCGAAGCGGCCGTCCTTGATCACCATCGGCTTCTTGGTGTTGGCGTCGGTTCCCAGCTCGCGCAGCGGCGGGGTTGCCGCCGCGGTGCGCCGGCCGCGCTGCTTGGGCTGCTTGTAGATCTCCAGCGCCTCGTCCAGCGTGACCGTGAACAGCTGCTCCTCGTCGGTGAGCGAGCGGGAGTCCGTGCCCTTCTTCAGGTACGGGCCGTAGCGGCCGTTCTGCGCGGTGATCTCGTCGCCGCTCTCCGGGTCGTTGCCCACGAGCCGCGGCAGCGACAGCAGGCGCAGCGCGTCCTCGAGCGTGACCGTCTCGGTGGACATGCCCTTGAACAGCGACCCCGTGCGCGGCTTCGGCTTGGCCACCGCCTTCTTGCGGGCGGGAGCCTTGGCCGTGGTGCTGGTCGTCGTGACCGCGGCCGTGCGCGAGCGCGTGGTCTTCGGCGCGGGTGCGGGCTCCTCGACCGGCTCCTCCGGCTCCGGGAGGATCTCCGTGACGTACGGGCCGTAGCGGCCCTCCTTCGCCACGATCTCGTGCCCCGTGACGGGGTCGACGCCCAGCGAGCGGCCCTCCTGCGGCACCGAGAACAGCTGCTCGGCGACCTCACGGGTGAGCTCGTCGGGCGGCAGGTCGTCGGGCAGGTTGGCGCGCTGGCTCTGCCCGTCGCGCACCCGCTCCAGGTACGGGCCGTAGCGGCCGACGCGCACCACGACGTCGTCGAACACCTGGACGGAGTTGATCTCCCGGGCGTCGATCTCCTCGAGGTTGACGCCGACGAGCTTCTTCAGCCCGCCCGCGCGCGCCACCGAGCCCTCGGAGCCCTGGTCGGCGCCGAAGTAGAAGCCCGTGAGCCAGTTCGTGCGCTGCTGGGTGCCGTGCGCGATGGCGTCGAGCTCGTCCTCCATCGTGGCCGTGAAGTCGTAGTCGACGAGCCTGCCGAAGTGGTGCTCCATCAGCCCGATGACGGCGAACGCGATCCACGACGGGACCAGCGCCTGCCCCTTCTTCCACACGTACCCGCGGTCCTGGATCGTCTTGATGATCGAGGCGTAGGTGGACGGGCGGCCGATGCCGAGGTCCTCGAGCTGCTTGATGAGGCTCGGCTCGGTGAAGCGCGACGGCGGGTTGGTGGAGTGGCCCTCCGGCGTCAGCGAGGCGGCGGTGAGCGCCTGGCCCTGCGTCAGCTCCGGCAGCCGTGACTCGGCGTCGTCGGCCTCACCGCCCGCCTGGTCGTCGACGGTCTCGACGTAGGCCTTGAGGAAGCCGGGGAAGGTGATGGTGCGCCCCGAGGAGGCGAACGTGACGGCCTCGCCGGTGGCGGCGGTGCCCGCGATGCGGATGCTGACCGTGGTGCCCCGCGCGTCGGCCATCTGGGAGGCCACCGTGCGCTGCCAGATCAGCTCGTAGAGCCGGAAGTCGTCGCCGTCGACCTCGCGGGCGATCTCGCCCGGCGTGCGGAAGGTGTCGCCCGCGGGCCGGATGGCCTCGTGGGCCTCCTGCGCGTTCTTCACCTTCCGGGTGTACTGCCGGGGCTGCGCAGGGACGTAGGCGTCACCGTAGAGCTCGCGCGCCTGGCTCCTGGCCGCGTTGATGGCCGACTCCGACAGCGTGGTGGAGTCGGTGCGCAGGTAGGTGATGTAGCCGTTCTCGTAGAGCCGCTGCGCGCTGCGCATCGTGCGGTCGGCGGAGAAGCGGAGCTTGCGGCCCGCCTCCTGCTGGAGCGTCGACGTCATGAACGGCGCGTAGGGCTTGCGCGTGTAGGGCTTCGACTCCACCGACTCGACGGTGAGGTCGCGGCCCTGCAGCGCCTCGGCCAGCCGCCGCGCGGACGCCTCGTCGAGCGCTCGCGCAGGGTCCCTGCCCGTGGTCTTGAGCCGCCCGTCGGCGCCGAAGTCGCGACCGGTGGCGACGCGCTCGCCGTCGATCGCCACCAGCCGCGAGGGGAACTGCCGCGGCGTGGCCAGCGCGCCGGCGTCCATCTGCGCGGCGATGTCCCAGTACGACGCGGAGACGAACGCCATGCGCTCGCGCTCCCGGGCCACCACGATGCGCGTGGCCACCGACTGCACGCGGCCCGCCGAGAGCTTCGGCATGACCTTCTTCCACAGCACGGGGGAGACCTCGTAGCCGTAGAGGCGGTCGAGGATGCGGCGGGTCTCCTGGGCGTCGACCATGTCCTGGTCGAGGTCGCGCAGGTTCTCCACCGCGGCCCGGATGGCCGGCTCGCTGATCTCGTGAAAGACCATGCGGCGCACGGGCACCTTGGGCTTGAGCGTGTCGAGCAGATGCCAGGCGATGGCCTCGCCCTCGCGGTCGGGGTCCGTCGCCAGCAGGAGCTCGTCGACGGACTTCAGCGCCTCGCGGAGCTCGGCGACCTTGCTCTTCTTCTCCGGCGTGATGATGTAGAGCGGGGCGAACTGGTTGTCGACGTCGACGCCGAGCCGGGCCCAGGCCTCACCCTTGTGCTTGGCCGGGACATCGGCAGCGCCGCGGGGCAGGTCGCGGATGTGGCCGACCGAGGCCTCCACGACGTAGTCCTTGCCGAGGAACTTCTGGATCTTCGCGGCCTTGGTGCCGGACTCGACGATCACCAGCCGGCGCGTTGGGCGTCCCGATGCGGCGGACGTGGGCGTGCCGGAGCGCCGGCTGCCGCCGCCTGCTCTGCGGGCGGGCGCGGCGTCGGTGCCCTCGCCCTCGTGGGCCGCGGGCTTCGAGCTCGTCGTTCCGGTTGCCACCTGGTCCTACTCCATCCCAACGGCCGGGGTCGGGCACCGGCCGTGCTGCGGGTGACCGTCGCGGCCACCCGAACTACCGAGTATGCGTCTCGACGTCCCGGACTGTGCCGGAACCTCACGGTCGCACACCACCCGCCGTGTTGCCTTCATCACGCTTCGCGGTGTCGCCCGATCGCACACCAACACCGTGCTGGCTGCGCCGCGAGAGCGTAACCACTGCTGTCAAGACGCGTTCCGGCCCCAGTACCTCGGCCAGTGCTCGCCCGACAGCCTCGCCGGCACCGGTCCGACCAGCTCGACGAGCCGCTGGACGCGGCGGGTGCCGCTGATCCGCAGGGCGGTACAACCTCCCGTGCCGTCCCCCACACGAGCCGGCGGTATGCCCGCTCTCGTGGCCGCGGCGATCAGTGCCTGGTGGGTGTGCGGGGCGTTGTCGTCGAGGGCGAGGAGGTATCCGCCGCGCTCGTCGGGCCACCCCGCCGACGCTGCCCACACCCGTAACGCCGCGCCGTCCAGCTGCCATTCCGCGGGCACCTGCTTGACCGCTCCGCTGGTCCACTCGCGGGCGAGCCCGACCAGGTCGCAGCGGAAGGCGGTGCGCACGGACACGGCACCGGTCTCGGTGAGCACCGGCTGCGCGGCGATGCCGACAGCGGCGCAGGCCGCGACCACGGCGGGAGCGCGCGCGGGGTCGGGCAGGACGATCGAGAGCCGGGCCTGGTCACCCGCGCCGAAGCGGGCGATCTGCCCTGGGCCGCAGAGCAGGCCGGCCAGGTCGGCCAGCCGGGCGGGCCGGGCCTCGGCGGAGAACAGCGACAGCTGCGACACGACCGGAACCGTAGAACACATGTTCGATCGATGGGCGGGCGACTCGCCGAACGGCGCCCGATCACAGGCTCAGCGGGGGGCGGTGGTGGCGAGGGTGGCGAGCTTGCGGCACTGGTCCGACCGCTGCGCCGCGGCGCCCAGCCGGGGCAGCGCCACGATGCCCGAGAGCGCGTCCGGGGCGGTGACGGAGCTGAGCGTGCTCTGCACCCTGTCCAGCGCCGCGACGAAGGCCTGCGGGTCGTTCGGGTTCGCGCCGTCGACGGTGGCCTTGGCGCCCGCGAAGTCGTTCCTCAGCTTCGTCATCGTGGCGCGGGCCTTCGCGAGCACGTCGTCACCACCGGCCACCGGGGAGCGCCCGACGGCGGCCAGCTGCTCGCCGCCCTTCTGCGCGCCCGTGACGACCGTGCCCAGGTAGGTGCTGAATGCCGTCTTCAGGGCCGGGAGGTCGGTGCTCGTAGCGAAGTTCGGCGGGGCGATCGCGGGAGTGGCGAAGGCCAGCACCCCGACGCAGACCTTGTCGACCCACGCGACGGGATCGCTGCCGGGACCCTGGGTGGGCGCCGGGGCCGGGTCGGCCGACGGAGTGCCGGTGACGGTCGTGGTGCAGCCAGCGAGCAGGGCGAGGGCCGTCAGCAGCACGGCGAGCAGGCCGGAACGGGTCGTACGGGACATGCTGGACGGCTCCCGGTCGACGACGAGGTCGGCCGCCAGTGTGCCCCGGGGCGCTTCGGTCGCCTGCTCAGCCCCCGGCGCCGGGGAGGGCCTTGCAGTTCGGGGCCAGCTGCGCGGCCTGGTCGAGCTCCGGGGTGTTCTTCAGGTCGGCGGTGGGGTCGGGGAGGTTCTGGAGGTCCTGCAGCGGGGCCAGCGCGGCCGGCAGGGCCGTCGCGAGCTGCGTGACGTCCGACGGGTCCACCGCGTCGATCCGGGTCTTCGCGTCCTGGAACGACGAGCGGAGCTTCGTCAGGGTTCCCGTCAGCGAGGTGACGAACTGGTCGCCGCCGTCGACCGGCGAGGGGGCGGCCGCTTTGAGACCGTCGAGGGCGGTGTCCAGGCTAATGACCGCGTTGCCGAAGTAACCACGAAGGCCCTTCACCGTCGCCTGGGGATCACTCGAGTCGCCCTTCGGCGCGGACGACAGAGCCTTGAGCATCGGCTGCAGCGAGCCGCACACCCCGTCGATCCACGTCACGGCATTCGCCGGCGCGGCCCCGGGCGTCGCCGACGCGGTGGCCCCGGCGGGAGCCGGCGTGCCCGTCACGGCGGTGGAGCAGCCCATGAGGAGCAGGGCGGGGACGGTCGCGGCGACGAGCAGGGCGGTGCGGGGCTGGCGGTGCATGCGCGTGCTCCCGGGCGACGATGAGGGGACGAGGACGAGGGTGGGACGGACCGTACCCGGACCCCGAACACGGCGAAGGCCGCTCACCCGCACGGGTGAGCGGCCTCCGCCTGCTGCGTGCTGACCGCTGCGCTGTCCGGTCAGCCGACCGGCGTCTCCGCCGGGGTGTCGCTGATCGACGTCGAGCGCCGCTTCGACACGAGGACGGCCGCGACGATGACCGCGAGCGCGACGAGTGCGATCACGATGCGGATCGGCGTGTAGGCCGAGTCGATGGTGAGGAAGACGATGGCCGGCGCGATGAGCACGGAGACCAGGTTCATCACCTTGATCTGGGGGTTGATCGACGGGCCCGCGGTGTCCTTGAACGGGTCACCGACGGTGTCACCGATGATCGTCGCCTCGTGGGCGGGCGATCCCTTGCCGCCGTGGTTGCCGTCCTCGACGAGCTTCTTCGCGTTGTCCCAGGCGCCGCCGGAGTTGGCGAGGAAGATCGCCATCAGGGTGCCGGTGGCGATGGCACCCGCGAGGTACCCGGCGAGCGGGCCGACGCCGAGGCCGAAGCCCACGGCGATCGGGGCGAAGATGGCCAGCAGGCCGGGAGTGGCCAGCTCGCGCAGCGAGTCGCGGGTGCAGATGTCGACGACGCGCCCGTACTCCGGCTTCTCGGAGTAGTCCATGATCCCCGGGTGCTCGCGGAACTGGCGGCGCACCTCGAACACGATGGCCCCGGCCGCGCGGGTGACCGCGTTGATGGCGAGGCCCGAGAACATGAACACCACGGACGCACCGATGATCACGCCGACCAGGGTGTTCGGCGAGAACACCTGGTACTCGAAGCTCGTCAGCTTGGACACGTCGGCACCGGCGAGGGTGGTGGTGATCGCGTCCCGGTAGGAGCCGAACAGCGCCGTGGCGGCCAGTACGGCCGTGGCGATCGCGATGCCCTTGGTGATGGCCTTGGTGGTGTTGCCCACCGCGTCGAGCTCGGTGAGGATGTCGACGCCCGCGCCCTCGACGTCGCCCGACATCTCGGCGATGCCCTGCGCGTTGTCTGCCACCGGGCCGAAGGTGTCCATCGCGACGATGACGCCGACCGTGGTGAGCAGGCCGGTACCGGCCATCGCCACCGCGAACAGCGACACCGTGACCGAGCCCGTGGCCAGCGCGAACGCGCCGAACACGGCCGCGCCGATGACCAGCGCGGTGTAGACGGCGGACTCGAAGCCGATCGAGATGCCGGCCAGGATGACGGTGGCCGGACCGGTCAGCGAGCTCTGCCCGACGGTCTTGACGGGCTTGTCCTCGGTGCCGGTGAAGTAGCCGGTGAGCCGGAGGATGACGCCGGCCAGCACGATGCCGATGATCACCGCGATGGTGGCGATGAGGCGGGGGTCGCTGCCGGCCATGGCCGGGACGACCGTGGGGTCGGTCGGGCCGTTCGCGCCCGACGCGTCGGTGAAGCCCGCGAAGGTGCCCGGCAGGTAGACGTAGGCGGCGATCGCGCACAGCACCGCCGAGATCACCGCGGAGATGTAGAAGCTGCGGTTGATCGTCTTCAGGCTGCCCTCGTTGGGCCGGGTGCGGGTGATGTAGACGCCGATCACCGCGGTGACCACACCGATGGCAGGGACGATCAGGGGGAACAGCAGGCCGTGGAGGCCGAACGCGGCGGTGCCCAGGATCAGCGCGGCCACGAGAGTCACGGCGTAGGACTCGAAGAGGTCGGCGGCCATGCCGGCGCAGTCGCCGACGTTGTCGCCGACGTTGTCGGCGATGGTGGCGGCGTTGCGGGGGTCGTCCTCGGGGATGCCCTGCTCGACCTTGCCGACCAGGTCGGCGCCCACGTCAGCGGCCTTGGTGAAGATGCCACCGCCCACACGCATGAACATGGCGAGCAAGGCGGCGCCGAACCCGAAGCCCTCCAGAACCTTGGGCGCCTGGCCGGCGTAGACCATCACGACGACGGCCGCACCGAACAGACCGAGGCCGACGGTGAACATGCCGACCACGCCACCGGTGCGGAACGCGATGCGGGTGGCTTTCTCCCGGCCGCCTTCCTCGTTGGATGCGGCGGCGACGCGGATGTTGGCAAAGGTGGCCAA
>NZ_JAOPWR010000068.1 GCF_025965585.1 Pseudonocardia sp.
AGCGGGTCGATCTCGTTGTCCCGCTTGAGCGAGATCCACGTCTCGATCAGGTCGGGGGTGAAGACGCCACCCTCGAGCAGGTAGTCGTGGTCGACCTCGAGCCGGTCGAGGACCGCGGGCAGGCTGCTCGGGACCTGGGCGATCTCCTTGGCCTCCTCGGGCGGGAGCTCGTAGAGGTCCTTGTCGACCGGAGCGGCCGGCTCGATCTTGTTCTTGATGCCGTCCATGCCGGCCATCATCATCGCGGCGAACGCCAGGTACGGGTTGCCGGACGAGTCGGGGCAGCGGAACTCGAGGCGCTTGGCCTTCGGGTTGTTGCCCGTCAGCGGGATGCGGATGCAGGCCGAGCGGTTCCGGGCCGAGTAGACCAGGTTGACCGGGGCCTCGAAGCCGGGCACCAGGCGGTGGTAGGAGTTCACCGTCGGGTTGGTGAAGGCCAGCAGCGACGGCGCGTGGTGCAGCAGACCGCCGATGTAGTAGCGCGCCAGGTCCGACAGGCCGCCGTAGCCGGACTCGTCGTGGAACAGCGGCTGGCCGTCCTTCCACAGCGACTGGTGGGCGTGCATGCCCGAGCCGTTGTCGCCGAACAGGGGCTTCGGCATGAAGGTGGCGGTCTTGCCCGCTGCCCAGGCGGTGTTCTTGATGAGGTACTTGAACAGCATCATGTCGTCGGCGGCGTGCAGCAGCGTGTTGAACTTGTAGTTGATCTCGGCCTGGCCCGCCGTGCCGACCTCGTGATGACCGCGCTCCACCTCGAAGCCGGACCCGATCATGTTGGAGACCATGTCGTCGCGCAGGTCGGCGTAGTGATCCACCGGCGGCACCGGGAAGTAGCCGCCCTTGTAGTTGACCTTGTAGCCCAGGTTGCCGCCCTCTTCCTCGCGGCCGGTGTTCCACCATCCCTCGACCGAGTCGATGAAGTGGTACTGCTGGTGCGGCTCGGAGCCGAAGCGCACCGAGTCGAAGATGTAGAACTCGGCCTCGGCGCCGAAGAAGCAGGTGTCGGCCACGCCGGACGCTGCGAGGTACTGCTCGGCCTTGCGGGCCACGTTGCGCGGGTCGCGGCTGTAGGGCTCGCCCGTGATCGGGTCGTGCACGAAGAAGTTCATGTTGAGCGTCTTGTGCTTGCGGAACGGGTCGAGCCGCGCGGTCGCCGGGTCCGGCAGCAGGGCCATGTCCGACTCGTTGATGGCCTGGAACCCGCGCACGGACGACCCGTCGAACGCGACACCGTCCTCGAGGATGTCGGCCGCGGTCGAGGCGGGAACAGTGAGGTGCTGCATCACGCCGGGCAGGTCGCAGAACCGGATGTCGAGGAACTCGACCTTCTCGTCCTTGATGTAGCTCAGGACCTCTTCGGAGTTGCTGAACACCCTTACTATCTCCTTCGATCGGGGTACTTGCGCGCGACCGTATGACCGTGGTGTTGCCGCGTCATCACTCGCTTGTTTCCCAGACGTTACGGGGCTGCTCACGGGCGGTCCTCAGCAGGACGAACATAAGCTAGTGGTCATGGCCCGCTGGATCGAGTCCTGGATGCCCGGATCCGCCCCTCTTCCGGGTGGTGGCAACCCCGGCGCGTACCCGGGGGAGAAGTTCGGCCTGCCCGCCGAGGGCGTCAGCTCCGTCGCCGGGTTCGGCCGCCGCCTCGGTGCGCTGGTGATCGACTGGCTGCTCGGCTACCTCATCGCGGCGCTGCTAGCGGGACCTGACCCGCTCGTCGCCCCCAACTTCAACTGGTACGTGCTGGGCATCTGGTACCTGTTGACCGCGGTGCCGGTGGCGATCTTCGGCGCGAGCGCGGGCATGACGGCTCTGGGCATCCGGGTGGCGTCCATCGACGACTCCGTGGTGGTGGGCGTGCCGCGGGCCCTGCTGCGCACCGCCCTGATCGCCGTGGTGATCCCGCCGCTCGTCCGCGACTCCGACGGCCGCGGCTGGCACGACCGCGCCACGCGCACGATCGTCGTCCGCACCCGGACGTGAGCCGGAGCTGATCGTCCGACCCGTATCCGGGCCTGATCCGGCCGAACAGAGGTCCGGCGATCAGCTCGGCGGTTCCGGGTGAACCGTCAGCGGCGACGGGCCGTGCGCTGCACGCTGCGCATCTTGGCACCGGCGGGCATCGGGCCCTTCGGCATCGCCGCGGCACGGGAGCCCAGCGAGGCGAGGCGCTTCTCGATGGTGTCCATCTGGTCGCCGGTGATGTTGCGCGGCAGCTTCGTCATGTGGCGCTGCAGCTTGTCGAGGGGGATCTGGCCGTCCTCGTTGCCGACGATGATGTCGTAGATCGGGGTGCTGCCCGCGACCCGTGCGATGCGCTTCTTCTCCTGCGCGAGCAGGCTCTTGACGCGGTGCGGGGCGCCCTCGGCGACGAGGATGACGCCGGGGCGACCGATCACGCGGTGCACGGCGTCGAGGTGGGTGGTGCCGGCGACGCCCTGCTCCACGCGCCACTGGCCGCGCATGTTGTCCAGCGCCCAGCCCGCGGCACCCGGCTGGCCGTCGGCCTTGCCGTAGACGTTCTTCTGGACGCGGCGGCCGAAGATGCTGACCGCGGCGAGCACACCGAGCGCGATGCCGACGGGCAGGCTGATCCACTGGAAGTTCCAGAACGTCGCCACGACGAACACGACGACGACCGGCAGGAGGAACGCGCCGACCATCCAGGGGATGAGCGCCTTGTCCTCGCGGCGCTGCATCTTGAACGCTTCCCAGATCTGCTTGCGCCGTGCCTTCGACGCGGCGCGCTTCGCACGCTTGGCTTCCTGCTGCGCTGCCTTGTCGGGCTTACCACCGGCCATACGGCCAGGATACGGGTCGGGCGGCCTACCGGGCGAGCAGGCTGCTGGCCTCCTGTGCGGCGGCACCCTCGGTGGCCAGGTGCTCCAGCCCGGCGGGCAGCTCCTCGCCGCGGTGGGCCTTGGTCTGGGCGTAGAGGCGGCCGGCGCGGTAGGAGGAACGCACGAGCGGGCCTGCCATGACACCGGCGAAGCCCATCTCCTGCGCCGCCTTGGCGTGCTCGACGAACTCCTCGGGCTTGACCCACCGCTCCACGGGGTGGTGACGGGCCGAGGGGCGCAGGTACTGGGTGATCGTGATGATCTCGCAGCCGGCGTCGTTCAGGTCACGCAGCGCGGACACGACCTCCTCCGGGGTCTCGCCCATGCCCAGGATCAGGTTGGACTTGGTGACGAGCCCGGCCTTGCGCGCCTTCGTGACCACCTCGAGCGAGCGCTCGTAGCGGAACGCGGGGCGGATGCGCTTGAAGATCCGTGGGACGGTCTCGAGGTTGTGTGCGAGCACCTCCGGCCGGGAGGCGAACACCTCGTCGAGCTGGACGTCGATCGAGTTGAAGTCCGGGATCAGCAGCTCGACACCCGTGCCGGGGTTGAGCTCGTGGATCCGGCGGACGGTCTCGGCGTAGAGCCACGCGCCGCCGTCGGGGAGGTCGTCGCGGGCGACACCGGTGACGGTGGAGTAGCGCAGCCCCATCTGGACCACGGACTCGGCGACGCGGCGGGGCTCGTCGCGGTCGAGGTCGGCGGGCTTGCCGGTGTCGATCTGGCAGAAGTCGCAGCGGCGGGTGCACTGCTCGCCACCGATGAGGAAGGTCGCCTCGCGGTCCTCCCAGCACTCGTAGATGTTCGGGCAGCCGGCCTCCTCGCACACGGTGTGCAGGCCGCCGGAACGGACGAGCGCCTTGAGCTCGGTGTACTGCGGGCCGGTCTTCGCCTTCGTCCGGATCCAGGACGGCTTGCGCTCGATCGGGGTCTCGCTGTTGCGGACCTCGAGGCGCAGGAGCTTGCGACCTTCGGGTGCGATCGTCACGTTCCCCAGGCTACGCCCGGGCGTCCGGCGCAGCCGGTCCGCACCACTCACCGGGATCGGGGTTCGACACCCGTGGCGAGGGCCGTCGCGTCCCACAGCCGGCGGGCGACCCGACGTCCTGCACGCGGCGCTGCGCCGGGCGGGACCGGGGGCGCCACGGGTCTCGGCCGGGCCCCCGGGGCCGATGTGGTCCCCGCCCCAGGCCCGACGTGGCGCCGGTGACCAGGACGTCCGGCCGGTCCGGTCGGGCATCCGGTCCAGCGTCTACGACATGATCGGTTTCCTACCACGCGTAGGGTCGGTGGCGTGGACTTCCGGATCTTCACCGAACCCCAGCAGGGCGCCACGTACGACGATCTGCTCCGCGTCGCGCAGGCGAGCGAGGCCGCGGGCTACGACGCGTTCTTCCGCTCCGACCACTACCTCGCGATGGGTGACGGCTCCGGTGAGCCCGGCCCCACGGACGCGTGGCTGACGCTGGCCGCGCTGGCCCGCGAGACCTCCCGGATCCGGCTGGGCACACTGGTCAGCTCGGCCACGTTCCGGCTGCCCGGCCCGCTGGCGGTCGGGGTGGCGCAGGTCGACCGGATGTCCGGCGGTCGCGTCGACTTCGGCCTGGGCGCGGGCTGGTTCGAGTCCGAGCACGCCGCCTACGGCGTCCCGTTCCCGCCGCTGAGGGAGCGCTTCGACCGCCTCGCCGAGCAGTTCGAGGTGATCACCGGCCTGTGGCGTACGCCTGTCGGTGAGCGGTTCTCGTTCGCGGGGCGCTACTACACGGTCACCGACTCGCCCGCGTTGCCGAAGCCCGTGCAGCCCGCGGGGCCGCCCGTGATCGTCGGGGGCCTGGGCAAGAAGCGCACGCCGGAGCTGGCCGCGCGCTTCGCGAGCGAGATCAACGTCCCGTTCGCCGCGATGGACGCGGTGGCCGGGCAGTTCGAGCGGGTCGACGCGGCGTGCCGCGCGATCGGCCGCGATCCGTCCGAGCTGGTGCGTTCCACGGCCCAGACGATCGCCGTCGGCCGGGACGAGGCCGAGGTCGTCCGCCGCGCGGAGGCGATCGGCCGGGACCTCGCCGAACTCCGCTCGGTGGGCATGGGCGGCACCGTCGGCGAGATCGTGGACCGGCTCGGGCAGTGGCGCGACAAGACCGGCATCACGCGCGTCTACCTGCAGCTGCTCGACCTCACCGACCTCGACCAGATCGAGCTGATCGCGTCCGAGGTCGTGCCGCAGCTCTGACGGAGCCGGACCGCCACGTTCGAGATCGGCGAGCCGCGTCGAGAGTGGTGGGGCATCTCGTCACGACCCGGACCGGAGGTAGCGTGACCCCATGGGTTCCTGCCGTCGCTCCTCCGAGCCGGTGCGGGTCGACCGCCTCGGCACCGTCGAGTACCTCGCCGCGTGGGAGGTCCAGCGCGGACACGCGCTCGCCCGGCGCGACGGCGGCCCGGACGTGCTGATGCTGTTGGAGCACCCGTCCGTCTACACCGCGGGCAAGCGCACCCAGACCGAGGACCGTCCCGTCGACGGCACGCCCGTCGTCGACGTCGACCGCGGCGGCCGGATCACCTGGCACGGCCCCGGTCAGCTCGTGGGCTACCCGATCATCGGGCTGGCGGAGCCGCTCGACGTCGTCGACTACGTGCGGCGGCTGGAGGAGGCGCTCATCCGCGTGGCGCACGATCTGGGCGTCATCGCGGCCGGGCGCATCGACGGCCGCAGCGGCGTGTGGCTGCCCGCCGCGAACGGCCGGCCCGAGCGCAAGATCGCGGCCATCGGCGTCCGAGTGCAGGGCGGCGTCACACTGCACGGGTTCTCGCTCAACTGCGACCCCGACCTCGCCGCGTTCGACCGCATCGTCCCGTGCGGCATCGCCGACGCGGGCGTCAGCTCACTGTCGATCGAGCTCGGCCGCGACGTCACGGTGGCCGAGGTGATCGACGCCGCGCAGGCGGCCGTCCTCGACGCGCTGGACGGCGCGCTACCCGTGGCCGTGCACGAGCTGCCCCGCGAGGCCGCTCCGGCAGGCCTGGACCTGCGGCTCCACCCGTCCCTGCGCTGACCCGGCGCGCGTTCCCGCCCGGCGCTCGCGTCGCTGCGCGGGTAGGTGTCCGAACGCGCGCGTGGAGTGCCGATACTCCATCCGCTCGCACCCCCGTGTCCGTTTCCGGCGAGGCTGGTGCGGTGCGTCAGGCGGCGCCGGATGTGGCGGGAGCGCCGAGGGAGGCCAGCACCGCCTCCGCGGCCCGACGGCCGCTGACCAGCGCGCCCTGCTGCGAGGGGGTGTCGCGGTGGTCGCCGGCCACGAACAGCCCGTCGCCCAGCGCCACGTCGCTGCGCAGGGGACGCCCCGCCGGGAACGCGGGCAGTGCCTCCCGGATCTCGGACGTGTGCAGGTGCGCCCAGTCGTCGGTGGGCACGTCGTAGAGGCGGGCGAGCTCGCGCCGCACCACCGCCTCGTCGATCGCACCGCCGAGCACCGTGGACGACACGAGCGCCTGCCCGGCCGGGGCGTACTCCGGCGCGGCCGCGCTGAGCACCACGGTGTTGGTGACCGGGCCACCCGCGGCGTCGAGGTGCAGCAGCGGCGACCGGGCCGGCGCGACGGGCGGCACGTGGTAGTAGGTGGTGAGCGCGTACAGGTGCGGCACGTCGAGGCCGGGGAGCAGGCGACCGGCGGTGGTCGGGTCGGTGGCCACCACCACCGCGCGGGCGGTGAGCTCGCCGTCGGCGGTGTGCACCACGCCGGGCCGGACGTCGGAGACGCGCTGCCCGAGACGCAGCGCGCCGGCGGGCAGCGTCGCGGCGAGCCGGGCCGGGAACGCCCCCATGCCCGCACCGGGCACAGCGATCGTGCCGAGCGCGAAGCTGCGCCACACGAGCCGCACGTACGCGGCGGACGTCGTGAGCGCCGACTCGCCCAGCACCCCCGAGAGGAACGGCCGCAGGAACCGCTCGACCACGGGCCCGTCCAACCCGGCGGCGGCGAGCTCCTGAGCCGCGGACCGGTCGATGCGCTCGGCGGAGCGCCGCGGCGAGGTGGCCAGTACGCGGGCGGTCCAGGCCACGAGCTTCGCCTTGTCGAGCAGCGGGAACAGGCCGTCGGTGGCCGTGGCCCAGGCCAGCGACGGGCGGCGCGCCGGGTTCGCGAACGTGTGCAGCGCGCCGTCGTCGGCGCGGATGGCGGCGCCCGGCTCGAACGCGCGCAGCGACAGCGGCTCCGGCCGCCCGCGCAGCGCCGCCCGCAGCGCCGGGTAGGAGGTGTTGAGGACCTGGAAGCCCCGGTCGAGCCGGAAGCCGTCGACGACGTCGGTGGCGATGCGCCCGCCGGGCCGGTCGGCGGATTCGAGGAGCGCGACGTCGAGCCCGCGCCTGCCCAGCAGCTGCGCGGCCCGCAGCCCCGCGAGCCCGGCCCCGACGACGATCACATCGTGGCTCGTCATGTGCCGATGGCCGCCGCGAGCGCCTCGGTGACGGAGTGGTGGCGGAACTGGTAGCCCGCGGCCTGCAGCTTGGCCGGCACGGCGCGCTGCCCGATGAGCAGCATCTCCTCGCCCATCGTGCCGAACACACCCTTGATCGCGAACGCGGGCACCGGGATCGACGTGGGCCGCCCGACGGCCGCCGCGAGGGCCCTCGTGAACTGGGCGTTGGTGACGGGCGTGGGGCCGGTGAGGTTGACCGGGCCGGAGACCGTGTCGTGCTCGAGGGCGAAGCGGATGGCGCCCACCTCGTCGTCGAGGGAGACCCACGGCTGGTACTGCGTGCCCGTACCGAGCCGTCCACCGAGGAACGCCTTGAACAGCGGGCGCAGCGTGCCCAGCAGCCCGCCGGCGGGGGAGAGGACGAGCCCGGTGCGCAGCAGGACCACACGCGCGCCTGCGTCCTGTGCCTTCTGGGTGGCGGCCTCCCACTCGCGGCAGATCTCGGCGAGGAACCCCGAACCCGACGGGGTGTTCTCGTCGGCCGCGCGGCCGCCGGTGTCGCCGTAGTAGCCCACGGCCGAGCCCGACAGGAACGCCGGCACCCGGTGCTCCGCGACCGCGGTGGCCAGTACCTCGGTGGGGACGGTGCGGCTGTCGCGGATCAGCTGCTTGCGCGCGCCGCTCCACGGTCGGTCGGCGATGCCGACACCGTTGAGGTTGATCACCGCGTCGACGCCGTCGAACGTGCCCTCGTCGACGCGGCCCGCGGGTGGGTCCCACCCCCGCTCGTCGGGGGCGGCGGGGGTCCGGCGCACGAGACGCAGGACGTCGTGACCCGCTGCCCGCAGGTCGGAGACGAGGGCAGTACCGATCAGACCGGACGACCCGGCGATGACGACGCGCACGCGGGGATCCTCTCGGACCTGTCGGGGGCGCGCGACTCGGGCCGCGCGCCCCGGAGCGGAACAGGCCTCTAGAGACCCAGGTCGGCCTCGAAGGCGCCTTCCTCGAGCCGCGCCTTGATCGCGCTGACGAACCGGCCCGCGTCGGCGCCGTCGACCAGGCGGTGGTCGTAGGTCAGCGGCAGGAAGCACACGGAGCGGATGGCGATGACGTCGTCGCCGTCCGGTCCTGTGACGACCACCGGCTGCTTGGTGATCGCGCCCGTGCCGAGGATGCCGACCTGCGGCTGGTTGATGATCGGCGTGTCGAACAGCGCACCGGCCGAGCCGATGTTGGTGATCGTGAACGTGCCGCCCGACAGCTCGTCGGGGCCGATCTTGTTGTCGCGGGTGCGGGCCGCGACATCGGCGATCTTCTTCGCCAGGCCCGCGATGTTGAGGTCCTCGGCGTTCTTGATCACGGGCACGAGGAGGCCGCGGGGGGTGTCGACCGCGATCGCCAGGTGCACGGCGCCGTGGTAGGTCACCTCCTTGGTCTCGTCGTTGATCGACGCGTTGACCTGCGGGAACTGCTTGAGTGCCTCGATCGTGGCCTTCGCGAAGAACGGCAGGTAGGTGAGCTTGACGCCCTCGCGGCGCTCGAAGTCCGCCTTCGCCCGCGCGCGCAGCTTCGCGACGCGCGTGACGTCGACCTCCTGCACGGTGGTGAGCTGTGCCGACACCGCGAGCGACTCGGACATGCGCTGCGCGATGACCTGCCGCAGGCGCGGCATCTTCACCGTGGAGCCGGGGGCCGGCGCGCCGGGGGCGGGCTTCGCCGTGGCCTTCGGGGCGGCCGGTGCCGACGACGGCGCGACCGCGGCGGGGGCCGCGGTGGGCTCGGGCTCGGGCGCGGGGGCCGGCTTCTTGGCCTCGGCCGCGGCGAGCACGTCCTGCTTGCGGATGCGGCCGCCGACACCGGAGCCGCTGAGCGAGGACAGGTCGACGTCGTTCTCCGCGGCGAGCTTGCGCACCAGCGGTGTGACGTACGGCGCACCGGCCGCGGCGGAGTCGGCACGACGGTCGTCGGGGCCGGCGGACTGCTCGTCGGCCCGCGCCGTGGTGGCCGAACCGTTCGTGGACGGTGCCGACGCGGCGGGCTCCGGAGCAGCCGCGGGCTCGGGCTCCGGGGCGGCCTCGGGCTCCGGGGCGGGCGCGGGCTCGGGGGCCTTCTCGGCGGGTGCGGCGGACGCGTCACCGATGACGGCGAGCTGGCCGCCGACGTCGACGGTCTCGTCCTCCTGAGCGGTGATCTCCAGCAGGGTGCCCGCGATCGGGGAGGGGATCTCGGTGTCGACCTTGTCGGTGGAAACCTCGAGGAGGGGCTCGTCGACCTCGACGGAGTCGCCCACCTGCTTGAGCCAGCGCGTCACGGTGCCCTCGGTGACGCTCTCGCCGAGCTCCGGCATCGTGATGGCCTGGCCGGACCCGCTCGCGGGGGCGGTGGACGCCGCGGGAGCTGGGGTGGGCTCCTCGGCGACGCTGGACGCGGCGGCGGGCTCGGGCTCCGGCTCGGGGGCCGGTGCCTCGGCGGCGGGCGCCGCCGGCGCGGGCCTGGAGTCGCCCGACTCCGTGCCGTCGCCGATGACGGCCAGCTCGCCGCCGACCTCCACGGTCTCGTCCTCACCGGCGACGATGCGCTGAAGCACACCGGCGGCGGGCGAGGGGATCTCGGTGTCGACCGTGTCGGTGGAGACCTCGAGGAGGGGCTCGTCGACCTCGACCCGGTCACCCTCCTGCTTGAGCCACCGGGTGACGGTGCCCTCGGTGACACTCTCACCGAGTGCGGGCATCTGGACGGAGAAGGCCATAACGGGTCGGAGCTCCTCTAACTACGCGATCGGGGGTTCGGGCCGGCAGCGAGCCGGTCAGCTGTGGCTGTGGAGCGGCTTGCCGGCGAGGGCGAGGTGGGCCTCGCCGAACGCCTCGTTCTGGGTGGGGTGGGCGTGCACCAGCGCGGCGACGTCCTCGGCCTGGGCGTCCCAGTTGTAGACGAGCTGCGCCTCGCCGATGAGCTCGCCGACACGGGCGCCGACCATGTGGATGCCGACGACCGGGCCCTCGGTGCCCTCGGCTCCGCTCTTGATCAGCTTGATGGCGCCCTGGGTCTGCAGGATCTGGGACTTGCCGTTGCCGGCGAGGTCGTAGGTGAGCGTCTGGATCTCCCCGTACCTCTCCTTGGCCTGCGCCTCGGTGAGGCCCACGGACGCGACCTCGGGCTCGCAGTACGTGACGCGGGGGATGCCGGTCTCGTCGATGACCGGCGGGTTGAGGCCCGCGATGTCCTCGGCGATGAAGATGCCCTGCGCGAAGCCGCGGTGGGCGAGCTGCAGGCCGGGGACGATGTCGCCGACCGCGTAGACGTCCGGGAGATTGGTTCGCAGGCGCTCGTCGGTGAGCACGAAGCCGCGCTCCATGGTGACGCCTGCCTCCTCGAACCCGGAGTTGGCGGTGTTGGGGCCGCGGCCGACGGCGACGAGCAGGTAGTCGGCCTCCAGCTCCTCGCCGGACTCCAGCGAGATGGTGACGGACTCGTCGGTCTGCTTGGCGCCGGTGAACTTCACGCCGGTCTTGAACGCGATCTTGCGGCGGCGGAACGCGCGCTCCAGCAGCTTGGACGCGAACTCGTCCTCGTTGGGGACCAGCCGGGGCAGCGCCTCGACGACGGTGACCTCGGCGCCGAAGCTCTTGAACACCGACGCGAACTCGACGCCGATGACGCCGCCGCCGAGCACCACGACCCGCTCGGGGACCTCGTCGAGGCGGATGGCATCGGTGCTTGTGATGATGCGGCCACCGATGTCGAGGCCGGGCAGGCTCCTGGAGTAGCTGCCGGTGGCGAGGACCACCTTCTTGCCGACGTAACGGTCATCACCAACGACGACGGTGTTCGGACCCTCGAAGCGGCCCGTGCCGTCCACCAGGGTGATCTTGCGGGACTTCACCAGCCCCTGCAGTCCCTTGTAGAGCTTGGCGATGACGCCGTCCTTGTAGGAGTTCACCCCGGCCATGTCGATGCCGGCCAGCGAGCTCTTCACGCCGATCTTGTCGCCCTCGCGGGCGTTGTCGGCCACCTCCGCCGCGTGCAGCAGCGCCTTGGTGGGGATGCAGCCGTAGTGGAGGCACGTGCCACCCAGCTTGTCGCGCTCGATCAGCACGACCGACATCCCCAGCTCCGCCGCGCGCAGGGCACAGGCGTAGCCGCCCGATCCCCCGCCCAGAACGACCAGGTCCGCGTTGTGCTCGGGCACGTCTGTACTCCCTACCGAATAGCCGTCTCGCGGCATGTCACGCCGCTGCGGTCATCTTGTCACTCACCCGAACCGGACGCCGGAACTGGTCGGCCCGGAGAGACGTTCATCGCCCAGGAGGTGGGTCGACATGGGTCTGCTGGACAAGCTGCGCGGTGGGCGCCCCGGCGTCACGCGGGGTGCGGGCGGCGGGGACGAGGCGCACCTGCGGGAGTGGACGGCCGCGCGCGCGGGCGTCGAGGCGTTCGTCGAGCCCCGCACCACGGTCACGGAGACCACGATGCTGCTGGTCGACAAGGACGGGGAGTGGACGCGGCGGCGCATCGCCGGGCCCGACGCCGCCCGCAAGCTCGCGAAGAGCCTGAAGATCCCGGTCTACGACGTGCAGATCCTCGGCTACCCGCAGCGCATGCGCGATCACGACGCGCGGCAGCGCATTCTGCGCGACCGCGAGCGCCGCAGGGACCTGGGCGCCTGAGTCGCGTCCCCGCCTGGCCCGGGGCTGCCGCGCGACCGGATCTGCGCGCAGATGTGAGGTCGTCGAGCCTCAGCCGTTCGCGGCGATGTCCCTCAGCACCGCGAAGAGTGTGCGGATGGGCACCCCGGTGCCGCCCTTCGTCGTGTAGCCGTAGGGGGCGCCGCTGTGGAAGGCCGGGCCGGCGATGTCCAGGTGGGCCCAGGGCAGGCCCTCGGGCACGAACTCGCGCAGGAACGTGCCGGCCACGAGCATGCCACCCCACCGGGCGCCGGTGACGTTGGCCAGGTCGGCGACGCGGGAGTCGAGCTCGGCGCGCATGTGCTCGGGCAGCGGCATGGCCCAGCCGTCCTCGCCGCTCTCGCGGGCGAGGTCCGCCACACGGTCGCGGAACTCGTCGGACCCCATGACGCCCATCGTGCGCAGCCCCAGCGCCACCTGCTGCGCGCCGGTGAGGGTGGAGGTCTCGATGAGGTAGTCGGGGGCGTCCTCGCCGGCGCGGACGATGGCGTCGGCCAGGATCAGCCGGCCCTCGGCGTCGGTGTTGAGCACCTCCACGGTCTTGCCGCCGTACATGCGCAGCACGTCACCGGGCCGGTAGGCGGTGTCGGACGGCATGTTCTCCGCCATCGGCACGGTGGCCGTGACCGCGACGGGCAGCTCCAAAGTGGCGGCCAGGATCGTGGTGGCGATGACCGCCGCCGCGCCGCTCATGTCGGAGGTCATGGCGTCCATGCCCGCGGCGGGCTTGATCGAGATGCCGCCGGTGTCGAACGTGATGCCCTTGCCCACCAGCGCGACCTTCGCGCGCGGCGTCGCTCCGCCTGCGTAGGACAGCCGGACGAGCCGCGGCTTGCGCGACGAGCCCTGCCCCACGCCGACCACTCCGCCGAAGCCCGCCTCGGCCAGCGCGGTGTCGTCGAGCACCTCGACGGTGATGCCCGCCGCCTCCGCGAGGGCCTTCGCCCGGTCGGCGAACACGGCGGGGAAGAGGTCGTTGGGCGGGGTGTTGACGAAGTCGCGGGCGGTGCGCACGGCCGTGCCGACGGCGACGGCGGTGCGCAGGACGGCCTCGGCGTCGGCGTCGTCGCTCACCAGGTCGACCCGGGCCACGGGGGCCTTCCCGTTGCCGTTCGAGCGGTACTCGGTGAACGTGTAGGAACCGAGCAACATGCCCTCGCCCGCCGCGGCCAGGTCGATGCGCCCCAGCGTCGAGACGGCGTGGCCGGTGCCCGACAGCGCGCGGGCCGCGGACCCGGAGGCGCGGCGGACCTGCTCCGCGCCCGGGGCGCCGTCGGCGCCGGGCTTGCCCAGCCCCACGGCCACGAGCAGCGGTGCCGCGACCGTGCCGCGGGTCGGGATCTTCACGACCTCGTCGGCCTTGCCGGTGGCCCCGGCCACGGCGAGCAGTGCGGCGAGGCCGCCGTCGAACGCCGCGTCGATCTCCTCCGCACCCGGCGCGAGGACGGGCGCACCCTCCCCGGAAAGCGTGCCGACCACAACGGCGTCGGCCTCGGAGGTGGCGGGGGACCCGCTCGCGATGTTCAGCTCGGTGGACACGTCACGGCCTTTCACGTTGGGCCTTTCGAAGTGCGGAGTCCCTCGGCGAGACCTCTTCGAGATGCTAATGACACCCGTGATCCGTCGGATCGGGCAGGCCCGGATGCTTGGGTGGGTAGGTGTCCTCGAGCGTGCAACGCCGCCTCGGCACGGCAGACGCCGTCGTGCTGGGCCTCGCAGCGATGGTGGGCACGGGTGTCTTCGCCGTCTGGGGACCCGCGGCCGCGGCGGCCGGCCCCTGGCTGCTGCTGTCCGTGGTGCTCGCCGGTGTGGTCGCGGCCTGCAACGCGGCCTCCACCGCCGACCTCGCCGTCGCCCACCCGGAGAGCGGCGGCGGCTACGTCTACGCCCGCGAACGGGTCTCGCCCGCGGCCGGGCGGCTCGCGGGCGTCGCGTTCCTGGTGGGGAAGTCCGCGTCGGCGGCCGCGGCGGCCGGGGTGTTCGGCAGCTACGTGCTCCCGTCGGCGCCGCTGCCCGCGGCGATCCTCGCCGTCGTGGTGTCCACCGCGCTCAACACCGCGGGCGTGCGCTGGACGTCACGCGGGGCGTACGCGCTGGTGGGCGGCACGCTCGTGGTGCTGCTGCTCGTCGTCGTCGTGGGGCTGTCGGGCTCCGGCGGTGGCGATGCGGTGGCCGCGGCCGCCCAGACCGCGCCCGTCCCGGTGCAGGGCGGGCCGCTGGGCGTCCTGACGGCCGCGGGCCTCGTGTTCTTCGCCTTCGCGGGCTACGCGCGCATCGCCACGCTCGGCGAGGAGGTGCGCGACCCCCGCCGGACGCTGCGCCGCGCGATCGCCGTCGCGCTCGGCATCGCGCTGGTCGTCTACCTGCTGGTGGCGGTGGCGCTGCTGGTGGGCATGGGATCCGAGCACCTGGCGGGGGAGACGTCCCCGCTCGTCGCCCTGGTCGACTCCGGCCGTGCGCCGGGGCTCGGCGTGCTCGTCCGCGTGGGGGCGGCGGTCGCGGCCGGGTCCGCGCTGCTGTCCGTGCTGGTCGGGCTGAGCCGGACGGGACTCGCGATGGCCCGCCGCGGCGAGCTCCCGACCTGCCTCGCCGTCATCGGGCCACGGGGCACGCCCTGGCGCGCCGACCTCGTGGGCGGGCTCGTCGCCGTCGTCATCACGGTGCTCGCCGGGCCTGCCGCGGCGATCGCGCTCTCGGCCTGCTCGGTGCTCGTCTACTACGCCGTGATCAACGTCGCGGCGCTGCGCCTGCCCGCCACCGAGCGGCGTTGGCCGGCGTGGACGGCGGTGCTGGGGCTCGTGCTGTGCGTCGGCCTCGCGGCGCTGCTGCCGCTGACGCAGGTGCTCATCACCGCCGCGGTGCTGCTCGTGATCTGGACGGCGTGCACGGTGCTGCCCCGCCGGTGATCACGGGGCGAGCAGCCGCTCCAGGTCACTCAGGTCGCCGAGGCGCAAGTCCCGTCCAGGCCCCTGAGCGCCGCGGTCGCGGAGGTCGTCGTACCGCAGGGACGGCTGGCGGCCGCGGCTGCGTCCACGGCGTCGTCGAGGTCCGGGCGCACCAGCCGGACGGTGCGCGGGGCGCGGTTGCCGTGGGCGACCGCCAGCACCTCCGCCGTCGCGAAGCCGTACTCGACGGCCCAGGTCCGGGCCCGTTCCACGGCGGCCTGAGTCGACGAGCGTGCTGTCCGTGTCGAAGAACACTGCATCGATCATCATCGGGTCGATCACGATGGCGTCGGTGGTCGTCGTGTCCACGGCCGGTAGCGTCGCATCCCGTGGACGACCTGCTCACCAGCCCGCTGCACGACCGGCACACCGCGCTCGGCGCCACCCTCGGCGAGTTCGGCGGCTGGTCGATGCCGATCTCGTACCCGGACGGCACGGTCGCCGAGCACACGGCCGTGCGCGAGGCGGTCGGGATCTTCGACGTCAGCCACCTCGGCAAGCTCGCGATCACCGGGCCGGGCGCGGCGGAGTTCGTCAACGGCTGCTTCACCGCCGACCTGGGGAAGATCGGGCCGGGCCACGCGCAGTACACGCTGTGCTGCACCGACAGCGGCGGCGTCGTCGACGACATCATCGTCTATCTCGTCGGGCCGGACGAGGTGCTCGCCGTGCCCAACGCCGCCAACGCCGCGCGGGTGGCCGCCATGCTGCGCGCGGCCACCCCGGACGGCATCACGATCACCGACCAGCACCGCGACCTGGCCGTCCTCGCGGTGCAGGGGCCGCTGTCGGGCGCGCTGTTCAGCACGATGTTCAAGGGCTTCGAGGCCGTCTCGGGGCTGGACTACATGGCGTTCACCGACGCGGGCGCCGTGCGCGTCTGCCGCACCGGCTACACCGGCGAGCGCGGCTACGAGCTGCTCCTGCCCGCGGCCAGTGCCCCGGGCATCTGGGACGGGCTGCTGGCCGGCGCGGAGTCCCTCGGCGGCCGCCCGTGCGGCCTCGCCGCTCGCGACACCCTGCGCACCGAGATGGGCTACCCGTTGCACGGCCAGGACCTCTCGGTCGACATCTCCCCGGTGCAGGCCGGCAGCGGCTGGGCCGTCGGCTGGTCGAAGCCGCAGTTCTGGGGCCGCGACGCGCTCGTGGCCGAGAAGGAGGCCGGGCCCGCACGTCGCCTGCGCGGGCTGAAGGCCACCGGGCGCGGCATCCCGCGCGCCGGCATGGACGTCCTCGTCGACGGGCAGCGGGTCGGCGTCACCACGTCCGGCACGTTCTCGCCGACACTCAAGGCCGGCATCGCGCTCGCGTTGATCGACACGGCGTCGGGCGTCGGGCTCGACGACACCGTCACCGTCGACGTGCGGGGCCGGGCCCTGGAGTGCACGGTGGTCAAGCCGCCGTTCGTCACGTCGCACGTGCGGTAGGCAGCCGACCACCGGGTTGTCCCAGGCGTTACCGTCTAGGTCATGAGCTCGCCGTTCGTCCGGACCCCCCATCCCGCGCCGACGCCGGAGGCCCGGCGCGCGGAGATCCTCACCGCCCCCGGCTTCGGCCGGTACTTCACCGACCACATGGTGACGATCCGCTGGTCGGCGGCGCAGGGCTGGCACGACGCGGAGGTCAAGCCCTACGGCCCGATGACGTTCGACCCCGCGTCGATGGTGCTGCACTACGGCCAGGAGATCTTCGAGGGGCTCAAGGCCTACCGCCAGCCCGACGGCTCGATCGCCTCGTTCCGCCCGGAGGCCAACGCAACGCGCTTCCGCGGCTCGGCGGCCCGGCTGGCGATGGCGGAGCTGCCCGAGGAGCTGTTCCTGGGGTCGATCTCGGAGCTCCTCGCCGTCGACCACGAGTGGGTGCCCGCCGCGGGCGGCGAGGACTCCCTCTACCTGCGCCCGTTCATGCTGGCCACCGAGGTCGGCCTGGGCGTGCGCCCGTCGGCGGAGTACCTCTACGCGCTCATCGCCTCGCCCGCGGGCCCGTACTTCTCCGGCGACCTCAAGCCCGTCGACGTCTGGCTCTCCACCGAGTACACGCGCTCGGCGCTTGGCGGCACCGGCATCGCGAAGTGCGGCGGCAACTACGCCGCCTCGCTGCTACCGCAGGCCCAGGGCGCCGAGCACGGCTGCGCGCAGGTGGCCTACCTCGACGCCGAGGAGCGCACGTGGATCGACGAGATGGGCTCCAACAACCTGTTCTTCGTCTTCGGCTCCGGTGACGACGCCGAGGTGGTCACCCCGTCGCTGACGGGCAGCATCCTCGCCGGGGTCACCCGCGACTCGCTGCTCGTGCTGGCCAAGGAGCTGGGCTGCCAGGTCACCGAGCGGCGCGTGTCGGGCCAGGAGTGGCTCGAGGGTGCGGCCGACGGGCGCATCTCCGAGGTCTTCGGCTGCGGCACAGCCGCGGTGATCACGCCCATCGGCGGCGTCAAGCACGCGGGCGGCGAGGTGACGATCGGCGGCGGCGAGACCGGCCCGATCACGGCGAAGCTGCGCGCCCTGCTGACCGACATCCAGCGGGGTACCGGCGCCGACACGCACTCCTGGATGCGCACGCTGCACCCCGCCTGATCCCGGGGTCAGGTCGCCAGGGCCACCAGCGCGGCGGTCGCCGCGACCTCCGCGGCCGCGCCCAGGACGTCGCCCGTCATGCCGCCGAAGCGCCGGCGGGTGTGCCAGGACAGGGCCACCACCAGCAGCGCCCCGAGCGCCACGCCCACCACACCGCGGACGCCGGCCAGCGCCCAGCCGGCCGCGGCCAGCACCAGCCACCACGCGACGGCCACGAACCACGGCTGCGAGCCCGCCACCGTGGCGCCCAGCCCGCCCGGACGCGCGGCGGGCACCCCGCGCCGCGCCACCCACGTGAACCCGGCCCGCCCCGACGCGACG
>NZ_JAOPWR010000069.1 GCF_025965585.1 Pseudonocardia sp.
AACGCTGAGCTGAAGAACTGGCGGATCCTGCGCAAGATCCGGTCCTGTCCCAGCCGGGCTTCCGAACTCGTCGCCGCAGTTCAGACCCTCATGATCGCAAGCACCTGATCAGGTTGGCAAAGGCTCAGTACCGCGCCCATCGGCAGGTAGCCCGACGTCAGGCCCTTCGCGCAGAGGACAAGGTCGGGCTCCACGCCGAACCGGTGTGCAGCGAACCAGTCCCCGATCTGGCCGAAGCCCGTGATGACCTCGTCCAGCACGAGCAGCACGCCCGATGCCCGGCAGATCCTCGCCACCTCGCGGAGGTAGCCCTCGGGTAGGAGCAGGATGCCCCCGGCGCCGAGCACCGGTTCGCAGATGAACGCGGCGACGTTCTGCGCGCCGAGACTCTCGATCGTCTTCTCCAGGGCGTCGGCCGAGTCCCAGGGGATCCTCGCCGTGTCGGGGACCAGATCCCCGTACCCGGCCCGGTTCGGCTCGATCCCGGCCAGCCCGGTGCCTCCGAAGTGCATGCCGTGGTACGCCGACTCCCGTGACACGACGGTCCGGCGCTCGGGCTGTCCCAGCGCGGACCAGTAGCGGCGGACCATCTTGATCGCGGTGTCGACGGAGTCGGAACCGCCGCTGGTCAGGAAGACCGAGGCGTCGGGCATGGGGGCCAGCGCGGTCAGTCGTGCGGCCAGTTCCTCCGAGGGTCCGTTGGAATAGTCACCGAAGGTGGAGAACGACGCGAGCTTGCCGAGCTGGTCGCGTGCCGCGTCCGCGATCTCCTGTCGCCCGTGCCCGACGTTGCAGTTCCACAGCCCGGCGACGGCGTCGAGGTAGCGGCGCCCCGAGGTGTCCCAGACGGTGACGCCCTCGCCGCGTTCGAGGACGAGCGGCTCGCATCTGGAGATCGACTCCATATTGGCGAACGCGTGCCAGAAGCTCGAGCGGGGCATGGGAACTCCTCTGTGGTGACGCGGAAGGCAGACCGGTGGCTTTCCCGTGCCACCGATCCTTGCCGTGGTCATCTGGTCAAGTCAGGTCGAAGAACAAGGCCACTCGCGTGGCGTGGAGGTGCGCGCGACGTGGGGGGAAGCAACCGCGGCGCTCGGTGCCGGCTGCCGCCGACCAGGAGCGGCGGTACGAGTCGGCCGTCGAGCGGCCCGGGCCGGCCCGAACCGGCCCCGGCGCCGTCGGCGGCGTCGCCGATCAGTCGACGGTGGCGAGCTCGGCCCGCCGGGCCGCTGTCGCTTCCTCGTCCACCGCGAGCGAGTCGTCGTTCGGCTCGCCTGTCAGCACCACGCCGTAGACCGACGAGGCGGCGGCCGGCGTCACATAGCCCTCCCGCACGTCGTGCAGGACCGCGGCGGTGTCGCGCTGGAGGGGGTCGCCGAAGCCGCCCCCGCTGGCCGTCACGTTGAAGACGTAGTCCCCGGGCTTCAGGCTGATGGCCGCGGTGCCAGGCATGGGCTTCTTCTCCCGGCCCGCCTCGCAGAGAGCCGCCGACGCGAGCTGGCCCGGCCCACCGCCGTGGATCCCGTGCGATGGTCGTTCATGCCCGTCGAGAACCCAGACGAGATCGATCGGCTCGCCCCGGGAGGTGTAGGACAGCTCCATGCCGACCGCGCCGCGGAACTTCCCGGCGCCGCCCGAGTCCGGCACCAGGTTCACGTGATCGAACTGCAGCGGGTACTTCTGCTCGTTGATCTCGATCGAGTCGCGGTAGAGCAGCCCGGCGCAGACCGGGAGGATCCAGGTCAGCCAGCCGTCGCAGGTGGAGGTCGCCGGGCCGCCGTTGTTCGCCACGAACAGCTGGTTGACGAAGGACGCCCCGGTCCGGAAGTCCGTGCCGGAGATGACGCCCATCCCGGGGCCATCCCCATGCCGCCCTCCGCGACCCCGTACTGCTCGCCGGCCTCACCGAGCACGGACTGGGTGAGGTTCACCAGGCGGTCCGCGACGTTGGCCGTCGCCATCGAGGCACACGTCGGGTGCTTCGGGACGCCGACGACGCAGTTGTCGCGCAGGTGCACGGTCACCCGGCGGAAGCTGCCGGCGTTGTGCGGGACCTCCGGGTCGATGTTGTTGAACAGCCCGGCGATCGCCATGTTCGTCGCCGTCGAGCGGTCATGTTCAGCCCGGCCGGGACGCAGTCCGGATTGTCCCGCAGGTCGATCTCCACGCGGCCGTTCTCGGCGTCGACGTCCATGACGACCTGCAGCGGGATGGGCGGCAGCTCGCCGCCGCTGTCGTGCTGCCCGGTCCGGGTGTAGCGGCCGCTCGGCAGCTGGGAGATCGCGTGCACCATCCGCCGCTCGGAGTAGTCGAACCACTGCGTGACGAACTCGCGGATCATCTCGATGCCGTAGGAGTCGACGAGCTCCTTGAGCCGGCGTTCCCCGGTGCGGGCGGAGCCCAGTGCCGCGAGGTAGTCGCCGTACCACTGCTCCGGCACGTGGATCCGGCGCCGGCACATCTCGATGACGTCACTGATGTCCTGGCGCTCCTGCTGGACGAGGACGCACGGGAAGTTCAGGGCGCCCTCCTCGTAGACGTCCTTGGCCAGTGCGAAGTACGTGCTGGGGATGCTGTTGCCGATGTCGGCCTGGTGAGCCTTGGCGTCTCCACCCCGGAGGTCTCCGGCGCCGACGTCGCCGACCGCCTACACCTGCTTCGCCCACACCCGCGACGCGATCGAGGTGCGGCTGGTGGTGCGCCGGGTGCGCCCGACCCCGGGCTCGCAGCTGGCGTTGTTCACCGACTTCGACTATCACGCCGTGGTCACCGACCGGGCCGGTGACTCGGGACGGTACCAACCGTGAAGCTCGCCCGGCGCGTCGCCGGTGATGGTGATGGTGCGGTCGTCGTGACGGAACCGGCGTGGCGGGAACGTCAGTTGCGGGTAGATCAGCGACAGCTTCGCCCAAACCGGCCGCTTCGTCCGGTGGACGTGCGCGCGGTCGGGCACCGGATGGCGGAGTTCAGCGTCGGTGGCCGGTCGCGGCGTCGACCGCGTGCACGACGTCCAGGACGAGGCGCCCGACCTCGTCCGGCAGGTGCTGTTGGTGCTGTGCGGTGGCGGCCACGAGCGCAGCCAGAGTGGCGGAAACCTGACAGCGCGCCGGATTGTCGCAGAACGCCAGCATCGGATGTAACCCGAACGTCTTCTTGAACGTCGGCGCCGCGCACTCCTTCTCGCTGTGACAGACCACAACCGACGCATCCAGGTCGATCACCGGCCCCGGCAGGTCACGTCCGGCCGCCCGAGCGGGCGGGAACGGCACTCCGGACAGCTCGGCGCGCTGCGCCCAGACCACCTCCCGCGCTGCGGCCCGAGCCCGGGAGACCGCGCCCAACCCGGTGGTGTCGAGTCGGTCGAGCAGCCGCCAACACGTCGAGTCCGACGCCGCCGACCCGAACAACGCGGCCTGGTCAGCCAACACCGCGACGTCGGAGATCGTCGTCGCGCCCTCGGCGACCGCGACCGCCATGTCCACCAACACCCGACCCGGGTCATGCCGCGCCCGCGGCTTGCGCAGGCCAGCCAACAACTCGGCGAGCTGCCGGTCAGCGTCCGGTCGGCCACGTCGGCGAGCAGCCGCGACCCGGCGTGCGACACCACACCCTCGCCGTCCGCGGTTGCCGTGATCCTCGGTCTGGTCGTTGTCAGCCTGCACCTCGAAAGTGCTCCCCTACCCGGTGGGCTGTGACTTCAGCAATCCCAGTTTCTCCTGGTAGCGGGGCACTTTCGCCTATCCGGACACAGACACACCGGACCTGTCATGAAGAGCCGGGGCTAGTGCGCTTCTAACCTGTCATGTGACGTCTCGCCTGATGCGTCTGGGGCTGCGGCTGGAGATTTTGATGGTCCCATCATGTTTGTCGGTTCGGGGAAGAGCCGCAGTGCGATCGGATACAGGATCCCCGCCGCGGCGCCCGCGACGATGAAACTAAAGTCCACACCTCCGAGCGCGTCCGCGCCCGGACCTACGTACCACGCATTGCTCGAACACACGAGACCCGCGGCAGCCGAAATAGCCCATACGAGCAGTCCTCGAAGGTTCATGCCGTGCCAGAACCAGTAGATCCCACCCTTGAGGCCACGGTTGAAGACTTGGAGGTCCTCTACGTCGTAGAATGCCTTCCGTCGAAAATGCCCGATTGCCATGATGACGATCCAGGGAATGGAGAATGAGCCCAACAGCGCAAGATAGACGCCGATTCCGTCGGCGAGCGTGGAGTAGAAGTAGCCCAGGTAGACGAGTAGTGTGGCGAGCGCGCAAGCGACTAACGTGGCCTGGACACGATTTAACTTCGGAATGATCGCGGACGTGTCAAGGCCAGTTCCGTAGGTGTTGATCACGGCCTGAGCCGTCCCCGAGGCGAGGCCGAGATAGATGAGTGCAGGGATGTACCAGATCGGCGCTGCGGTGACGAGTCCGAGAACGTATGGGGTGTCAGCGGAAGCGTTGTGAGAGGCGAACACCGCGCAGGCGGTGAAGGTTCCCCACATGAATGGACCGCCCATGCCGAAAGCGCCGCCGAGGAACATGGCGCGCACGATCGAGCCGTTTGTGTGCAGTTTGGTGGAGATGTGACGGGTCCAGTCCCCGGCGTAGGCTCCGTAGGAGGCGACGGTCGAGCAGCAGACCAGGGCTGATGCGACCCAGGTCGCTGCCAGCGAGCCGAACAGGAGGTGATGGGTTCCTGAGTAGTTGGCGTCGAATAGTCGTCCGTACACACCGATCCCGACGAGCATGCAGAGTCCTGCTGTCGGAATCATGAACCGCTGCGCCGCGACCATCATATTGTGACCGAGAATAGACACCACGGTGACCAGAACGCTGAGGACGGCGTAAGCGATGAGACGTGGGATGTTCGCGTCGTGCATATTGAAGTATCGCGCGAGGGCGCCGGCGAGCGCGTCGCCGCCGGTCCAAATGCTGGGCGCGGCGAACGCCAGCGAGGCGGTCGCCTCGAGCATTGAGCCGATCAGTCGGCCGCCGACCCCAAAGAATGCGCCGCTGGCGACAGGGTTGTTCGTTCCGCTCCGAGCGCCCATCAGCCCCATCGGGGCGAGCACGGCGCCACCGGCCATGGACCCGACAAGCACGGCGCTGGCCGCCTGCCACCAGCCCAGCCCGAACGCAACGGGGTACCAGCCGATGATGATGAGACTGAAGGTGAGACTGCCTCCGAATAGGATGATTCCAAGGTTTCTGGGCCTAGACTTCCTTTCTCTCATAGGAATGTAGTCGATGCCGTGCTGCTCCACCTGCGGACGCCGGCGAAACCGGGGGGACTCAGTGGCAGCGGGTGTGGACGTCATGAGGTCAACCCTTCTGCACCTTGTACGAGCCAGGTGAACGGTCGGAAATTTCGGCTGTCGTGATGTGCGTCAATTTCGGGATGCCATTGGAGGCCGAGCGTGTTGGTGCCCTCTATGGCCTCGATTGTCCCGTCCGGGCTCCATGCGGTGGCGCGAAGTCCGCGCCCGGGCTCCTGGATGCCCTGATGATGGTGCGAGTTCACGTTGTGAAGGCCGTGCAGTACGTGGCGGGTCAGACTATTCGGATCGGCTGTGACGGGGTGGCGGGTCGAGGCGTAGGCGCTGGTCGCCTGGAACGCGCAGTGGCCGCCGAATCCCGCTGCGGGCAGATCCTGGATGAGGGATCCGCCGGCGGCCACCGCCAATAGCTGAGCACCTCGGCATATACCGAGAATCCGCTTACCCGCGACGCGCATCGAGGTTGCGGACTGCACCTCGATCTCGTCGCGCAGAGGGTCCACGCTGTCGAGTGACGCCGCGGCGACCTGGTTGTACAGGCGAGGGTCGACGTCGCCGCCGCCCGCAAGGAGCAGGCAGTCGAGCCGGCCACCAGGGTCAGGCCGGAGGCACCGACCTGCCCGCCCCGCTGCAGTCGTTGACCACCCCGGCCACGCTGCCCGGAGGCTGAATGCCCGCCGCGGCCGAGGTCGCCCGCCGCCGGCGCGGGTCGAGCGGACTCGTCCCGACGGGGTTGTTCCCAGCGCTGATGTGGCTGGCCGGCGGGCTGCTGCTGGGGTTCATCGTGCTGCCGGTGATCCGGCTGGTCACCACCAGTACCCCAGCCGCCCTCGCGACGGCGCTGGGCGACGCCGACATCCGCGACGCGCTGCTGCTCAGCGTCACCGACGCCACCGTCTCCGCCGTGCTCGCCACCGGGCTCGGGGTGCCGCTGGCCTACCTCCTGGCCCGGCACCGGTTCCCGGGCCGCGCCCTCGTGCAGGCGGTGGTCGACCTGCCGCTGGCCGTGCCGCACACCGTCGCCGGGATCGCGCTGCTGTTCGTCTACGGGCGCACCGGCTGGATCGGCGCCCCCGCGGGCGCCGCGGGGATCGCGTTCTACGGCACCCAAGCCGGGATCGGGGTGGCGATGCTGTTCGTCAGTGCACCGT
>NZ_JAOPWR010000089.1 GCF_025965585.1 Pseudonocardia sp.
CGCCCGCCCGGTTCCCGGCATCGAACGCGGCGTCGGAGGCAAGCGTGGCGGGCGTCCGGACGCCGACCCAGCGGTTGCGGCGCAGCATCGACCGGGCCCCCAGCACGGCGACGACGACGAGCACGACGCCGGCCAGCACGAGGACGGCTCCGAGGATCAGGCGCAGGGTCGATGGCACGGGTCCAGGGTAGGCGAACGCCACCGCGCCAACCCGATCGCGGCCTCTCGGCCAGCAGCGTTACCCTTGAGAACGTGGCCCGCCGACTTCTTGGCAACGCCGCGCCGAGCTGATCACCGCCGGCGCGGCGACCCCTCATGCCTTGTGGCGGAGGGGTTTTTTGTTCTCTGCGGGCCCCCACGACCAGGAGCGGGACATGAGCACGGACACCACCACCGACGCATCCGACACGACCGGCGGTGACACGCTGCCTTTCCGGTACAACGCCGCGCTGGCCGCCCGGATCGAGAAGACCTGGCAGGACCGGTGGGAGACCGAGGGCACCTTCCACACGCCCAACCCGTCGGGCCCCATGGCCGATCCGGACGCGGTGGGCGGCAGTGCCGAGGATCCGGACCGAGCCGGCCGCAAGGTCTACCTGATGGACATGTTCCCGTACCCGTCCGGGTCGGGGCTGCACGTCGGGCACCCGCTGGGCTTCATCGGCACCGACGTGCTGGGCCGCTACCTGCGGATGAACGGCCGCACCGTGCTGCACGCGATGGGCTTCGACGCGTTCGGGCTGCCCGCCGAGCAGTACGCCGTGCAGACGGGCACGCACCCGCGCAAGACCACCGAGGACAACATCACCCGGTACAAGGCGCAGCTGCGCCAGCTGGGTCTGGCTCACGACGAGCGCCGCTCGTTCGCCACCACCGACGTCGAGTTCTACCGCTGGACGCAGTGGATCTTCCTGCAGATCTACAACGCCTGGTACGACTCGGCCGCGGAGAAGGCCCGCCCGATCGCCGAGCTGGAGGCCGAGTTCGCGGCCGGCACCCGCCCGACGCCGGACGGTCGCGCCTGGGCGGACCTGACGCGCGTCGAGCAGCGCACGGTGGTCGACGGCTACCGGCTGGCCTACATCTCCGAGGCGCCGGTCAACTGGTGCCCCGGCCTGGGCACGGTGCTGGCCAACGAGGAGGTCACCGCCGACGGGCGCAGCGACCGGGGCAATTTCCCGGTGTTCCGCCGCAACCTGAAGCAGTGGATGATGCGGATCACCGCGTACTCCGACCGCCTGGTCGCCGACCTGGACCGCCTGGACTGGCCCGACTCGGTCAAGGCCATGCAGCGCAACTGGATCGGCCGCTCCGAGGGTGCGCAGGTGCGCTTCCCGATCACGGGTGTCGAGAGCCCGATCGAGGTCTTCACGACCCGGCCCGACACCCTGTTCGGTGCCACGTACATGGTGCTGGCCCCGGAACACCCGCTGGTGGACGCGATCGCTCCCGAGCAGTGGCCCGCGGACGTCGACAGCCGGTGGACGGGTGGCGCGGCCACCCCGCGCGAGGCCGTCGCCGCCTACCGCGCGGCTGCCGGGCGCAAGTCCGACCTGGACCGCCAGGAGAACAGGGACAAGACCGGCGTCTTCACCGGCGCGTACGCCACCAACCCGGTCAACGGCGAGCAGATCCCCGTGTTCGTCGCGGACTACGTGCTGATGGGCTACGGCACCGGTGCGATCATGGCCGTCCCGGCACAGGACCAGCGCGACTGGGACTTCGCCACGGCCTTCGGCCTGCCGATCGTCCGCACCGTGCAGCCGTCCGACGGCTTCGACGGCGAGGCCTTCACCGGAGACGGCCCGGCGATCAACTCGGCCAACGACGAGATCAGCCTGAACTCCCTCGGCGTCACCGAGGCCAAGCGCGCGATCATCGACTGGCTGGTCGAGAAGGGTGCCGGCGAGTCCGTCACCCACTACAAGCTGCGCGACTGGCTGTTCTCCCGCCAGCGCTACTGGGGCGAGCCGTTCCCCGTCGTCTGGGACGAGGACGGCATGCCCGTCGCGCTGCCCGAGGACCAGCTGCCCGTCGAGCTGCCCGAGATCGACGACTACGCCCCCACCGCCCACGACCCCGACGACGCGAACAGCGAGCCCGAGCCGCCGCTGTCGCGCAACGAGGAGTGGGTGAACGCGGACCTCGACCTGGGGTCGGGCGTGCAGCACTACCGCCGCGAGACCAACACGATGCCGCAGTGGGCCGGCTCCTGCTGGTACTACCTGCGTTACCTGGACCCGAAGAACACCGAGCGCTTCGTCGACCGTGAGGTCGAGGAGTACTGGCTGGGCAAGGACCCGTCGCGGGAGAACGACCCCGGCGGCGTCGACCTGTACGTCGGCGGCGTCGAGCACGCGGTGCTGCACCTGCTGTACTCCCGCTTCTGGCACAAGGTGCTCTACGACCTGGGCCACGTCAGCTCCGAGGAGCCCTTCCGCCGGCTGTTCAACCAGGGCTACATCCAGGCGTTCGCCTACACCGACGCGCGCGGCACGTACGTCCCGGCCGAGGAGGTCACGGGCGACGAGGCGAGTGGTTTCACGTGGAACAACCAGCCCGTGAAGCGTGAGTACGGGAAGATGGGCAAGTCGCTGAAGAACGTGGTGACACCCGACGAGATGAGCGAGCGCTACGGCGCCGACACGTTCCGGCTGTACGAGATGTCCACCGGCCCGATGGACGTCTCCCGCCCGTGGTCCACGCGTGACGTAGTCGGCTCGCAGCGGTTCCTGCAGCGGGTGTGGCGCAACCTGGTGGACGAGCGCACCGGCGAGATCCGGGTGACCGACGCCGAGCCCGACGTCGACACGCTGCGCGCCCTGCACAAGGCCATCGCCGGGGTGCACGCCGACTACGTGGCGCTGCACTACAACACGGCCGCGGCCAAGCTGATCGAGCTGAACAACTACCTGACCAAGGTCTACGGCGTCGTGGGCGTGCCGCGGTCGGTGGCGGAGCCGCTGGTGCTGATGATGGCGCCTCTGACCCCGCACATCGCCGAGGAGCTGTGGACGAGGCTGGGTCACGAGGGCTCCCTGGCCCACGGCCCGTTCCCGGTCGCCGACGAGCAGTACCTGGTGGCCGACACGGTCGAGTACCCGATCCAGGTCAACGGCAAGGTGCGCTCGCGCATCACGGTGGCCGCCGACGCCGACCAGGACGCGGTGAAGGCCGCGGTGCTGGCCGACGAGAAGGTTGTGGCCGCGCTGGACGGCAAGGAGCCCCGCAAGCTGATCGTGGTGCCCGGCCGCCTGGTGAACGTGGTCGTCTAGCAGGTCGGTGTTCGCCGGGCTCAGCGGCGGCGCGGGAGCCTGCGGCTCGGGCCGCGTTCCTCCGCCACCCGCTGCGAGGTCTTGATCCAGGCCTCCACCACGTCGATCACGACGGTGGCGTCGGCCAGGGCCAGCCCGGCCTCGGGCTGGGGCACCGCGCCGTCGGCGGCGGCCTGGACGTCGCGGTTGTACAGCGAGCGGAGCCTGCGGCCGGCGTCGGGGTCCATGCCGCGGTCGCGCACCGCATGCCGGACGAATGCCGCCACCACGGCCGCGGGTTCGGCGGCGGAGGGTTTGTCCAGCAGCACCAGCGTCGCCTCCGCCGCGGCCAGCGCCGCCCGGAAGGCCAGGCCGACCGTCTGCGCGGCGAAGCCGGTGGTGCCCAGCAGGTGGGCGGCGAACAGCTCCTCGCGCGCCCGTGCCATTCCCGTACTCATGCGCGGCTCATGCCACCAGCACGGCCTCGGCCGCGGCCCGGATCAGCAGCGGGGTGGCAGGAGCGGCGAGCTGCGCCCGGCTCACGGGGATCGCGGTGATCGTCAACCCGGAGCTCTCGGTGTGCCGCCACAGCACGTCGTCCATGCGGTGCAGCTCCTCCCACGGGGAGAGCAGGTCGGCCAGCACGACGATCAGCTCGAGGTCGAACTCCCCCGGCTCCTCGCTCCGCACCCACGAGCCGAACAGCAGCACCTGCTCGAGCCGGTCGCCGTAGAGGATCCCGAGGTCGACGGCCACGGCGGCCGGCACGTCCTCGTCCTCCTGGGTGGGGTCGGGGAAACGGGTGGCGGCGCGGTCGGCGTCGGCGCGCGAGATCAGTCCCTCGGCGGCGAGCCAGTTGAGCCCTCGGCGCCGCCCGCGGGCGTTGCGGAAGCGGAACCACTGGTCGCGCAGCTCGGGGAACTCGAAGAGCGTGTCCTTGAACCGGCGGAACGCGCCGCGGCCGGTGATGGCACGGTCGAGCAGGTCGGCGGCACGGCGGTGGTGCACGGCGGCCACGAACTCCGACATGTCGCGGTAGCTCTCGTAGGACTCGGTGGGCCGGATCCGCCGCCACCCGCCTGCCGCCAGGTCGTCGGCGCTCGGTCCGCCCACATCGGCGAGGTGCGACCGGACCTGCCCCGTGGCCGTCTCGATCCACCAGCTGACGCCCGGGCTGTGGTCGTCGAGGGCCGCGCACAGCTCGTCGAGGTCCACCGACGCCGGATCGAGCATTCCCGAAGCCTACCCACCGGCTGTGCCCTCCGGCGACGGTTCGATCACCGGCGTCGACCCCGCGACGCCACGGCGTGCCCGGCGCAGCCCGCTCCGGGACCGCAGCCGCTCGGCGGTGCGCTCGGGTCGGCGTCCGAGGCGCGGGTGGGGCCGGTCGTGTCCGTTTCCCGACGGTAGGGAGTGCGGGGTCCGGGTGTCGGTCGAACGGTGGGTGCGACGGGTCAGGCGCCGGCGGGCCGCAGCACGAGCTCGGTGAGGGCGGTGTCGGGCGGCGCGGTGACGGCGAGCAGCACGGCCCCGGCGACGGACTCGGCCCGCAGGTAGGACGCGGGCGTGTAGGTGCCGCCCTCGTGGGCCACGACGTCGCGCTGCATGTCGGTGTCCACCCTCCCGGGGTGCACCGACGTGACGCGCACGCCGTGCGGCGCCTCCTCCTCGCGGAGCGCGTCGGCGAAGGCTCGCAGGGCGAACTTGCTCGCGGCGTAGGACGCCCAGCCGGCCCGGGCGGTCAGCCCGGAGCCGGAGTTGATCAGCACCACGCGACCGTGCGCGGCCCGCAGGGCGGGCAGCAGCAGCCGCGTGAGCTCGGCGACGGCGACGACGTTGACGTCGAACTGCCGGCGCCACGTTTCGGCCGAGGTCTCGGCGACGGTGCCCAGCAGCCCGATGCCCGCGGAGTGCACCAGCGCGTCGAGGCGTTCGATGCCGCCCACGGCCTCGGCCACGGCGGCGGCGTCGGTGAGCTCCACGGGCCACGGCCGGGCGCCGGGGAGCTCGTCGGCGAGCGCCTGCAGGGCGGCGGTGTCGCGCCCCCCGAGCAGGAGGTCGTAGCCGGGCGCCAGTGCGCGGGCGATGGCGGCACCGATGCCGCGGGACGCCCCTGTGACCAGGGCGAGGGGACGGACATCGGGCTCGGTCACGGCTGGACTCTACGTGCTACGCCCGGCCCCGGGGATCGACGGGACCGGACGCGACGCGGAACCGCTCAGACGCGGCGCGCGTTGTGGAACGGCATCGCGCTCAGGTTCGAGATCTTCACGGGGCTGCTGGACGTGCTGGCGTGCACGACCTTGCCGCCGCCGATGTAGATCGCGACATGGCTGACCGGCGTGTAGAAGAACACGAGGTCACCGGGCCTCAGGTTCGCCTTCGAGACGGGAGTGCCGATCCTCGACATCGCGCGGCTGGTGCGGGGCAGCGAGATGCCCATCTGCGCGAAGGAGTACTTGACCAGGCCGGAGCAGTCGAACGCGTTCGGGCCGGCGGCGCCCCAGCGGTACGGGGACCCGATCTTGCCGAGCGCGACCTTCATGGCCGACAGCGTCAGGGCGCCGGGCGCCGCGGGGGTGGCGAGTGCGGCCGGAGCGACCGGCGTGCTGACGACGGGGGCCACCGCGGGGGCGGGAGCCTGGGGCAGGAACACGGAGGGGATGGAGACCGACTGCGCGGGGGCCGCTGCCGGTGCGGCCGCCATGGTGGTGGAGGGCAGGACGGCGGCGAAGGCGGCAGCGGTCGTGATGGTGGCCACGACCGCGGCACGAGCCGCGAGAGCGGGGAGGTGCTTGGGCACTCAGGGTCCTCGGGGTGAGCACCGCAGGTCGACCACCGGGGCTCGGGGGAGCACCCGGTGGGGAGACGGGGGCGACGACGTGCGGCCTCGACGTACCGGCCGCACCACACCCCGTCCGACGCCGACGGTGACCCGGCGCCCGCCGCTCCTGGTGAACGGCGGTGATCGCAGGGCCGTCGACCACATTACGAATACATTTCTCCGAAACACATGACCAACGTCTCAATGCGATACCGGTAAACGGTGAGCGTTCTCACCGCTGTGCCGGCCCGGAAAGTCGAATCACATCGATTGTGTTCAATGATCCTGCACCGTGATGTGCTGCAGCCGGGTGACCTGGGCTGCCAGTGATGACGATATCGAACCGTTATTGGTTCGAAAGAGTGAAAGTGTTTGCGATCCGGAAGGACCGCGCCTGTTTCGGAAAGGTTGCAGGAACGAAGGAAATTTCCACGGCAACGACCGGTGAGACGACAACGGCCCCGACTGTGGCAAGCGCCACGGTCGGGGCCGGAGTGTGGTCGGGCGACTACTGTTCGCCGCTACTTCTCGCCGCGGATGAACGCCTCCACGGCATCGCGGGCCACGTCGTCGCCGTACTGCTCGGGCGGGGACTTCATGAAGTAGCTCGACGCCGAGAGGATCGGGCCGCCGATGCCGCGGTCCTTGGCGATCTTGGCGGCGCGCACGGCGTCGATGATGATGCCGGCCGAGTTGGGCGAGTCCCAGACCTCGAGCTTGTACTCCAGGCTCAGCGGCACGTCGCCGAACGCGCGGCCCTCGAGGCGCACGTAGGCCCACTTGCGGTCGTCGAGCCACGCCACGTAGTCCGACGGCCCGATGTGCACGTTGTCCTTGCCCATGTCGCGGTCGACCTGCGAGGTGACCGACTGCGTCTTGGAGATCTTCTTCGACTCCAGCCGCTCGAGCTCCTTCATGTTCAGGAAGTCCATGTTCCCGCCCACGTTGAGCTGCATCGTGCGGTCGAGCTGCACGCCGCGGTCCTCGAAGAGCTTCGCCAGCACGCGGTGGGTGATGGTGGCACCCACCTGGCTCTTGATGTCGTCGCCGACGATCGGCACGCCCGCGGCCCTGAACTTCTCGGCCCACACCGGGTCGGAGGCGATGAACACCGGCAGCGCGTTGACGAAGGCCACGTCCGCGTCGATGGCGGCCTGCGCGTAGAACTTGTCGGCCTCCTCGCTGCCCACGGGGAGGTAGGAGACGAGCACGTCGGCGCGGGTGTCGCGCAGCACCTGCACGACGTCCGCCGGCGTCTCGTCGGACTCGGTGATCGTCTCGCGGTAGAAGCGGCCCAGCCCGTCGAACGTGTGGCCGCGCTGCACCGGCACGCCGAGCGGCGGCACGTCGGCGATCTTGATGGTGTTGTTCTCGCTGGCGCCGATGGCCTCCGAGAGGTCCTGGCCCACCTTCTTGGCGTCGACGTCGAACGCGGCGACGAACGTGATGTCCCGGACGTGGTACCCGCCGAAGTCGACGTGCATCAGCCCCGGGACACGGGCGGCGGGGTCGGCGTCGGCGTAGTACTGGACGCCCTGCACCAGGGACGACGCGCAGTTCCCGACGCCGACAACAGCGACTCGGACCTCGGTCATGGTCGGCTCCTCTTTCTCGTCCTGCTTGTTCATGGCTGGCTGGTCATGGGTTGCCGGCGTCGTCGCCGGTGGTCTCGCGCTGCTCGGCCTGTTCGCTCGCGATCAGCTCGTTGAGCCAGCGCACCTCGCGCTCGCTCGTGTCGAGCCCGAGCTGGTGCAGCTCGCGCGTGTAGCGGTCGATCTGCTCCCCGGCCTTCGCCAGCGTCGAGCGGAGCCCCTCCCGCCGTTCCTCTACAGCCCGCCTGCGGCCCTCGAGGATGCGCATGCGAGCCTCGGCGGGCGTGCGGGAGAAGAAGGCCAGGTGCACGCCGAACCCGTCGTCGTCCCAGGCCTGGGGGCCCGACTCGGAGAGCAGCTCGGCGAACCGCTCCTTGCCCTCCGCTGTGATCCGGTAGACGCGCTTGCCCCGCCGGGACCACGTGGCCGCCTCGGGAGGCTGTTCCGGGTCCTCGACGATGAGGCCCGCCCGGGTGAGCCGGCGCAGGGCGGGATAGAGCGACCCGTAGGAGAAGACCCGGAAGCCACCGAGCCGCAGGCCGAGCTGCTTGCGCAGCTCGTAGCCGTGCACGGGGGCCTCGTGGAGAAGCCCGAGAATCGCCAGCTCCAGCACGGACCCCTCCTCCCGACGGATCGCGACGATCGACCGCTCCACTATATCGAGCCGATACATCAGCGCACGGCGACGAGACCCCGGTCACCCCGGCCCCTCACCCGTCGGTGGGGCGTTCCGGGTCGCGCCGATGACCGTCCGCGTACCCTGATCCGGTGCGCACCCAGCGACAGGTGGTCGACTACGCATTGCAGCGCAAGGCGCTGCTCGCCGATGTCCACGCCGGTCGGGTCGGGGTGGCCGAGGTCTGCGACGCCAGTCCCTACCTGCTCCGCGCCGCCCGGTTCCACGGCGAGGCCAGCGAGCAGACCTGCCCGGTCTGCCGCAAGGAGCAGCTCACCCTGGTCTCATGGATCTTCGGTGAGAGTCTCAAGCACGCGGCCGGTTCGGCCCGCAAACCCGAGGAGATCGAGCAGCTCGCGAACCTTCACCCCGATTTCTCCGTGTACGTCGTGGAGGTATGCCGCACGTGCAGCTGGAACCATCTGGTCCTGTCCTACGTCATGGGAACCGGCGGCACGACAGACACCGGCGGCCGTCGCCGGCAGGAGCGGCGGCGGTCCGCCGCCGAGTGATCGATCCGACGATGTGCCATCCAGTGAACCCAGCGGAGGAGTGCGGTGACTGACTCTCGGTCCGGTGTGGGTGGACGCCCCCCCGGCGTACCACCGCATCCCCGTCCCACCCCCGGTCCGCCCCCCGCAGGACCTCCCCCCGCGTCCGATCCCCGCCCGACGCCGGGCCCCCGCCCCGGTGCCGGCAGGCCCGTTCCCCCCGGCGCACCCCCTGTCCCCCCGCGGCCCATGGGAC
>NZ_JAOPWR010000159.1 GCF_025965585.1 Pseudonocardia sp.
CGCGGGGCGGACGGACCGCGCCCTCACCGCGGCGGCCGGCACGGCCCGGTTGCTGCTGGGGCGCACGGTCGATCTGGCTTCCGCCGACGGCCACGACTCCGCCGACCTGCCCGCCGCCGCTGCGCTCCTGCGGCAGGCCGCCTCGTGTGCCGAGGCCGCTGCGGCGTGGTTGCGCGGTGAGGACGACGTGCCCGACACCGATCGGATGGCCGCCGCGCTCGTGCAGTTCCGCGCCGCGAGGGCCGCCGTGGCGCCCGACGGTCTCCCGCCCGAGCGGCTGCGCCTGGGCGCGCTCGCGCTGAGCCTGGGGGAGTGGACGACGTCGATGGTGGCGGCGATCCGGATCGCCGCGGGAGCGCCCGTCGGACCCGACCCCACGCCCGAGTCGGCACAGCCGGGCCTGTTCTGGTTCGCCTACCGGCGGACCCCGTGGTTGTGGTGGCACCGGCTGCGTGAGCACCTGACCCCGCGGTCGGTGTACTTCCAGGGCGCGTTACGGCTCGCCACCGCGCTCGCGCTGGCCCGCCTGCTCGCCGGGGTGTTCGACCTGTCGCACGGGTTCTGGGTGCTGCTCACGATCCTCACGGTGCTGCGCGCGTCGGCCGCCGAGACCCGCTCGGCGCTGCGGCCCGCGCTGGTCGGCACCGTGCTCGGGTCGCTCGTGGCGGCGGGTCTGCTCGTGATCGGGGTGCCTCCCACGGCCTACGCCGTGCTGCTGCCGGTGGTGATGGTCGTCGGCTTCGCGGCCGGCCCACTGCTCGGACCGGGGTGGGCGCAGGCGTTGTTCACGCTGGTCATCGCGCTCGTCTTCGCGCAGGTCTCGCCCGTGGACTGGCGGCTCGCGGAGGCCCGCGTGGTGGACGTCCTGGTCGGGGCCGCGGTCGGCGTGCTGATCGGGCTGCTGGCGTGGCCCCGCGGCGGCTCCGGCGAGCTGCACAGGGCCACGGGGAGGTTCCTCGCGACGTCGGCGGGGGTGGTGCGCGAGACGGTCGCGGTGGTCGCGGAGGGCCTCCCGGTCGGCCACGCCCAACCGGCCGCGCGCGAGGCAGGCCTGCTCGCCGAGGCGTCGTACGCGCTGTACCAGAGCGAGCGGCACGAGCCGGGGGCCCTCGACTGGCAGTCGACGCTGATCGCGGGCCACCACGCCGTCCGTGGGTCGGAGGCACTGGTCCGTGCCTGCCCGAGCGGCGGGCTCCTACCGTGCGTGGGTTCGCTGAGGGCCGCCGCGGCCGACGTCGCCGCCCGCTACGAGCGGGTCGCCGACGGGTTGCTGACCCACGACCACGCCCTCGTGCGCGATCGCCTGCCGGACCCGCCGGCGGCCGAGTGGCCGACCGACCTCGGTCAGGACCTCTACCACCTGGCCGACCTGCGAGTGTGGCTCGACGGGTTGCGGGAGGACCTCGGCCGTGTCGTCGGTCCGCCCGGGGCCGCCCTCGACCCCGCCGATCTGCGCACGCGGGTGGCCAGGGTGGCCGACGGCGACGTGGGCTGACGCGCCCCGGAGCAGACCCGCCGGTGACCTACTGCGTTGTGACCTACTGCGCTGTGGCCAGGCAGTTCTCGAGGCCGTCGGCGAGGCGGCCGAGCCGGCGTCATCGCGTCCGACAGCGCCTGTCGTCCGGGCCGGGCATGCACCGCTGCTCGGGCACGGCCCACGAGCCCGGGATCAGCGGGCCCTCCGCGGCCGGCCGGACCGCCACTCCTCGGCGGCCCGGCCGAGCTCGACGGCGTGGGTGAGGCGCAGCGTGGTGGCGAGCCACAGCAGGATGTCGTGCAGCCGCAGCCGGGTCGGGCGGGCGTCGCCGGTCCGCGCCGCCACCTCCGCCTCCAGCGCGGCGAAGGCGGCGTCGTTCGCGCGCAGCTCGCGCAGGATGACGGCCTCCACGCCGCTGTCGCCCTCCTCGACGTGGGGCAGCAGGGCGAGGCGGGTGGTGCGGGTGAGGTGCGGGACCAGCGCCGGGCTGCTGTGGTGCAGGGCCGCGGTGACGTGCCCGAGGTGGTGCCCGCTCGCGCGCCCGATCTCGCGCAGCGCGGCGCCGACCGTGCCGGGCTCGCCGAGCACGGACACCTCGTCGTCGGGCAGCTCCCAGAAGGTCCGCCCGGCGGCGCGCTCCGCCGCGGCGTCGGCGAGCGGACGCACCCGGGCGAGCGCGTCGTGGACGTCGGCCCAGCCGTCGCGGTCCAGCCGGCCGTGGAGCACCTCGCCGACGAGGACGTCGTTGTCGCCGGGCGGCCCGACGGGACGGGCGTCGAACCGGGCCCAGCCGAACGCGGGCAGCTGCACCCAGCGGCCCTGCGGACTGTCGGGGGACCGGAACCGGACGGGACGGCGTCCGCGCGCGTAGCCGAGGACGGCGGCGAGCGCGACGTCGAACGGCACGGCATCCGGCCCGGTGCTGGGCAGGTGCAGCACCGGGCGCCCGTCCTGCGGTGCCGCGTCGAACACTCCGTCATCCTGCCCGAGTGGGCGCCGCACGGTCAGTCCTTCAATGCGGTGGGCCGTGACGGCCACGCGGTCGCCCCACGCCTGCTGCAGAAGCTCCGGGAGCGGCCGCGCGTTGCTGCTCGGCGGGCCGGCGCGCGGCGTCCAGGTGATCGGCGGGGCCATGGGGTCGGCGAGGGCCGTCGCGCGGACGGGGTCCGGCCAGGGAGCCGGTCGTCCCGGGCGGGGACGGTGGCCGTCACAGCAACGGGGTGACCGTGGTCGTCGGGGACACCGTGGTCGTCGGGGACCCGGTGGTGGTCGGCGCCGGGGTGGTGGTGCGGGGCGGCGTCGTCCTCGGTGGTGTGGTTCTCGGGGGCGTCGTCCGCGGCGGGGTGGTCGGGGACGGCGTGGTGGTCGGCGCCGGGGGCGTGGTGGTGGGCTCGGTCGTCGCGGGCGTGGTGGTGGGCGCCGGGGACGTCGTGGGCGCTGCGGAGGTCGGCGGAGTGGGCCCGCCCTCGAGGACCGGCGCCGGTACCACGGGCGCGACGGGCGGTGCCGCGATCACGGCGGTCACGACCGGTGCGGGCGGCGCGACCACGCGGGGGGCCGGCGCCGTCCGGGTGCGCGGGGCGAGCGCGAGGAACCCGGTGCGCTTGCGGGGAGTCGGCGCACTGAGCGCCTGCTCGACGAGCGTGGTGACCTTCGGCGTTGCCGCGGCCACTGCGGGGGCCGCGGCGTCGGAGGTCACGGGTGCGGCGTGGATCGGGGCCACGGCCCGGGTGACCGGCTTAGAGGCGGGTGTGGCGACGAGGGTGATCCCGCCCAGCGCCCCGACCGTGAGGACGGCGGCGGCCGCGGCGGCGCTGGAGCGGCTCGCGGTGTTCGCGCGGCGGATCACCGCGTCCACCGACGGCAGGGTGATGGCTGCGGAGAGCACGTCGTCGAGTCGCTGGAACTCCTCGGCCACGCGTGGGTGGTCCCTCATCCGTCACCTCCGGGCGGCGCGGACCGTCTCCGTCGAGTGAAAGGTCAGGTCGCGTGACGCGGAGTGTAGATCCGCGTCGCACGCAGAGGTAGTGGTCCCACCGGTCAGGTGACGGGTGATGGCAACGGAACGGTCTCGCCCGCGGCGTGGCCTGTGCGGCCGTCGCGCACCCGCGGCACGATCCCCGGTCCCGGGTCGGCCTCGCGGGTGGGGTGGCGCAGGGCGGGCACCCAGGGAGGTACTCACCACTACCGACGAGCGCGACGGGCCCGGGCACCTCACGACGGTACGGGCCCCGTCCGTGGAACGACGAACGGCACTCCCGGTGCACAGGGTGCGGGGGGAGTGCCGTTCGTCGGGTGCTTGCTACTTGGCGCTGATGAACGTGGCCGCGGGGGCCTTGGCGCGGGTGCGGGGCTTCTTCGGGGCCTCCTCGGCCGTGGCCGGCGCTGCGGGGGCGACGTCGCGGTTCTCGTAGGCGGCGCGGACCTCGGAGGAGATGCGGCCCCGGGCGGAGATGGTCATGCCCTGGGCGAGGGCCCAGTCGCGGACGGCCTTGGTGTCCTCGCGGCTGGCCGCCGGCCGGGACGCGGCGGGACGGGGGGCGCGGCCCGAGCGGCCGCTCCCGGCGGCGC
>NZ_JAOPWR010000170.1 GCF_025965585.1 Pseudonocardia sp.
GACTCGCCGAGCATCCGGCGGTGGCCCGGACGAAGGTCGTCGGCATCACCGTCGACGGCGAGACGCGTGCGGTGGCGTTCGTCGAGCCCGTGCCGGGCGACGACCCCGACCCGGCCGAGCTGCGGGCATGGTGCGCGGCGACGCTGGCGAAGTTCAAGGTCCCCGAGACCGTGCACCTGATCCCCGAGATGCCGACCACCGTCGGCACGAACGGCTCGAAGATCCGGGCCGTCGCGCTCCGCGAGCTGGCGGAGCAGCTGGCGACCCGTCCTCCGGAGGCCGAGCAGTGAGAGAGACGTCCCATGCGGATGTCGTGATCTGCAACGATTCTTCGTCCCTGGAGGTCAGGTACGGGAGCCCATCCGTCCGAGGAGGGCATCAGAGATGATCTTCATCTGGATCTCGGAGGTTCCCTCGAAGATCTTGGTCAGTCGAGCGTCGCGCCAGTAGCGCTCGGCCGGGAAGTCGGTGGTGTAGCCGGCGCCGCCGTGGATCTGCAGGCCCTCGCTGGTGACGCGCTCGGCCATCTCCGAGGCGAACAGCTTCACCATCGACGCCTGCACCGGACTGGGCCGACCGGCGTCGACCTCCGTGCACACCTGGTACATCAGGGCGCGTGCCGCCTCGACCTGCGTGGCCATGTCGGCGATCTTGAAGCGGATGGCCTGGTTGGCCCCGATCGGCCGGCCGAACTGGACGCGCTCGCCCGCGTAGGCGATCGAGTCCTCCAGCGCCCCACGGGCGAGCCCGATCGCGCGGGCCGCGGTGTGGATGCGGGCGGTGTCCAGGTCGCCCATCGCGATCCGGAACCCCTTGCCGAGCTCGCCGACGACCTCGTCGGCGTAGGCGTCCTCGAAGGAGAGCTCCCAGGTCTTCCAGCCGTGGTAGCCGATCTTCCGCACCGGGTTGCCGCTCACCCCGGGTGGCAGGGTCCCGCGATCCTTCGGCATGAGGAAGCAGGTCACGCCTCGCGACCGATGAGCCGGGTCGGCGGCCTCGGTCCGGGCGAACACCTGCAGGTAGTCCGAGCCGTCGGCGAACGTGCACCACATCTTCTGCCCGTTGAGCCGCCACCCGTCACCGTCCTGGGTGGCGCGGCAGCTCATGTTGGCGACGTCCGAGCCGGCCTCGGCCTCCGACAGCGCGAAAGCGCTCAGGAACTCCCCGCGGGCCATCGCCGGCAGGTAGCGCTCCCGCTGATCCGCGTTGAACCCGGCCGTGAACTGCTGACCACGGGCGATGAGGCTGGCAACGCTCATCCAGGCCCGCGCCAGCTCCTCGACGATGATCGCGTACTCGGACAGCCCGAGCCCCAGCCCGCCGTACTCCTCCGGGATCAGGATTCCGAAGAAGCCGAGCTCCGCCATCTTCGCGCGCAGCGCCATCGGGATCTCGCCGCTGACGGGGTCGAGCTCGTTGGCGACCGGCAGGACCTCCTTCATCGCGAAGCCGCGCGCCATGGCCTGGATCGCGAGCCGGTCCTCGGTGAGGAAGGGAACCGGGTGGGCCTCCGTCGTCGGTGCCGCAACCATCACCACTCCTGTGCCTGTGAACGACGCACCGTGCCGCCATACGTGCGGACAACCCTCCTGCATCAGTGGAGGCCGGGCAAGGACATGGTGGTGCGTGGCATGGGATCGCGGTGCCCGGCGACAAGGCGGCACGCGCTCGCCGCCGTGCTCACGACCGCCCGAACCGTCGGTGAACGACTCGTGCACGGCATGACCGTCGCACTCGGACGACGCGGCGGTCGGTGGTCCGAGCGGGCGCCGTTCCGGCCACCCGGTCCTGACGCCGCGGCACGCGGGCGATCCGGGGTCGAACCACTGCCCGATCCATCCAGCGCGGGCGTGTCTGCGCCCCTGACAGGCGGGTGTGTCATTGTCGGACGCGACGAGGGGTGATTGTCGTGTCGGTAGCAGGGACAGGGCGGCAGCGCAGTCGCCGGGGGCAGGGTGAGCAACTGCGCGAGGAGGTGCTCGCGGCGGTCAACCGGTTGCTGGCCGAGTGGGGCAGCGACGAGAAGCTGACGATGCGGGCGGTGGCGAAGGAGGTCGGGGTCGCCGCGCCCAGCATCTACCTGCACTTCGCCGACAAGGCCGAGCTGGTCTGGGCGGCACTGGCGGACAAGTACGCGCAGCTCGCCGACCAGATGCACCGTGCCGACGAGGCCGCGGTGGCCGGTGGCCCACGGGCGAGGTTGCGCGCCCAGGTACTCGCCTACTGCCGGTTCGCCCTGGACAACCCGGGGCACTACCGGTTGATGTACGAGGTGAGTCAGCCGGCGGTCGACCCGGAGCGGGTCGGCCGGCACCCGTCGCGACTGGTGTCGCGGAGTTTCCGGCAGGCCGTCGCCCGCTGTGCGGATGCGGGGCACACACTCGCGCTGCCGTGGCACCAGGCCGTGCACACGCTGTGGACCGGGCTGCACGGCATCGTGTCCCTGCAGCACAGTCTGTCGCTCACGTCCTCGCCCGCCATGGTCGAAGGTCTCGCCGACGGCCTGCTCGACGTGATCGTGTCGGCCGAGCCGGACGGCGGCACGCAGCCGGCACAGACCGAGGTCGATCGGCTCATCGCCGCGACGGTCGCTGACGACACCGACTGAGATCCGGCTGAGCCCGCCCCGGCGGGTGTGCCGGTTCCCGGCCCCGCTGTGGGTCGTCTCATACCCGTCCGTGTTTGGCCTCAAGGGCTCGTCGGGTCTAGCCTCGCTACTGAGTGAACTTAGTTAGGTTAAGTCGCTCGGAACATCTGTGAGGCGCTGACCAGTGGGTTCGGCGCCGGCAAGCGATGCTGGAGGACTCGTGCACATCACCATCGACGAGGAACGTTGCTGCGGGGCCGGGCAGTGCGTCCTGGCGGCACCGGACGTGTTCGACCAGCGCGACGAGGACGGGGTCGTCGTCCTGCTGGACGCCGACCCGCCCGCCGCGCAGCACGCCGCGGCCCGTGACGCCGCGGCGATCTGCCCGGCCGCGGCGATCATGGTGCAGGAGTGACCGACCCGGGCGCGGTGGTCGTCGTCGGTGCCTCGGCAGCCGGGCTCTCGGTGGCCGAGACGCTGCGGCGGGACGGCTTCACCGGCCGGGTGACGGTGGTGGGGGAGGAGCCCGGCCTGCCCTACGACCGACCGCCCCTTTCCAAGCAGATCCTGTCCGGGGCCTGGCCCGCGGAGCGCGCCCGGCTGCGTGACGCGGACGCGATCGACGGGCTGCGGCTCGACCTGCGACCGGGGACCCGGGCGGTGGGAGTGGACGCGAGCAAGCGGGTGGTCACCTTCGCCGACGGCGCCGGTGTCTCCTACCACGACCTCGTCATCGCGACCGGAGTGCGGCCGCGCCGGTTGCCCGACGCCGTGGACGTGGACGGGGTGTACGTGCTGCGCACCCTGGCCGACGCGCAGGCCCTACGCGCAGAGCTGTCCAACCGGCCGCGGCTCGTGGTGGTCGGGGCCGGGTTCCTCGGCGCGGAGGTCGCCGCCGTCGCCCGGGAGGCGGGGGCGGACGTCACCCTGGTGTCCGACCTCGCCGCCCCACTGGCCGACGTGCTCGGCGCCGAGCTCGCCGACCTCCTGCTCGACGTGCACCGTGAGCACGGCGTGCGGGTGGAGACCGGGGTCCGGGTCGCCGAGGTGCTCGCCGAGGACGGCCGGGCGCGCGGCGTCCGGCTCGCGGACGGCCGCACCCTGCCCGCCGACGCGGTGCTCGTCGCGATCGGCTCGGTCCCGAACGTCGACTGGCTCGCCGGCAGCGGGATCCCGGTGCGCGACGGGGTGCTCTGCGACGTGACCTGTCGTGCGGCGCCCGGTGTGTGGGCGGCCGGCGACGTCGCGTCCTGGCCGCATCCGGCCTTCGGGGAACGGATCCGCCTCGAGCACCGGACCAACGCCGCCGAGCAGGGCATTGCGGTGGCGCGCAACATCCTCGCGACCCGCGCCGGCACACCGGTGTCGGCGTTCGCGCCGGTGCCCTACATCTGGTCCGACCAGTACGACCTCACGATCCAGATCTACGGGCGGCCCCGCGGCGGCGACCAGGTGTGCGTCGTCGAGGGCGATCCCGCCGGCCGCGCTCTCGTCGCGCTCTACGGCCGCGACGGCGTCGTGCGCGCCGCGGTCGGCATCAACATGCCGCGCCCGCTGCGTGCCGCCCGCGCGCTCGTCGCCGCCGCGGCGCCCTGGGACACCGCGGTCGCCACCACTCTTCGAGGAGTCTCCGCATGAGCACAGCAACCCAACCGGACACCGCGCAGGCCGCGGACCGGCCCACATCCCGGGCCGGGGTGATCGGGCTCGGCATGATCGGCGGCGGTGTCGCCGTCAGCCTCGCCCGCCGCGGCCGGGTCCCGGCGGTGTTCGACATCCGCCCGGACGCCGCCGACGGCCTGGCCGGCGTGCCGGCGCCGCTGGGCTCGCCTGCCGACGTGGCGCGTGCCAGCGACGTCGTGCTGGTCGCCGTCGTCGATGCCGAGCAGGCCCGCACGGTGCTGACCGGCGACGACGGCGTTCTTGCCGGCGCGCACCCCGGCCTCGTCGTCGTGCTGCTGAGCACCGTCGCCGTGCCCGTCGTGCACGAGCTCGCCGAGCTGTGCGCGCGGTACGACGTCGCGCTGCTCGACTGCGGCGTGACCCCGGGCGACAAGGCCGCCGAGAACGGCATGGTCGCCATCCTGGGCGGTGACCCCGCCGTGGTCGAGCGGGCGAGGCCGGTACTCGCCGACTTCGCCAAGGAGGTCGTGCACTGCGGCCCGCTCGGCGCCGGGATGGCCACCAAGATCGCCCGCAACGTCATCACCTACGGCTGCTGGCGGGCGGTGCAGGAGGCCGCCGAGCTCGCGAGCGCGGCAGGCGTCGACCCGGCCACGCTCGTCACCGTCATCGACACCGCAGACCCCGATGGCGCCACGCTGCTGTCCTGGCTACGGATGCGGATCGGCGGCGCCGAGGCCCACCGCGCCCTCGTGCCGCAGGTCGTCCGGTTGCAGGACAAGGACCTCGCCGCCGCCCAGGACCTCGCCGAGCATCTCGGCGTCGAGCTGCCGCTGGTCGGCGTCGCCCGCGCGCACGGCGAGCAGACCCTGGCGATCCCCGCGACAGAAGGTGTCCGATGAGCGCGAACGAGGCCGACCTGGAACGCGGCCGGGAGATGATGGACCGGGTCTACGGCCCGGGCTTCAGCGAGACGCTGCCCGCCGAGCGGGACCCGATGCTCGACGACACCGTCGGTCACCTCTTCGGCGAGATCTGGAACCGCCCCGGGCTGTCGGTCCGCGACCGGCGGCTGCTCGTCCTCGGCGCCACCGCGGCACTCGGCCGCACCGACCTCATCGAGATCCAGGTTCGCGGCGCCCTGGCCAACGACGAGCTCACGCCCGAGCAGCTTCGCGAGGCCGTCCTGCAACTGCACTACTACGTCGGCTGGGGCAACGGCACCCAGGTCCACCGCGGCGTCGAGGCCGCCATCGCCGCGACCCGGACCGACGCCCCCGCCGTACCCGAGGAGAACCGATGACCGAGCTGTCCACCATGCCCACCGTCCGCAGCAGCCTGCTCGACCCACCTGCCGAGTACGACAAGCTCCGCGAGGAGCAGCCGGTGACCCGGGTCCGGTTCCCCAACGGCAGCGCCGGCTGGCTGGTCACCCGCTTCGAGGAGGGCAGCGCGGTGTTCGCCGACCCCCGGATGAGCGCGCGGCGGCCCCGGCACGACACGCCGCCCGACGAGGGCTACGACCCGGAGAAGCCCGGCGGTGCACTGGACCCGGGGTTCGTGTTCATGGACGAGCCCGACCACGGCCGCTACCGGAAACTGCTCGCCGGCCGGTTCACCCCGAAGAGCGTGCGGACGACGCTGCAGCCCTACATCGACACGATCGTCGCCGAGCACCTCGACGCCATCGCCGCCGGGCCGCGGCCGGTCGACCTCATCGAGGCGCTCGCGCTGCCGATCCCGTGCCTGGTCATCTGCGAGCTGCTCGGCGTTCCCTACAGCGACCGGGACGGGTTCCACCACGCCACCGAGACCATGATGGACACCAGCCGGACCCAGGCCGAACGCGACAAGGGTGCGCGCTGGCTCATCGGCTACATCACCGACCTGGTGGCCGCCAAGCGCGCCGACCCCGAGTCCACCGGTCTGCTCGCCGATCTCGTCCGCACCGCCGACGACGAGGCCTCGTTCCTCACCGACCGCGACCTGGTCAACATCGGCGCGCTGCTGCTGTTCGCCGGTCACGACACGACCATGTCCATGATCGGGCTCTCCTCGCTGACCCTGCTGACCCACCCCGAGCAGCGCCGCCGGCTGGCCGAGGACCCGAGCCGGATCGGACCGGCGATCGAGGAGCTGCTGCGCTACCTGACCATCGTCCAGTTCGGACTCGGCCGGGTCGCCAAGGAGGACCTGGAGCTCGGTGGCCAGCAGATCGCCAAGGGCGACCTGGTGGTGGTCGCGATGCCCGCCGCGAACCGCGACCCCCGGGTCTTCACCGATCCCGACGCGCTCGACCTCGACCGCAAGACCGTCCGGCACCTGGCCTTCGGTTACGGCGTGCACCAGTGCCTGGGGCAGAACATCGCCCGCGCCGAGCTCATGACCATCCTCCCGGAGCTGCTGCGCCGCTTCCCCGACATGCGTCTCGCCGTCCCCGCCGAGGAGGTGCCGATGGACGTGCACGGCACCAACTACGGGGTCCGGAAGCTCATGGTCACCTGGTGAGGTGACGCGCGGACGCGCGCTCCCAGCAGGAGGACCTGAACCGGCGGGTCAGCGTCGTGCTGGTGTATCTGCAGAACCGTCAGCCGTGCGCGGGGCCGGCCAGCACGGCGTCGCAGATCCACCGCACCTGGCCGACCGCCTGGTCGACCGACCCGGTGGGCTGGACGAGGTGGCTCAAGGTCAGCCGCACGACGGCCTCGACGAGCGACGCGAGGGCGTCGCCGCCCGGTCCGGCACCGAGGGCGAGCGCCGGGTGCATCGCGCGGACCTGAGCCACGACGGCCGCGACGGCCCGCGCGAGCACCGGCTCCGGCCGGACGGCCACGAGCGGTAGGAGGTCGTCGGTGCTTCCGTGCGCGGTGGACACGACGGCTTTGATCAGCGGGTTGTCGGCGGCGGTCCGCAGGGCGTACTCGACCGCCGCGCCCAGGCCCGCGGCGAGGTCGCCGGGATGCGCGGCGAGCCGCTCGGACACCCCGTCGAGGAACCGGTCCGTCTCGCGGGCGATCATCGCCTCGGCGAGCACGTCCTTGGAGCCGATCTCGTTGTAGACGCTCTGCCTGCTCACGCCCACCCGCTCGGCCACCCGGGACATGGTCACGGCGTCCCAGCCGCGGTCACAGGTGATCTCCGTGGCGGCGTCGAGGAGCTGGTCGCGCAGCAGCGACCGCACCCGCGCATGAAAACCCGGTCGGGTACTCATGCGAGCACTGTACAGCTGGCGCACCACCGCCTCGTCTGTTTACAGTACGGCCTCAAATGTCAACGATGACGACAGCGAGGAGCCGCCTGTGACCGCGAGCCCGATCGGCCAGCGCACCCGGCCCTCGGACGGCCCGGTGCTCAGCGAGGCCGAGGCCCGGGCGGTGCGCCGTGGGGTGCCCGACCCCGGCATCCCGCTGCCCCGCGCCGCCGCACCGACGATCGCGCTGTTCGTCGGGTCGCTCGCCGTCTGGGTCGTCGCGACGTGGCTCGCGCTGGGCGGGCACGCCCCGTTCTGGGTGACCATCCCGCTGCACGCGGCGGTCACGTTCACGATGTTCACGGTGCTGCACGACGCCATCCACCACGCCGCCGGGCGGGCGAACTGGGTCAACGAGGTGTTCGGCCGTCTGTCGGTGCTCTTCGTGGCCTGCTACGCGAGCTTCGGCATGTTCCGGTTCATCCACATCGAGCACCACCGCAACACCAACGAGGACATCGACACCGACCCGGACGCGTGGACCACGCACGGCCCGGACTGGCAGCTGCCGCTGCGCTGGCTGAGCATCGACGGCCGCTACGCCGTGTTCTACCTGCGGCGGTTGCGGACCCGGCCGCGCGCGGAGCGCATCGAGACCGTGGTCACCGTGGGTCTCACGCTGCTGGTGTTCGGCGGGGCGATCGCCACCGGGCACGGGTGGGAGCTGGCCCTGATCTACCTGATCCCGCAGCGCATCGGGGTCGCCGTGCTGGCCTGGTGGTTCGACTGGATGCCCCACCACGGGCTGACCACCACGTCGCGGGAGAACCGGTTCGCGGCTACCCGTGTGCGGGTCGGCATGGAGTGGCTGCTGACGCCGGTCATGCTCTACCAGAACTACCACCTGGTGCATCACCTGCACCCCGCTATCCCGTTCTACCGCTACGTCAAGGCCTGGCAGCGCAACGAGGCCGTCTACCTGGACCGCGACGTCCCGATCACGACCGCGTTCGGGCGCGAGCTGACCACGTCGGAGTACCGGGCGTGGCGCCGGCTCACCGAGTCCTTCCACGCCGACGACGCGGCCGGCGGCCCCGCCGACTTCAACCCGCTGACCGTGGCCGAGGTCCGGCCGCTCACCCCGGACAGCGTCTCGATCACCTTCGACATCCCCGAGCACCTGCGCGCCCGGTTCCGCTTCACCCCGGGCCAGCACCTCACGCTGCGGTCCACCGTGGCCGGCACGGAGGTCCGCCGCACGTACTCGCTGTGCACCTCGGCCACGTCGGACGTGGTCCGCATCGCCGTCAAGCGCATCGAGGGCGGCGCGCTGTCCACGCACCTCACCCAGCGGCTCGCGCCGGGCGACGTGCTCGAGGTGCTGCCGCCGTCGGGCCGGTTCACCCTCGAGCCCGACGCCCGTACCGCCCGGCACCACGTCGGGATCGCGGCCGGCAGCGGGATCACGCCGATCATCTCCATGCTGTCCACCGCGCTGACGGTCAGCGAGGACAGCCGGTTCACCCTGCTCTACGGCAACCGCACGGCCGAGTCGACGATGTTCCGCGACGAGCTGGAGATGCTCGCCCGGCACTTCGAGGGCCGGCTGCGGATCGTGCACTTCCGGTCGGGCGAGGACGGCACCCCGCCGGGGACGGGCTTCGAGCGCGTCGTGCCGGGGCGGATCGACGCCGCCGGTCTCGCCGGGCTGCTCGGGGACGACCTCGCCCCGGCCGAGATCGACGGTTGGTTCGTCTGCGGGCCGCAGGCGCTGGTCGAGGACACCCGCGGGGTGCTCGGCCGGCACGGTGTGGCCCCCGAGGCCGTTCACGTCGAGCTGTTCCACGCGACCCCGGCGGTCGAGGGGCACACCGCCGGGGTCGAGAGCACCGTCATCGCGACGGTCGGCGGCCGGACGACCGCCGTGGACAGCGACGGGCGGGAGTCGGTGCTGGAAGCCGTGCTGCGGGCGGGCCTCGACGCCCCGTACGCGTGCATGGGCGGTGCCTGCGGGACCTGCCGCGCCAAGCTGGTGCGCGGCGGCGCGGAGATGGAGATCGACTACGCGCTGAGCCCGGACGAGGTCGCCGCGGGCTACGTCCTGACGTGCCAGTCCCGTCCCACCACGGAGCGGGTCGAGCTGGACTACGACGCATGAACCACCTGAGCCCGCGGTAGTCGAACCGCCGAGCACGTGACGGCGCCCGGCGCCGTCACGCCGGCATCCGTACCGGCGGGCGCGGCCGTGCCGCCAGACAGGGCGCGGTCCTGCTCTCCGCCACCTCCTGCGGGGTGCCGGCCGCGACCACCGGCCCGCCGTCGTCGCCCGCGCCGGGCCCGAGGTCGATCACCCGGTCCGCCCGACAACGGGGTTCGTGATCCGGAACGGCCGCCCGGTCAGGTCATAGCAGCCACCGGCGGCCGGCGCAACATCGACCGGTGCGGCAGCGAACCCGGTTCCATCCTCTCGCCGACGAATCCGGCGGTCATCGGAGCGGCGAGCGCGTTGGGAGACAGGTTCAGTCGAGCGCCGCGGTCAGCGCATCCTCGGCAGTGGGGAATCCGTTGAACTGCGCCATCAACTCGGCCGCCCACGCCGGCAGCAGCCCGGCCCGGGCGACCAACCCTGTCAGGTGTACGCCGACGTCGGCCAGATCGGCCGTGTACTGCGCCTGACGCAGCACCGACAGCCCCCCGGCGAAGTTGCGGACCCCGCTCAGATCGACGATCAGGTGCGCGCGTCGATCGATCGTCGCCGGCGTGTCGTGCACGGCCACGCAATGGTCGAGCTGCCCGTCGAGCAGCCGCGCCAGCCGGGGTGCGGTGCCCCGGTTGAGCTCCCCGCCGACCCGCACCACCACGACCCCGGCCACCGGTTCCTCGACCGCGAGAATCAACGATTCCACGAGCATCCACCGCCACCATCGTCCCGGTCCGGCCCCGACGTCGAACCTTCCGCTTGGTCGTATCACCGTGGTGGTGACCGTGCAACCGCCGACCGGTTCAGCTTCC
>NZ_JAOPWR010000194.1 GCF_025965585.1 Pseudonocardia sp.
GGCCGTGCGGCGCGCCGGCGCGCGCAGGAGGCCGCGGCCGCCGTGGCGCTGGAGGCCACGCGCGACCCGGAGACGAAGGTCATCGGCCTGGGCGACGGCGATGACCGGCGTTCGGGGTCGGACGGCGCCAGGGGCTCGCACTCGTCGCGCCGGTCGCGTCGCGAGGCCGCCCAGGGCGCGGCCAACCCCGTACTGAAGCTGGTGCGCCGCGTGCGCGGGGGCGGGCGGGTTGTCGTGGCGGCGGCCGCGGTGTGCGGTGTGATCGCGGTGGCCGCGATCGTGGCCGACATCGTCGGTGGTTCCCCCACCCCGACGCCGGCCGCGGTCACCGAGTCGGCCCCGGCGGCGGCCTCCGTGGCCGCGGCGCCCACTACGGACCCCGACGCCTCCGCGGACCCGACCAGCCCGAAGGCCGTCGCCTACCTGAAGGCCCTGCGCGCCGCGGACGTGCCCACGAGCGGCTCGGGGCAGTCCGAGACCGAGGCCGCCGCCGTGATCTGCCAGCAGCTCGCGCGGGGCACCGACGCCGCCACCCTGGCGCGCGCCCTGCCCGCGGTGCTGCCGACGGTCGACAGCAAGCAGGCCAAGACCGTGGTCTCGATCGCCCAGCAGAAGTACTGCGAGACCTGATCAGGCTGGACCTGATCAGGGTGGGCAGAGCGTGTCCGCCTGCGGCACCGTGCCGTCCACGAGCATCCCGTCGACGACGGCCGTGACGCACGGCGTGCGTGGGTAGGCGCCGGTGCCCGTGCCCTGCCAGCTCAGGAAGCGGGCCGACGGCAGCGCTTCGGACGCGCGGCGCGAGCCGTCCAGGGGGTCGCGGGGATCGCCCGCTGCGCCGATCACCAGTATCGGCGGTGCGCCGCCTGCGGCCGGCGCGACCGATGCGAGGCCCCCGGTGGGCCACGGCGCGCAGTCGAGCAGCCCCAGCGCGGCGGAGCCGCCGAACAGCGGGTACGAGCTGCTCCAGCGGGTGGCGAGCGCCGAGATCTCCGCGGGTGAGAGCCGGCGCCGGGAGTCGTTGCAGGAGGTGGCGAGCGCGCCGTCGAACCGGGTGCGCGGGCCGGCCAGCGGGTCGAGCAGGCCCAGCAGCGGAGCGGGGTCACCCCGTCCGGCGGCGGCGAGGGCCGCCGCCAGCGCCGTCCAGCCGCGGGGCTCGCCCAGCTCGGCCCGCAGCGTGACGACGGCCGAGCCCGCCGTGAGCCTGCGCCCGTCGGCGGTGGCGAGCGGCCGGGCGCGCAGCGCCTGCAGCAGCGCCGTGACGGTGGTGCGCGGCGCGGCACCCAGCGGGCACGCCGGCAGCGCGGTGCAGGACACGGCGAAGGCGTCGAAGGCGGTCTCGGCGGCCTTCGCCTGCGCCTCACTGCGGCCGGGCTCGTCGAGGCCCGGCTGGGGCGGGTCGTCGAGCACGAGCCTGCCGACGGACTGCGGCGCGGCGCCCGCCCACGTGGCGAGCGCACCGGCACCGTCGCCCACACCGACGGCCGACAGCCGGCCGACGCCGAGCGCGGACCGCACCAGGTCGACGTCCGTCGCCGAGGTGGCGGTGCTGTAGCTGCTCAGCCCGGTGTCGACCGTCAGGTTGCACTCCTGTACCACCGCGCGGGCCTGGTCGAGCAGGCCGGTCAGGGCCTCGGTGGAGGTGGCGGCCGGGTCGGCGTCGACGAGCGCGGCACGGGCGTCGGACGGGGCGCAGTCCAGCCGGTCGACGCCGGCGCCGCGGCGGTCCATCCCGACGAGCGTGTACTGCGCCAGCAGGTCGGGGGAGACCTGTTCGGCCAGCAGCGCGGCCACCCGCGCGGACGCGTCGCCGGCGCTGTCGCCCACCACCAGCAGCGGCGGGCGGGTCTCGGGGGCGTCGGCGAGGCCGGCCCGCAACAGGCCCACGGAGACGGCGGCGCCCCGGGGGTCGCCGGGATCGGCGGGCACGTCCAACTCACCGCACTCGAACCGGAGCGAGCGGCCTGCGGGGACGGGGGTGGGCAGCGCGGCCAGCGTGTCGGCGGTGCAGTCGTAGAACGGGATCGAGGCGTTCTGCGGTTCGAGGTCGGGCAGCGTGTCGGGGGTGGGCGCGGTGGTGCCGGGGGCGGCCGAGGGCTGCGGCATGGTGTCGCCCCGCACGGCCACCGGGGGCCGCCCCGACGGCCCGACCGAGCACCCGGCGAGCAGCGCGACGAGTGCCAGTGCCGCGGCGAGAGCCACGCGAACCCTCACGTGCCGCCGTGCCACGTACCCTCCCCGCCGATCGTGCCCGTCCGGGACCCTGCCGCAGCGGCGGTGTGGCCCCCGTGAACGGGGGACGGGCGGCGGGAACGGGCCGGTCAGGCGACGCGCGGGGTCGACTGGGACCGGTCGAGCTCCAGCCGGACGGCGACCGGCAGCGCGGCGAGCCCGAGCGACGTGCGGACGCAGGCGAGCACCTGCTCGTCGAGCCGCTCGATCACGTCGCGGACGTCGGCGTCGTCGGCGAGCCACAGCGTGAGCCGCAGCGCGGGGGCCCGGGCCGCGCCGACCATCCGCGCCCGGGCGCGCCCGACACCGGGCAGGCCGCCCGCCTGCGTGGCGACGGCGTCGGCCACGGCCGAGGAGCTGATCACGATGGACGTGTCCTTGCCGCCGTCGAGCAGGAGGTCGGGACGGGGCTCCGGGCGCACCGAGTTGGACGCCCAGATCAGCCCGAGCAGCACCAGCACGACACCGGCCACGATCGCGATGATCCGCGACGCCAGCGGCTGGGCGCGGAGCGTGTCGACGATCATGGGGTCGAGCAGTGGACGCCCGGCGCGCGCCGTGCCGAACACGCCGTGGGACAGCAGCGCGACGAGGACGCCTCCCGCGAGCATGACCAGGCCGACGACGACCATCGTCCACCGGTCGCCGCCCGCGGAGCGCGCGACGGCCGAACGGGAGCGGCGGCGCAGCTTGGCGGGCGCGGGGGTGGCCGGCGCCGGTGTGGTCGCCGGGAGCTGCGTGCCGGTCTCCTTGCCGAGGTCGACGGGCGTGCTCATCGCACGCCCTCGCTGCGCTCGGCCGACCCGTCGGGAGACGCCTCAGCGCGGAGGCGCTGTGCTGATGGTTCGCTCGCAAGCCGGCTCATCGGGTTCCCTTCCGTTCCTGCAGCGACACCGACACGCGGGGCCGGCGGCGCAGCGGCAGCTCGTCGAGCAGCTCGCCGACGCGGGAGTCGACGGTGGAGCGCAGCTCGGGGGTGGCGTCGTTCCAGGACTGGGCGGAGACCGAGACCTTGCGGGCCGACGCGGTGACGGTGGCGGCGGCGACGTCGTCGGTGGCGCGGACGCGGGTGCCGACCAGCCGGGCCAGCACGCGGGGGGCAGTGGTGACGGTGATCTCCGGGCCCGGTCCCTCGAGGTGGATGTCGGCGCGGCGCGCCGACATGCCGAGCAGCACCAGCAGCAGGCCGATCACGGCGACGACGATCGCGATGGCGGGCACGGGGGTGTCGGCCCAGCTGAGGGTCTCGAGCGTGACGCGCCAGTCGGGCCACGGCACGACGAGGCCGGTGGTGGTGGCGGCGGGGCGCCCCCACGCCGCGACGACCTCGATGACGAACAGCACGCCGGCCGCGGCCAGTGCGAGTCCGAGCAGCGGGGCGAGGATGCGGAGCAGTACGCGCATGCCGGCACTCCTTTCAGGGTTGGCGAGGGGGGTGCGGGGTCACTGCAGGCGCGGTGAGGCGGCGGCAGGGGCGCCGCGCAGTCCGGCGACCGTGACCGTCAGCGCGCGGACGTGGTGCCCGGAGATGCGCGCGAGCTCCTCGCCCACCCGGACGCGCACGGCGTCGACGACGCCGCGGACGGACGCGGGGTACTGCAGGGTGAGCTCGAGCCGGACGTCGACGGCGGTGGGGTCACCGGAGCCGGTGACGATCTTGGCGCTGGCGCCCGACTCGCCGACGTCGATGCCGGCGAGTCGGCGCTCGTGGCGCAGGGTGCCTGGCACCTGGTCGGCCGCGTGCTCGACGATCTTCCGCAGGACCACGGGCGCGATGTCGAGCGTGCCGCGCTCCTCGAGGTCCGCGGCGGGCTCGCTCACCTGTCCTTGCCCCGGCCGAGGACGCCGCTGACGTCCAGGTTGCCGTCGAGCACCATGCCGATGACGAGACCCACGATGCCGACGATCAGGGTGATGAGGAAGGGGCCGAAGCCGCCGATGGATCCGGCCGCGCCGAGGATGAGACCGGCCAGCAGGCCGGTCCGGGTGGCGTTCATGGGGTTCTCCTGGGAAAGAGTGGGTGTTCTACTGCACGCGCCGCTGACGGTGCCAGCGGATCGTGCGGATCAGGGCCACTGCCACCCGCACGGGTGCGGGCAACGGGGTGAGGATCTCGATCGGGGCGTCCCATCGGGGATCCTCGGGATCGGAGTACGCGTCGCCGGTCCCGTCGGCCCCCGACGCCGACGGGGCCGGGGAGCCGTGTTCCGGTCCCGCCCGGAACCGGGCGAGCCCGGCCACGAACACGGCCGGGTCACCGCCCCGGTCCGGGTGGTTGTCGCGCACGAAGGCGCGGAAGGCGGCGCGTTCCTGCTCGTCCACGGCCGGTTCAGCGGGACCCGCCGGCGGGCGCGCCCGCGGCGGGCTCGAGATCGGCCGGGACGGCGATGTCGGCGACGGTGATGTCCACCGCCGCACCGCCGCACATGGCGGAGACCTCGCGGCGCAGCGCGCTGACGACGCCGGGGATCGGGTGGCCGAGACGGAGCACCACCGCCACCTCGACGGGCTCGTCGCCCTCGCCGATGCGCACGCCGGTGAGCCGACGGCCCGGCAGGTAGGTGGCGACCGCCCCGTAGATCCCGCCGTGCAGCCCGGCGACGGCCGGGTGTGCGGTGACCACGGCAGCGACCTGCTCGGCGAGCGGGACCGGGTCGGCGGGATCGGGGACGACGGTGACGGTCACGGCTTGCTCCCTGGTGGGGCGCTCATCTCGAGCAGTCCTCCGGTCTGCCAAGTCTTCCGGTCGGCTGAACGGGAGGACTACTCGACCCGCGCGGGGGTGGGAACGACCGGGAGCTCCTCCGGGTCGTCGGACTCGGGGAGGTGGATGTCGTTGACCGCGATGTTGACCTCGATGACCTCGAGGCCGGTCATCCGCTCGACGGCGGCGATCACGTTGCGGCGCACGGCGCGCGCGAGCTCGACGATCGACGCGCCGTACTCGACGACGATGTCCAGGTCCACGGCGGCCTGCTTCTCGCCGACCTCGACCTGCACACCGGCGATGTTGGCAGCACCGGTGCCGCCACCGGGGATGCGCTCCCGGATGGCGCCGAAGGTGCGGGACAGGCCGCCGCCCATGGAGTGCACGCCGGAGATCTCGCGCGCGGCGATGCCGGCGATCTTCTGGACGACGGAGGCGGCGATCGTGGTCTTGCCCTGCGCGGTGTCGTCCGCGAGGCGGGCGGGCGAGCCGACGGTGCCGGCCGGGGTCGTGACCGTGGGGGTGGGGGTGGTCATCGCTGCTCCTTCGTGGTTCGCGTTCTCGATGTTCGCTTCTTCGGACGTGGGTACCCGGCGGTTCCTCCCGCCAAGTCACTCGATCGGAGCAACGCGACGGTAGCGCAGCAGGAGCGTGTCCTCGGCCCGGAGGACCCCCACCAGCGTCAACGGCCGCGCGGGCGACCCCTCGGGGCCGTGGGCGATGCGGCCCGCTGTGCCCGCGGCGAGCAGGGGGGCCACCGTCAGGCACAGCTCGTCGACGGCGTCGGCGGCCGTCAGCGCGCCGAACAGGGACGGTCCGCCCTCGCACAGCACGCGGTACAGCCCGCGGCGGGCCAGCTCGGCGAGCAGGGCGTCGGGGGTCAGGGTGTCGAGCACGGCGACATCGGCGCCCGCGGCCACCAGCCGGTCGAGCTTCCCCTGCGGGGCCGAGCCGAGCGTCAGCACGATCGGCGGGACGCGGGTGTCGGTGAACAGGCGGCTGCCGGGGTCCAGATCTGCCGACCCGGTGACGACGGCGATCGGCGGCGGTGTGTCACGGCCCCGGGTGTCCTTCCGCGCTCCCCGGTAGCCCTCGGCGCGGACGGTGCCGGCGCCGACCAGGACCACGTCCGCGAGCTCGCGCAGCACGCCGAAGACCTGCTTGTCGGCGTCGGAGCCCAGCCCGCCCGACGTGCCGTCCACCGAGACCGCGCCGTCGATGCTGGACACGAAGTTCACGCGGACCCACGGTGCCGACAAGCCCTCCGGGTAGGCGTAGTGCTCGCGGAGAGCGGCGGCGTCGAGGTCGCCGGTGCCGGGGCCGGGTGCGAGGGGGATCACACGGTCATCCCAGCACGTGGGGGCCGCCACCGCCCAGAGGGACGTAGTCAGGAAGGGCAGCCTCACCTATGGTGATCTCGTGCGACCGTACGGACCGTGGAGGAACACCCGATGGTGGTGACGGCTTCCCGGGCCGCCCCGCCCGTGCCACCGTCCGGCTCCCGGTTGCGGCGCAGACGGCTGCTGGGCCTGTCGGCGCTGGTCGTCGTGCTGATCGTGGCCTGTGTGGCCGGCGTGGCGCTCGGCGCGAAGGCCATCCCGCTCGACCACGTCTGGGACGCCCTCGTCGCGCCCACCGGCACCGCGGACGACATCGTGGTGCGCGCGCTGCGCATCCCGCGCACGCTGCTCGGGGTGATGGTCGGGGCCGCGCTCGGCCTGTCCGGCGCGCTGATCCAGGGCCACACCCGCAACCCGCTCGCCGACGCCGGCCTGCTCGGCGTCAACGCGGGCGCGGCGTTCCTCGTGGTGGTCGGCATCTACGCGTTCGGCGTCACGAGCCTCTACGGCTACGTCTGGTTCGCCTTCGCGGGCGCGCTGGTCGCCATGGTGGTCGTCTTCGCGCTCGGCTCCACCGGGCGCGGCGGGCCCACGCCGGTGACGCTCGCGCTGGCCGGTGCCGCCGTCTCGGCCCTGCTCGCGGCGCTCACCTCGGCCGTGATCCTCGTCGACGTGCAGACCCTCGACGCCTACCGCTTCTGGGCCGTGGGCTCCCTCGCCGGGCGCGACGCGGCCGTCGCAGGCCAGGTCGGCTGGTTCCTCCTCGCGGGCGCGGTGATCGCGTTCGCCGGCGCCCCCGCCCTCAACGCCCTCGCCCTCGGCGACGACGTCGCCCGCTCCCTGGGCCACTCGGTGCTGCGCACGCGCGTGGTCGGCATCGTCGCGATCACCCTGCTGGCGGGCGGCGCCACCGCGGCGTGCGGGCCCGTCGCGTTCGTCGGGCTGGTGGTGCCGCACGTGGTGCGCGGCTTCACCGGCCCCGACCACCGCTGGCTGCTGCCCGTCTCGGCGCTCGCCGGCGCGGTGCTGCTCGTGGCCGCCGACGTGCTCGGCCGCGTCCTCGCGCGTCCGGGGGAGCTGCAGGTCGGCATCGTGCTCGCGCTGGTCGGCGGACCGTTCTTCGTGTGGCTGGTGCGGCGCCGGAAGATGGTGGCGGTCTGATGGGCCCGGTGCTGGACCGGCCGCCCGCCCGGGTCGCCGGGCGTCCCGCCCTGCGGGTCGGGCCCGTGTCCGTGGTGTGGCGGCCCCGCACAGTGGTGGTGCTCGCCGTCGCGGTCGTGGTGACGGTGCTCGGCGTCGCGCTGAACGTCGGTCGCGGCGAGTACCCGATCGGCGTGGGGGAGGTGCTGGCCACCCTGGCCGGCGGCGGCGAACCCGGTCAGCAGTTCATCGTGCTGGAGCTGCGGCTGCCGCGCTCGCTCACCGGCGTCCTCGTCGGAGGGGCGCTCGCGGTGGCGGGCGCGCTCACCCAGACCGTCGCCCGCAACCCGCTGGCCAGCCCGGACGTCATCGGGTTCACCGCCGGGGCCAGCGCCGCCGCCGTGTTCGTGATCGTGCTCGGCGGGGGGTTCGGCGTCGTCGGTGGCCTGCTCGCCACAGCGGGACTGCCGCTCGCCGCGCTCGCCGGCAGCCTGCTCACCGCGGGGGCGATCTACCTGCTGGCCCGGCGGAACGGGGTGCAGGGCTTCCGGCTGGTGCTGATCGGCATCGGGATCAACGCGATGCTGCTGGCAGTCGTGCAGTGGCTGCTGGTCGTGGCGCAGGTCTTCGAGGCCGCCCGCGCCTACACCTGGCTCAACGGGAGCCTCAACGGCGCGGGCTGGGACGACGTCGTGCCCGTCGGCATCGCACTCGTCGTGCTCGTACCGGCCGCGCTGCTGCTCGCGCACGTCATGGGGGCCCTCCAGTTCGGCGACGACACCGCCCGCGGGCTGGGCGTCGGCGTCGACCGGGCCCGCAGCGCGCTGATCGTGGTGGCCGTCGGCCTCGCAGCGGTGGCCACGGCCGCGGCGGGCCCGATCGCGTTCGTGGCGCTCGTCGCGCCCCAGGTCGCACAGCGGCTGGTCGGCGGCGCGCGGCCGCCCATCGCGGCGTCGCTGCTGGTCGGGGCGGCTCTGACCGTGCTCGCCGACCTGCTCGCACGCACCGCCTTCGGCGCCACCGAGCTGCCCGTCGGCATCGTGACGGCCGTGCTCGGCGCCCCCTACCTGCTGCTCCTCATCGCCCGTCACGGCCGGGAGGCCCGCGCATGACCCAGCTCGTCACCACCCCCACCTCCGGCGCCGCCCGGTTGCGGGCCGAGCGCGTCCGCCTCGGGTACGGGGACCGGATGGTCGTGGACGGGCTGGACCTCGACGTCGTCGCGGGCACCGTCACGGCCGTGATCGGCCCCAACGGCTGCGGGAAGTCGACGCTGCTGCGCGCGCTCGGCCGGCTGCTCCGGCCCAGCGGCGGCGAGGTGCTGCTCGACGGCAGGCGTATCGACCGCATCCCCACACGAGAGGTGGCGAAGGTGCTCGGGCTGCTGCCGCAGGCCCCGACGGCGCCGGAGGGGCTGACCGTGGCCGACCTCGTGGCGCGCGGCCGTCATCCCCACCAGGCCTGGTACCGGCAGTGGTCCTCCGACGACGAGGAGGCCGTCGCCACGGCGCTGGAGTGGACCGGCATCGCCGACCTCGCCGAGCGTCCCGTCGACGAGCTGTCGGGGGGCCAGCGCCAGCGCGCGTGGATCTCCATGGCACTGGCGCAGGGCACCGACCTGTTGCTCCTCGACGAGCCCACCACGTTCCTCGACCTCGCCCACCAGGTCGACGTCCTGGAGCTGGTGCGCAGGCTGCACCGCGAGGCCGGGCGCACCGTGGTGATGGTGCTGCACGACCTCAACCTGGCCGCGCGCTACGCCGACCGGCTCGTGGCCATGCGCGCCGGGCGGGTCGTGGCATCGGGGGAGCCCGGCGAGGTGATCACCGAGGAGCTGCTGGCCGAGGTGTTCGGGCTGGCCGCGCGCGTGATCGAGGACCCGGTGGCGGGGTCGCCGCTGGTCGTGCCGATCGGCGGGATCGCCGACCGCTGAGGTGCCCGCAGGGGTGCCGTCAGCTCACCGATGCCTGCCACGTGCGTCCCCGTGCCACCATGTCGGCCTGCGACGAGGTGAGAGGTGCGGCTGTGGACCATCCCGTGTTCGACCACGAGGGGCCCTGGACCGAGGAGTCCTACCTCGGGCTGTCCCGTACCGGCCGGAACCCATCGGCCCCCGACGACGGACGCGTCGAGCTGGTGGACGGCGCCCTGCTCGTGGGGCCCGGCACCACCGGCGAACGCCGCCGGGTGGTCGGCCGCGTCCGTGAGGCCGTCGAGGCGGCGCTGCCCGACGGGCTGCGGGTGGTGGGACCGGTGCCGCTGCGCCTGGGACCGGACTGCGTGCTGGCTCCCGATCTCGTCGTGACCCGCGCGGTCGAGGAGGCCGCGGCACCCGAGGAGGAGCCGTCGGACGGGGAGGGGGAGGGCGGGGACGGCGCCCCTGCTGCGACCGAGGTCGTCGACGCCGCCGACGCGCTGATGGTGCTGGAGGTGGTGGGCGACCACCACGGGGCCGTGGACCGCTCGTTCAAGCCGCAGCTCTACGCACGCAGCCGCATCCCGTACTCGCTGCTCGTGGACCACGACGTCCCGTTCGCCGTCGCCAACATGATCATCGGCGGGCGCTACCACGAGTACGCGCGTGCGAACGCGGGCGCGGTGCTGCACGTCGAGGAGCCGTTCCGCCTGGAGATCGACCTCACCGTCGTCACGTCCCCCGAGGAGGAGCCGCAGGACCACGACGAGCACCAGGACCACGGCCGCCACGAGGAGCAGGACGCGGTCCGGACCGGCGGCTGAGGCACCGGGATCGGGGATCGGACCGGGCGCACTCCACTAGGTTGAGCTCGTGGCCAAGTCCGTACGTGAGAAGTTCCGGGTGTCCGCCGAGCCCGATCTGACGGCCGTCGACCCGCGGTCGCGGCCTGTCGGGCCGAAGGACAAGACCGCGGCGGCGAAGGACATGGTGCACCTGGCCGCCCGGCTCGAGGGGCTGCAGGACGCCCTCTACGCCGAGGCCACCGTCGACGGCACCCGCTCGGTGCTCCTCGTCCTGCAGGGCATGGACACATCGGGCAAGGGCGGCGTCATCCGGCACGTCGCGGGCCTGGTGAACCCCCAGGGGCTGCACATCGCGTCGTTCAAGAAGCCGACCGAGCAGGAGCGGGCGCAGCACTTCCTCCAGCGGATCCGCAAGGAGACCCCGAAGGCGGGCCAGATCGGCGTGTTCGACCGCTCCCACTACGAGGACGTGCTGATCGCCCGGGTCGACTCCCTCGTGCCCGAGGACGTGTGGCGGGCCCGCTACGACGAGATCAACGCGTTCGAGGCCGAGCTGGCCGGCCACGACGTCACGATCCTCAAGTGCATGCTGCACATCTCGTCGCAGGCCCAGCAGGAGCGGCTGCTCGCGCGCCTCGACGACCCCGTCAAGCGCTGGAAGTACAACCCGGCCGACCTCGACGCGCGATGCAAGTGGCCCGCCTACCAGGAGGCCTACACCGACGCGCTGCGGTTCTGCGACACCGACTCCGCGCCCTGGTACGTGATCCCGTCGGACCGGAAGTGGTACCGCAACTGGGCCGTGGCCGCGCTGCTGGCGGAGACCCTCGCCGAGCTGGAGCTGGAGCCGGAGTTCCCGGAGACCGGCATCGACGTCGCGCGTGAGCGCGCCCGCGTGAAGGCGAGCGTGATCGTGTGACGCGCTCCGTCCGCCGCGCCGCCGTCACGGTGATCGGCCCGGTGGCCGCGCTGCTGGTGGGCCTGGCCGGCTGCAGCGCGCCGAGCACCCCGGCGCCATCCGCGCCGCTCGCCGTCCCGAGCGTCGGCGCCGCCCCCGACACCACGGCCCCGACGAGCCCCGACGCCGCCGCCTGCGCGGCCGACACGGGGACCGCCGACACCGTCCGCGGCATCGCCGCCGTCGCCCAGAAGCAGCCGGTGCTGCCCGCCGCGGTGGCGCTGCTGCTGCTGGACTCCCGACAGAAGGCCTCCGCGCCCGGGCTCACCGATCCCGCGCTGATCGCGGCTCAGGCCGAGCTGGTGAAGTCCATCGACGACCTGGACGCCCAGGGCAAGGCGGGCCTGCCCCCGGGCGGCAACCCCGCCAAGGACGCCGTGAAGCTCGACGTCACCCGGATCCTCGCCGCCGTCGACGCCGTGGAGAAGGCCTGCACGGCCCGGGGCTGATGTCCCGCGCCGCAGGTCCACCACATATCAGGAACCGCGCGTCGCACGGTCAGAGCGATCCGGTGACGAGCCGCAGCAGCCAGTAGGCCACCGCGGCGGCGAGCGCCGCGGCCGGGATCGTCAGGACCCAGGCCACGGCGATGTTGCCCGCCACGCCCCAGCGCACGGCCGAGATCCGCTTGGTGGCGCCCACCCCGAGGATCGCCGACGTGATCGTCTGGGTGGTGGAGATCGGCGCGGCGAAGGCGAACGCGGTGACGTAGAGGATCGCGGACGCGGTGACCTCGGCGGCGAACCCCCGCGGCGGGTCGAGGTCGATGATCCGCCGCCCCAGCGTGCGCATGATCCGCCAGCCACCGGAGTAGGTGCCTGCCGACAGGGCGCCCGCCGACAGCAGGATGACCCACCACGGCACGTCGAACCCATGGTGGTAGCCGCCGACCACCAGCGCGAGCACGATCACGCCCATCGTCTTCTGGGCGTCCTGCAGCCCGTGGCCGAGCGCCATCGCCGCGGCCGACACGGTCTGCGCGTGCCGGAAGCCGCGCGTCAGCCGGGCGGGGCGACCCCGTCGGAAGATCCACAGCAGCGCGATCATCACCAGCGCGGCCAGCGCGAAGCCGACCAGTGGTGACACCACCATGGGGATGATCACCTTCTCGACCACGCCGGACCACCGCACCGTGCCCGACGACGCAAGAGCGGCCCCGACCAGGCCACCGATCAGGCCGTGCGAGGACGACGACGGCAGCCCGAGCCGCCACGTCACGAGGTTCCAGGCGATCGCGCCGATCAGCGCGGCCAGTACCACGAGCAGCCCGGCCCCGCCCCGCGGCGCGTCGATGATGCCGCTGCCGACCGTGGAGGCGACCGCGGTGCCGAGGAACGCGCCGACGAGGTTCATCACGGCCGCCATGGCGAGCGCGACGCGCGGCGTCAGCGCCCGGGTGGCGACGGAGGTGGCGATGGCGTTGGCGGCGTCGTGGAAGCCGTTGGTGTAGTCGAAGCCGAGGGCGACGACGATCACCACGACGATCGCGACGAGTTCCACTCAGGACTCCTTGACGGCGATGCTCTCGATGGTGTTCGCGACGGTCTCGAAGGCGTCGGCGGCCTCCTCGAGGGTCTCGACGACCTCCTTGAGCTTCAGCACCGTCAGCACGTCCACCGGGGTGGCGTCCTCGGCGGGGTTCAGCAGCTCGCCGAGCAGCGTCCGGTACGCGACGTCGGCCTCGTCCTCGAGCGAGTTGACGTGCACGGTGAAGTCCCGCATCTTCTCCACCGTCGGCAGCAGCGGCATCGCCTCCGCCGTGGCCGCCGCCGCCCTCCACAGCACCTCCACCTGCGTGGTGACGCCGGGCGGGAGTGTGCCGAGCCGATAGAGCACGATCCGGTCGGCCGCCTCCTCGATGGCGTCCACGACGTCGTCGAGCGCGCCGGTGAGGCGGTAGATGTCCTCGCGGTCGAACGGCGTGACGAACGTGGAGTTGAGCTTCAGGTAGATCTCGTGGGTGAGGTCGTCACCCACGTTCTCGGCGTCCTTCACCAGCGCGGCGAGCGCGGCGCGTTCGGCGGGTTCGGCCGCCACCACCTTGGCGAGTCCCTCGACGGCGACGGCGATGTTCTCCGCGGCGCGGGTGAAGAGCGGGTAGAAGCCCCGTTCGTGGGGAGCGAGCCGGAAAGCCATGCGCAGGGTCTACCGCATGGCCGACGCGTCCGTGCCGCGGACTACCCGATCAGCGACCTTCCGATGATCTCCTTCATGATCTCGTTGGTGCCGCCGAAGATGGCCTGCACGCGGGAGTCTACGAACGCCTTGGCGATCGGGTACTCCAGCATGTAGCCGTAGCCGCCGTGCAGCTGGACGCAGCGGTCCACCACGCGCTTGAGCACGTCGGAGGCCCACCACTTGGCCTTGGCGGCGTCGGCCACCGACAGCTCGCCCTCGACGTGCTGGCGGATGCAGCGGTCCACGAACACCTGCGTGACCGTGATCTCGGTGTCCATCTCGGCCAGCTCGAACCGGGTGTTCTGGAACGCCGCGACGGGCTTGCCGAACGCCGTGCGGTCCTTGACGTACCGCAGGGTGAGCTCGAGGGCCTGCGCCGCGCCCGCGATGGAGCCGACGGCGATCGACAGCCGCTCCTGCGCGAGGTTCTGCATGAGGTAGATGAAGCCCTGCCCCTCCTGGCCGAGGAGGTTCGCGGCGGGCACGTGGACGTCGGTGAACGACAGCTCCGCGGTGTCCTGGGCCTTCATGCCGACCTTCTTGAGGCGGCGGCCGCGCTCGAAGCCCTCCATGCCGCGCTCGACGACGAGCAGGCTGAACCCGCGGGCGCCGGCGTCGGGGTCGGTCTTGGCGACGACGATCACCAGGTCGGCGTGGATGCCGTTGGTGATGAAGGTCTTCGACCCGTTGAGGATCCAGCTGCCGTCGTCCTGCTTGCGGGCGGTGGTGGCGATGCCCTGCAGGTCCGAGCCGGTGCCGGGCTCGGTCATCGCGATGGCGGTGATGATCTCGCCGGAGCAGAAGCCCGGCAGCCAGCGCTTCTTCTGCTCGTCGTCGGCCAGGCGCAGCAGGTAGGGCGCGATCACGTCGTTCTGCAGGGGGAAGCCCAGCCCGCTCGTGCCCGCGCGCGCGATCTCCTCGGTGAGGATCGCGTTGTAGCGGAAGTCGCCGACGCCACCGCCGCCGAACTCCTCCGGCACGTCGGTGCCCAGCAGGCCCGCGGCGCCCGCGGCCCTCCAGACGGCGCGGTCGACCTGTCCGTCGGCCTCCCACTGGTCGTGGAAGGGCGTCACCTCCTTGGTGAGGAAGGTGCGAACCAGGTCGCGGAAGGCGTCGTGCTCGGCGTCGAAGATGTCGCGATCCATGAGCGCAGTGTCACATACCCACCGGTAACCCCGCGACGGTCCGATCGGGCCGCGGGTGGCCCCGTCGGGCGGGGTCTGCCGGATCCACACCGAGGGTGAGGTGCCTGCCTGGGGCGTCGCACGCCGGTTGGAGATCCGGTAGCTGACGCGCACGGACGTGGCCGTGCCGGGGTAAGACTGGTGGCATGCGCTATCTGGAGCTCGACACCGCGAAGCGGTACTCCGTGATCGGCCTCGGCACGTGGCAGTTCGGCTCCCGAGAGTGGGGGTACGGCGCCGACTACGACCAGGGCGAGGCGGCGCGGATCGTCGCGCGGGCCCGCGAGCTGGGCGTCACCGTGTTCGACACGGCCGAGATCTACGGTTTCGGGCGCAGCGAGCGCATCCTCGGCGAGGCCCTGCGCGCCTCCGGCGGCACCGACGGTGTCGTCGTGGCGACCAAGGTCTTCCCGCTGTGGCCGACCGCGGCGGTCGTGGAGCAGCGCGGCGTGGCGAGCGCGCATCGCCTGGGCGTGAAGCAGATCGACCTCTACCAGGTGCACCAGCCCAACCCGGTGATCAAGGACAGCACCACCATGCGCGGCATGCGGGCGCTGCACGACGTGGGCGTCGTCGACCAGGTGGGCGTGTCGAACTACGGGCTGCCACGGTGGCGCCGCGCCGAGATCGAGTACGGGGGGAAGGTGCTGTCCAACCAGGTGCAGTTCAGCCTGGTGGCGCGCGACCCGCTGGCGGAGATGCTGCCCTGGGCGCAGCGCACCGGGCACGTCGTGATCGCGTACAGCCCGCTGGGCCAGGGACTGCTGTCGGGGCGCTACTCCGCGGCGAACCGGCCGACGAGCGGCGTCCGGGCGGCCAACGCGCTGTTCCTGCCGGAGAACCTCGACGCCGCGCGCCCGCTGCTGGACCTGCTGCGCGACATCGCCTCCGCCCACGACGCCACGCCGTCGCAGATCGCGCTGGCCTGGCTGGTGCACATGCCGAACGTGGTGGCGATCCCCGGCGCGTCGAGCGTCGCGCAGGTGGAGAGCAACGCGGCGGCCGCCGACATCGCCCTCACCGACGAGCAGCACGCCGCCCTCACGGCGGCGGCGGAGGCCTTCCGTCCGACCACGGGCGTCTCGGCGCTGCCGGCGCTGGTGCGGGGCCGCCTCTCCCGGGCCTGACGCAGGCCTCCTCGATCTGCGCGCCGTTTCGCGTCCTCGCACCCTCCACGGAGGGTGCGAGGACGCAGAATCGCGCGCATCGTCGGCGCACGTCGGCCCTGAGGAACTCCAGCGTGCGGTTCCAGGTGATCTCGCCCTGCACGATCCGGTCGCCCTGCTGCGCGGCGAGGACGAGCACGAAGCCGCCGGCCTCGCAGAAGCCGACCGCGTGCCGGGCTCGGGGAGCGCGATGTAGCCGTGGGCTGTGCCGCAGGCCGCGGGGAACGTGACGTTCTGAGCGGGATGCGTGTTGGACACGACATACTCAGATCATGACCATGCGGTCACCGCCGGTTGATCTCTTTGCGGAGGAAGAGGACGAATCGGGCGGTACCGCACCCGGTGTGACGAAAGGGCCTGACCGAGAGGTTGGGATGGCCGCACCGGTCGGACTAGCGTCTCGACAATGAGCGTGGTCGGAACACCTCTGAACGCACCGCCGCTGGTGTCCCCTGCCACGCATGCCGCGGCCGTCGCCGATCTCCTCCGGCGCTACCGCGAGCTCCCGGTGGGCACCCGGATGCGACTGGGGAAGAAGTCGTCGAACCTGTTCCGGTTCGGGGCGCCACCTGCCGAGCGGCTGGACACGAGCGACCTCACCGGCGTCATCTCCGTCGATCCGGTCGGGCTGACCGCCGAGGTCCAGGGCATGACCACCTACGAGGACCTCGTCGCGGCCTGCCTCGCCCGCGGCGTGATGCCGCTCGTGGTGCCGCAGCTCAAGACGATCACCCTGGGCGGGGCGGTCACAGGGCTGGGCATCGAGTCCACGTCGTTCCGGCACGGGCTGCCGCACGAGTCGGTGCGCGAGATGGACATCCTCACCGCCGACGGCGACGTCATCACCGTGACGCCGGAGGGCGAGCACGCCGAGCTCTTCCACGGCTTCCCCAACTCCTACGGCACGCTGGGCTACGCGCTGCGCATCGTGATCGACGTGCAGGCCGTCGAGCCCTACGTCCGCCTCGAGCACCGCCGCGTCGAGACCGCAGGCCTCGAGAAGGCGATCGTCGAGGCGTGCGACGTCGACGCGTCCGACGCACCGGACTTCGTCGACGGGACGGTCTTCGCCGACGGCCACCAGTACCTGACGCTGGGCTGGTTCACCGACGAGCCGGGCGCGGCAGGCCCGAGCGACTACACCGGCCAGCAGATCTTCTACCGCTCCATCGACACCCGCGCCGGCGACGTCCTCACCATCGAGGACTACATCTGGCGCTGGGACACCGACTGGTTCTGGTGCTCGCGCGCGCTCGGGGTGCAGAACCCCGTGATCCGCGCGCTGTGGCCGCGCCGCTACCGGCGTTCCGACGTCTATCGCCGGCTGGTGGCGCTCGACCGGCGGACCGGGTTCAGCAACCGGCTGCGCACGCTGACGGGCAACCCGCCCGAGGAGCCCGTGATCCAGGACGTCGAGATCCCCGTCGACCGGCTGGCGGAGTTCCTCCACGCGTTCCACCGCGACATCGGGATCGAGCCGGTGTGGCTGTGCCCGGTGCGGCTGCGCGGGCAGCGGACCTGGCCGCTCTACCCCATGAAGCCGGACGAGTTGTACGTGAACGTGGGTTTCTGGTCGTCGGTTCCGGAGAAGCCGGGGGAACCGGAGGCGCACAACCGCCGGATCGAGGAACTGGTGTCCGAGCTGGGGGGACACAAATCCCTGTACTCCACCGTCCACTACGACGAGCGTGAGTTCTGGGAGCACTACAACGGGCCTGCCTACCGTGCGTTGAAGGGGCGCTACGACCCGCACGGACGGCTGCCCGATCTCTACTCGAAGGTGACCGGATCAGGGAGGGCATGATGCAGGTCGCTGACATCATCGCAGGGGTCGTCGGGGCAGACGTCCCCGTGCGGGTGATCGCCTACGACGGCAGCAAGGCGGGGCCGGACAGCTCGGAGGTGGCTCTGCGGATCGTCTCGCCGCGGGCGCTGGCCCGGCTGGCCACGGCCCCGGGAACGCTCGGTTTGGCGCGGGCGTACGTCGAGGGCGAGATCGAGGTCGAGGGCGAGCTGTACGACGTCCTCAACGCGATGGCCGACCTCACGCTCAACGACATCACGCGCGGCGACCAGATGCGGCTCGCACGCAAGATGCTGCCGATCTGGCTGCGGCACCGCCGGCCCGCGCCGGAGCTGGAGTACCGGCCGCCGGGCCGGCTGCACTCCAAGGCGCGGGACAAGAAGGCGATCTCGCACCACTACGACGTCTCCAACCAGTTCTACGAGTGGGTGCTCGGCCCGTCGATGGCCTACACGTGCGCCGTGTACGACAGCGACACCACCACGCTCGAGGAGGCCCAGGCCACCAAGTTCGAGCTGGTCGCGCAGAAGCTCGCGCTGGAGCCCGGGATGCGGCTGCTGGACGTGGGCTGCGGCTGGGGCGGCATGGTCATGCACGCCGCGGCCGAGCACGGCGTGAAGGCGCTGGGCGTGACGCTGTCGCGCAACCAGGCCGAGTGGGCGCAGGCCGAGATCGAGCGCCGGGGCCTCGGCGGGCTCGCCGAGGTGCGCCACCTCGACTACCGCGACGCGCCCGAGTCGGAATTCGACGCGATCAGCTCCATCGGGCTCACCGAGCACATCGGCAAGGACCAGCTGCGCAGCTACTTCTCGTCGCTGCACGCGCGGCTGCGTCCGGGCGGACGGCTGCTGAACCACTGCATCACGCAGCCGCACGCACCCAAGAAGCGCAAGCTCGACCCGTTCATCGCCCGCTACGTCTTCCCCGACGGCCAGCTCGAGCCGATCGGGCTGCTCGTCACGGAGATGAACGAGGCCGGGTTCGAGGTGCGCCACGAGGAGAACTTCCGGGAGCACTACGGCAAGACGCTGCAGGCCTGGGGCGACAACCTCGAGGAGCACTGGGACGAGGCCGTCGCCGACGTGGGCATCGGACGCGCCCGGGTGTGGCGGCTCTACATGGCCGCCTGCCGGCTGGGCTTCGAACGCGACAACATCCAGCTCCACCAGGTGCTGGGCGTGAAGCTGGAGGAGCGCGGGCGGTCCGGCTTCCCGTGGCGCGGCTGGAAGTAGGCGCTCCGCCGGTCGTGCGCGGATATCGTCGCCCAGGCCACGATATCCGCGCACGACCCTGACGAAGGAGGGCATGGTTGCCCGACCGTCTCTCGCCGCTCGACGCCTCGTTCCTCTACGCCGAGCACCGCACAGCGGCGATGCACGTCGGGGCCGTGATGACGTTCGCTCCCCCCGAGGACGGGCCGTTCGACGTCGCCGCGTTCACGGAGCTGATCGAGCACCGTCTCCCGCTGGTGCCGCGGTACCGGCAGAAGGTGCGGGAGGTGCCGGGCGGGCTCGGGCTCCCGGTGTGGGTGGACGACCCCGACTTCGACATCGACTTCCACGTCCGCCACGCCGCGCTGGCCCCGCCGGGCACCGAGGGCGTGCTGCGCGAGCTGGTGGGGCGGCTGCTCGCCCGTCAGCTCGACCGCCAGCGACCGCTGTGGGAGGTCTACCTCGTCGAGGGGCTGGCCGACGGCAGGCTCGCGGTCGTCACCAAGACCCATCACGCGATGGTCGACGGGCTGGCCTCGATGGACATCGGGTCGGTGCTGCTGGACCTCACACCGGAGCCGCGCGAGACCCCGTCCGACGACTGGGAGCCGGCGCGCGAGCCGTCCGGTATCGAGCTGGCCGCGTCGGCCACCGTCGCCGCGCTGCGCCGCCCCCGGGTGGTGTTCGACGTCGCGGGCCGGGCCGTCACGGACGTGCGGGAGACCGCCGCGTCGGTCGGGCGCACGGTCGGTGGCCTGGTGTCCACCGGCCGGGCCACCGCGACCTCCCGGCCCGTGCCCGCGCTGAACGCCGCCACCGGGGCCCAGCGCCGCTACGGCATGGCGCGCACCTCGCTCGCCGACCACCGCGCCGTCCGCAAGGCGCACGGGGGCACCGTCAACGACGTGGTGCTCGCGGTCGTCACGGGTGGGCTGCGGCGCTGGCTGATCAGCCGCGGCGAGCCGCTGACGGAGGGCACCGTCGTGCGCTCCCTCGTGCCCGTCAGCGTGCGCGCGCGGAAGGGTGCGGGGGCCGGCGGCAACAGCATCTCGGCCTATCTCGTCGACCTCCCCGTCGCCGAGGACGACCCGCTGGTCCGGCTGGAGACGGTCCGCGACGCGATGGAGGCCCACAAGCGCAGCGGACGTGCCGTCGGCGCCGCGGCGCTGGTCGGGCTCGTGGGGCTCGCCCCGCCGGTGCTGCACAGCCTCGGGGCGCGCCTGGCCAGCCAGTACTCGAGCCGCCTCTACAACGTGCTCGTCACCAACGTGCCCGGCCCGCCCCGTCCCCTCTACGCGATGGGTGCGCGGATGCTGGACATGTTCCCGGTGGTGCCGCTGGGCGGCGGGCAGGCGGTCGCGATCGGCATCACGTCCTACGACGGGGGCGTGCACTACGGCCTCACCGCCGACCGCGACGCGATGCCCGACGTCGACGTCCTGGCCGACGCCCTCTGCGAGTCCCTGGCCGAGCTCCTCACCACGACCTGAGCCGACCCGCGCCCGGGCCACAGGCGCGCGAGTCGACACAGGACGGTGCGCGAGTCGTGCGCGAGTCGCCACGGCGGGGTGGGCGAGGTCGCGGTCCACCGCCGCGATGTCGCCGGCCCCGCACGGCGGGTTCGCCGACCCGACCCGCCACCGGGTGCCGTGATCTACTGCGACACGTGGACGACCCGCGGCTCACCGCCCATCTGCTGAGCTGGCTGGGCCGCTGGCCCGGAGCTGGGCCAGGCCTGACCGTCGTGGGCTCCCCCAAGCGGGTCGAGCCCGGATGGGACGGCCTCGTGCACGCCGTGATCGGTGTGACCCCGCCCGAGGGCGGCGTGCTGTCGGTGCCGCCTGCGGCCGAGCCCGCGGTGGCCGCGGCGATCGCCGCCGGCGACGACGGTTCGTGCGTCCCCGCCGCCGCGAAGATCGACGGCGGCTTCTTCCGGTGGCTGCGCCCCTTCGGCCACGACGTGCTGGTGGCCGTGGACCCCGACACCGGCGAGCACCTCGCGGGCGTCGGCATCAAGCGGCACGACGAGCACGGCCACGAGCTGTCCGTGGTCACGGCCGCGGCGGCCCGCGGCATGGGGCTTGCGCGGCGGCTGGTGGCGCAAGCCGCCCGGCGTGTCCTCGACGAGGGCGCCGTGCCCACCTACCTCCACGCGCACAGCAACGTCGGCTCGGCGAAGGTCGCGGAGGCGTCGGGCTTCCCGAACCTGGGGTGGTCCATCCTCGGCGTCGCGAACTGACCCCGGACGGGCACAGAGCGCGCGACTCACGCGCCCCGACGCCCCGGCTCGCGGTCACCCGACCCGCGGCTCGCGGGCCCCACAGCCCTACTCGCGCGCCTCGATGCGCCGACCCGCGGGCCCGCTCGTGTCGACTCGCGCACGATCTGTGTCGACTCGCGCCCGGGGTATGCCGACTCGCGGGCGTCAGGCTGCTCGCAGTGCCGCGCGGGCCGCTGCCAGCGCCTGCCCCGCGTACCCGCCTCCGAACAGGACGGTGTGCACGAGCAGGGGGAAGAGCTGGTGCAGCGGCACCCTGCTCTTCCAGCCGTCGGACAGGGGTGCGGCCTCGTCGTAGGCGCCCAGGACGGTGTCGAGGTGGGGGCAGCCGAAGAGGGCGAGCATCGCGAGGTCGGTCTCGCGGTGGCCGCCGTGGGCGGCCGGGTCGATCAGCCACGCCCCGTCGGTCGACCACAGCACGTTGCCCGACCACAGGTCGCCGTGCAGCCGGGCGGGCGGCTCGGGCGGGCCGGCGAGCTCGGGCAGTCGCTCGCAGACCCGCTCGACGTCCGCGGTCGAGATGTCGCCCGCGTCGTGGGCGGTGCGCAGGTAGGGCAGCACGCGATCGGTGGCGTACCACTGCGGCCAGGACGGCGCGGGGGCGTTGCGCATCGGCGCCCGTCCGATCCCCGCCTGCTCGGGACCGCCGGGCGGAGGCGATCCGAAGGCCGGCGCCCCCGCCGCGTGCAAGACGGCCAGGCGGCGGCCCAGTGTCGCCGCGGCGTCGCGGCCGGGTGTGCCGGCGGGCACGTACGTGGTGACGAGCCGACCGGGGCCGACGTCCAGCACCGCGGGAACGGGCGGCGCGTCCGGCACGGCGAGCCACCGCAGCCCGGCTGCC
>NZ_JAOPWR010000203.1 GCF_025965585.1 Pseudonocardia sp.
AGGGAGACCTCGGCCGTGACGTCGAGCGACTCCGGCGTGCCACCGGCCTCGGCGATCATCGCCGACAGCTGCATGGCGTAGCAGGCCGAGTGCGCCGCCGCGATGAGCTCCTCGGGGCTGGTGGTGCCCCCGGCGTCGTCGGCCGCCCGCTTGGGGAAGCTGACCTCGTAGGTGCCGACCCCGCTGCTGCTGAGCTCGACCTGACCCGACCCCTGCTCGAGCGTTCCGTTCCAGGCCGTCCGTGCGGTGCGGGTGGGCATTTCTCCTCCATGAGGGTCGCGGTTGTTCCTCCCCGACAACCACTGTGAGGCCGGAACCATTCGCTTCCTCACACACGGTGAGACGACCGGTGGGAGAGCAACGACGAGCGGTCGCCGGGCGGAGTCAGGCCCGCCGGGACCGTCGTTCGGCCGCGTTCGCCGCTCAGCGAACCTGCACCGGGTCGTCGACCTTGAGGAACTGGTGGAACGCCTCGGCCTGCGAGCGCTCCAGGCGGACACACCGCCACGACGGCGAGTGCGATCCGCGTCCGCGCCCGGGGCGCCCTGCTGCGCTGACCCATCACCGCCCTTCGGGGAGTAACGGAGCGTTGCTCCATCCTGACAACGAGTGAACCCCGAAAGGGCTGTTCCGCGGGGCCGTACGACGGCGCCCGTTCGCCGGGGGGCACTCGGAGGCGCACCTGACGCCGTAGGATTCAACGGACCCCGGCGGTCCCTGCTCTCCTGCACCGCCGCCTGGGCCGACGACCCCCGACGTCGAACCAGGGAGTGGACCTCATGGCGGACCGACACGGTCCCGGCCGCCCCGGCCCCGCGCCACCCGAACGCCCCCGCGCCGCCATCGTGCTGGCCGCAGGGCAGGGCACGCGCATGCGCTCGGCGCTGCCGAAGGTCCTGCACACCATCGCGGGCCGCAGCCTGCTCGGCCATGCCGTGCACGGCGTGGCCGCGCTCGAGCCCGAACACCTCGTCGTCGTGGTCGGTCACGGCGCCGACGAGGTGCGCGCGGCGGTCGCCCGCCTCGCCGACGAGCTCACCCGGCCCGTACTGGTCGCCGTGCAGGAACAGCAGCTCGGCACCGGGCACGCCGTCCGCTGCGGGCTGGATGCGCTGCCGCCGGGTCTCACCGGCCCGGTTCTCGTCACCTACGGTGACGTCCCACTGCTGCGACCCGACACGCTCGGCGAGCTGCTGGCCGACCACACCGGCTCCGGCGCCGCGGTCACGCTGCTCACCAGCGAGCTCGACGACCCCACCGGCTACGGGCGCGTGCTCCGCGAGTCGGACGGGAGCGTCACCCGCATCGTCGAGCAGGCCGACGCATCGCCCGAGCAGCGGGCCGTGCGCGAGGTGAACTCCGGCGTCTACGCGTTCGACGCGGCGTTCCTCGACGCCGGGCTCCAGCGGCTGGGCACGTCCAACAAGCAGCACGAGCTCTACCTGACCGACCTCGTCGAGATCGCCCGTGGCGACGGCGCACTGGCCCGTGGGGTCCGGTGCCGCGACACGTGGGAGGTCGCCGGCGTCAACGACCGCGTGCAGCTCGCCGCCACCCGCGGGGAGCTCAACCGCAGGCTGCTGGAGGAGTGGATGCGCGCCGGCGTCACGGTCGTGGACCCGGCCACCACCTGGGTGGACGTCCAGGTCAGCCTCGCCGTCGACGTCGTGCTGCACCCCGGCACCCAGCTGCACGGCGCCACCTCGGTCGGCAGCGGCGCCGAGATCGGGCCCGACACCACGCTCACCACCTGCGAGATCGGCGCCGGCGCCACGGTCGTCCGCACGCACGGCAGTGAGGCGGTGATCGGCACGGGCGCGTCGGTCGGGCCGTTCGCCTACCTGCGGCCCGGCGCGCGGCTCGGCGAGCGCGGCAAGATCGGCACGTTCGTCGAGGTGAAGAACTCCGACATCGGCGCGGGCAGCAAGGTGCCCCACCTGACCTACGTCGGCGACGCCACGATCGGCGAGCACAGCAACATCGGCGCATCATCGACGTTCGTCAACTACGACGGGGTGCGCAAGCACCGCACCGTGATCGGCTCTCATGTGAAGACCGGCTCGGGCACCAAGTTCATCGCTCCGGTTCAGGTCGGCGACGGCGCGTACACGGGTGCTGGCACGGTGTTGAAGCACGACGTCCCGCCGGGGTCGCTCGCAGTGTCGGGCGGGTCACAGCGGATCATCGAGGGCTGGGTCGAGAAGAACCGGCCGGACACTCCGGCCGCGGAAGCGGCCCGCGCGGCGACGTACGCCACGACAGACAGCATGGAGGCTGAATCCCGGTGAGTGCGATGTCCGCGATCCCGAAGAAGAGCCTGATGTTGTTCTCCGGGAGGGCGCATCCCGAGCTCGCCGAGCAGGTCGCCAAGCACCTCGATGTCACGATCACGCCGCAGTCGGCGTACTCGTTCGCGAACGGGGAGATCTTCGTCCGCTTCGAGGAGTCGGTGCGCGGCTGCGACGCGTTCGTGCTGCAGTCGCACTCGGCCCCGATCAACGACCAGATCATGGAGCACCTGATCATGGTGGACGCGTTGAAGCGCGCGTCGGCCAAGCGGATCACCGTGGTCATGCCGTTCTGGGGCTACGCACGGCAGGACAAGAAGCACCGCGGCCGCGAGCCCATCTCGGCGCGCCTGATGGCCGACATGTTCAAGGTGGCTGGCGCCGACCGGATCATGACGGTCGACCTGCACACCGCGCAGATCCAGGGCTTCTTCGACGGCCCCGTCGACCACCTCTTCGCCCTGCCGGTGCTCGCCGAGCACGTCAAGCGCACCTACGCCGACCACGAGCTGGCCGTCGTCTCGCCCGACTCCGGCCGCGTCCGGCTGGCCGAGCGCTGGGCCGAGACCCTCGGCGGCACGCCCCTGGCGTTCATCCACAAGACCCGCGACCCGATGAAGCCCAACGAGGCGGTCGCCAACCGCGTCGTCGGCGACATCGAGGGCCGGCTCTGCGTCGTGATCGACGACATGATCGACACGGGCGGCACCGTGGCCAAGGCCGTCGAGGCACTACTCGCCCAGGGCGCCTCGGACGTCGTCGTCGCGGCCACCCACGGCGTGCTGTCGGGCCCGGCGGCGGAGCGGCTGTCGAACTGCGGCGCCCGCGAGGTGATCTTCACCGACACCCTGCCGATCCCGGAGAGCAAGCGCTTCCCGACGATGTCGGTGATCTCGATCGCCCCGCTGCTGGCCGAGGCCATCCACCAGGTGTTCGACGACGGCTCGGTCACGAGCCTCTTCGACGGCAACGCCTGACCCA
>NZ_JAOPWR010000217.1 GCF_025965585.1 Pseudonocardia sp.
GACGCCGGTCCGGGTTTGACGAGAGGCGCCCCGAGTGGCTCGATGGAGACGTGTTCGACGCCCGCGCGCCCGGTCGTGCCGCCCTCCTCGCCGACCGTCTCGCCACCCGGCTGCTGGGCCTACCGGGCGCCCGCACCGGCTACACCCGGCGCGAGGAGCGCACCCCGATGCGCGACGGCGTCGTGCTGCTCGGCGAGCACTACGTGCCCGAGACCGCGCACTCGCTGGGCACCGTCCTGACCCGCACGCCCTACGGCCGCATCAACCCGTTCGACGTGACGTCGGCGCGCGTGCTGGCCGCCCGCGGCTACCACGTCCTCGTGCAGAGCTGCCGGGGGACGTTCGGCTCCGGGGGCACGTTCGACCCGTTCTCCGCCGACGTCGATGACGCCCACGACACGGTCGCGTGGCTGCGCGAGCAGGAGTGGTTCGACGGCAGGCTCGCCACCTCGGGCGGCTCCTACCTCGGCTGGACGCAGTGGGCGCTGATGGCCGACCCGCCGCCGGAGCTGAAGGCGGCGGTCGTGGTGGTGGGGCCGCACGACATCGCCGATGCCGTCTACGGCTCGGGCGCGTTCACGCTCGCCGACTTCCTGGGCTGGTCGAACATGATCAGCCGGCAGGAGGACCACGACGGGTTCCTGGGCGGGATCGCGGCCAGGATCGCGGGCGCCAGGCGGGTCACGGCCGCCTACGGCGAGCTGCCCTTGGGCGCCGCGGCCGAGCGGCTCACGGACGGGAGGGCACCCTGGTACCCGCAGTGGGTGGCCCACCCCGACACCGACGCCGCGTACTGGGCGTCGCGCAAGGCCCGGGAGGCGTTGGACAAGGCGGAGATCCCGATCCTGCTCATCGGCGGCTGGCAGGACCTGTTCCTGCGCCACACCGTGGAGCAGTACGACACGCTGCACGGCCGCGGCGCCGACGTGGCGATGACCGTCGGTCCGTGGGTCCACCTGCACACGGCCACCATCGGCGCGCCCACCATCGCCCGCGAGACGCTGGCCTGGTTCGACGAGAACCTCGCCGGCGCCACCGGCCGCACCCGCCCGGCGCCCGTGCGGATCCACGTCACGGGGGCCGGCGAGTGGCGTGAGCTGCCGGAGTGGCCGCCGCTGACGGTCACCTCGACCCGCGTCCTCGGCCCCGGTGGCGCACTGCGCACCGAGGGCACCGACGCGGCGGGTCCGCTCGCGACCTTCCGCTACGACCCTTCGGACCCCACACCGTCGGTCGGCGGGCGCCGGTTGGACGGTGCCGCCGGCGTGCGGGACAACCAGGACCTGGAGGCCCGCGCCGACGTCGTCACGTTCACCACCGAGCCGCTGCCCACCGACCTCGAGGTGATCGGCGTGCCCGTCGTGGAGCTGGAGCACGCCACCGACAACCCGCACGCCGACGTGTTCGTGCGGCTCTGCGACGTGGACGTGACCGGGAGGTCGTTCAACTTCTCGGACGCGCTGGTGCGACTCGATCCCGCCGGTGAACCCGGGACGCTGCGGATCGCTCTCGACCCGTGCGCCCACCGCCTCGACGCCGGCCACCGGTTGCGGCTGCTCGTCGCGGGTGGGGCGCACCCGCGGTGGGCCCGCAACACCGGCACCGGCGAGCCGCCTGCCGAGGCGAGGGGCCTGAAGCCCTCGACCCACACCGTGCGGGGAGGCCGCCTCATGCTGCCGGTGGCGACCGCCGGGTGATACTCGACCGGTGAGAACGCGAGGCGCGGTACTGCGTGAGGTCCCCGGGGTGTTCGAGGTGGTCGAGCTGGAGGTGGACGATCCCCGCCAGGGCGAGATCCGCGTCCGGATGGTCGCGAGCGGCCTGTGTCACTCCGACGACCACCACGCCACCGGCGACATGAAGGTCGGGAAGATGCCCTTCGCCGGCGGGCACGAGGGCGCCGGCATCGTCGAGGCCGTCGGCCCGCACACGCCGGGCTTCACCGAGGGCGACCACGTCGTGTTCTCGTTCCTTCCCAGCTGCGGACGCTGCCGCTGGTGCGCCACCGGCCACCAGAACCTCTGCGACCTCGGCGCCTCCATCGCCACCAACGCCCGCTGGGACGACCCCACCAGCTTCCGGCTCTCCCTCGACGGCGAGCCGGTCGGGCAGATGTGCGGCCTGTCGACCTTCTGCGAGCACACCACCGTGTCGACGGCGTCGGCGGTGAAGATCGACCCGTCGATCCCGCTGGAGGCCGCCTGCCTCACCGGCTGCGGCGTCGGCACCGGCTGGGGTGCCGCGCAGAACTCCGCCGACGTCCGCCCCGGCCAGGTCGTCATCGTGATGGGCGTCGGCGGCATCGGGATCAACGCCGTGCAGGGCGCCGCCCACGCGGGCGCGTCCGCGGTGATCGCGGTGGACCCGGTGGCGTTCAAGCGCGAGTCGGCGCTCACCCTCGGCGCCACCCACGCCGTCGAGACCATCAAGGAGGCGGCCGCGCTCGGCCGGGAGCTGACCGACGGGCAGGGCGCCGACGCCGCCATCGTGACGGTCGGGGTCACGACCGGCGCCCACGTCGGCGCCGCGCTGCGCGCCGTGCGCAAGGCCGGTACCTGCGTCGTCGTCGGGATCGGCGAGACCCGCACCCGCGACGGCGACATCCCGCTGACCGAGCTGGTGCTCTACCAGAAGCGGCTGCAGGGCTCGCTGTTCGGCGCGTCGGCCCCCACCGCCGACATCCCCGCCCAGCTGCGCCTCTACCAGGAGGGCGCGCTCAAGCTCGACGAGCTGATCACCACCCGCTACGCCCTCGACGACATCGCGAAGGGCTTCGAGGACATGCACGCGGGCCGCAACCTGCGCGGCGTGGTGGTGTTCTGAGGAACCTCGCCGATCACCGGGCCTGGATGCGGCGCTCCGCCTCGGCCCACGCCCGCTCCGCACCGCTCGGCTCGTAGCGGGTCAGCTCCTGCGTCTCCACCAGGAGGGCGCGCAGGTCCGTCAGGTCCCCCTCCACGGCACCCAGGCTGCGGGCCTGCACCAGCGCGTTGCCCAGCGCCGCCGCCTCCACCGGACCGGCGACGACGGGCAGGCCGCAGGCGTCGGCGGTGAGCCGGCACAGCAGCGTGTTGCGCGCTCCTCCGCCGACCACGTGCACGACGTCGACCTCGTGGCCCGACAGCGCGACGGCGTCGCGCACCGCGCGGCGGTGGGCGAGCGCCAGGCTGTCGAGGATGCAGCGGACGGTGGCCGCGCGGGTCTGCGGAGGTCGCTGCCCGAGCCGGGTGCACGCGTCGGCGATGCGGGCGGGCATGTCGCCGGGGGCGATGAACGCGGGGTCCCCGGCGTCCACCACCGCGACCAGCGTGGGCTCGCGCGCAGCGGCGTCGAGCAGCGGGGCCAGGTCCGGGTCGCCCCACGCGCGCAGGCCTTCCTGGAGCAGCCACAGCCCCATGACGTTGCGCAGGTAACGGACGGTGCCGTCGACGCCGAGCTCGTTGGAGAAGTTCGCGGCGCGGCTCTCCTCGGTGAGCACGGGCGCGTCCAGCTCGACTCCCACGAGCGACCAGGTGCCGGTGGCGACGTAGGCGAACCGCGGGCCGGTCGCGGGCACGCCCACCACCGCCGACGCCGTGTCGTGCGAGCCGACGGCGATCACCGGTACGGGACTGTCGAGCCCGGTGGCGTCGAGCACGTGCGGCAGCAGCTCACCGGTCCGAGTGCCGGGCCCCACCAGGGCCGGGAACAGACCGGCGTCGATGCCGGCGCGGGTGATCACATCCTTGGACCAGGTGCGCGACCGCGCGTCGAGCAGGCCGGTGGTGGAGGCGTTGGTGATCTCCGCGGCGTGCGCGCCCGTGAGCCAGTGCGCGAGCAGGTCCGGGATCATGAGCAGCTCGCGGGCCGCGTCGAGCTGAGGTGTCCCGGCGGCGGCCATCAGCTGGTAGATCGTGTTGAACGGCAGCACCTGCACGCCGGTGGTCGCGTACAGCTCGGCCGCCGGGATCGTGGTGTGCAGGCGCTCGGCGACGCCGTCGGTGCGGGCGTCGCGGTAGTGCACGGGGTTACCCAGCAGGGCACCGGTGGCGTCGAGGAGGCCGAAGTCCACGGCCCAGGAGTCGATGCCGACCGCGTCGAGCCCCGGGCCCGCGGCCCGCAGGCCGTCGAGGATCCCGCGGTAGAGCGCGAGCACGTCCCAGAACAGCGTGCAGCCGACCCGCACCGGGCCGTTGGGGAACCGGGCCACCTCGGTGAGGGTGAGCCGGCCGGGAGCGATGTCGGCGGCCATCACCCGCCCGCTCGACGCCCCGAGGTCGACGGCCGCGACGCGCACCGTCACCGGACGCGGACCCCGACGGACCCGAGCCCCACCAGCTCGGCGACGGCCTTCAGCTCCGCCGCGCGGTGACCCGTGCCCAGCGCCCGGTGGCGGTCAGCGCCCGACGCGCTCCAGAGGTCGGTCCACTCGCCGAGGTCGCAGCCCAGGTCCACGCGCGAGGTGGTGTTGCCGATCCGTAGCAGCGGACCCGGCACGACCGTGCCCTCGGACGCGTCGGCCGTCTCCGGCAGCGGGCAGGCGCCGCAGTAGGCGAGCCACGCGCCCGTGTCGAAGGTGGCGTGGTCCATCTCCTCGGTGGGCTGCAGGTTGATCAGCAGCACCGGGGCGCCGCTGCGCTGCGCGACGGGCACGGCCGGGCTCCCCTGCGTCGTTTCGGTCGTCGCAGTCACGGTTCTCCCTACCGCAGGAACGCCGCCGCCACGCCGGCGTCGACGGGGATGTGCAGGCCGGTGGTGTGGCTCAGGTCCCCGCCGGTCAGGACGAACACCGCGGCCGCGACGTGCTCGGGCAGCACCTCCCGCTTGAGCAGGGTGCGCTTCGCGTAGAACGCGCCGAGGTCCTCCTCGGCCACCCCGTACACGGCCGCGCGCTGCGCGCCCCAGCCGCCCGCGAAGATCCCGGAGCCGCGGACGACGCCGTCGGGGTTGACGCCGTTGACGGTGATGCCGTGCTCCCCCAGCTCGGCGGCGAGCAGCCGCACCTGGTGGGCCTGGTCGGCCTTGGCGGCGCCGTAGGCGACGTTGTTGGGGCCGGCGAACACGCCGTTCTTGCTGGCGATGTAGACGATGTCGCCGCCGATGCCCTGGTCGATCATGGCCTTCGCGGCGGCGCGGGCGACGAGGAACGAGCCCTTGGCCATCACGTCGTGCTGGACGTCCCAGTCGGCATCGGTGGTCTCCAGCAGCGGCTTGGAGATCGAGAGCCCGGCGTTGTTGACGACGAGGTCGACGCCCCCGAACGCGAGCGCGGCGGCGTCGACCGCGGCGGCGACGGCCGCGGAGTCGGTGACGTCCACGGTGACCGGGACGGCGACGTCGGTGCCGCCCAGCGACTCGGCGACGGTCGCGGCGGCCGCTCCGTCCCGGTCGGCGACGACGACGCAGGCGCCCTCAGCCGCGAGCCGCTCCGCGATGGCCTTGCCGATGCCCGAGCCGCCACCCGTCACGAACGCGATGCGCGCGGCGAGGGGCTTCGGCTCCGGCAGGCGCGCGAGCTTCGCCTCTTCGAGGGCCCAGTACTCGATGCGGAACTTCTCCGACTCGGCGATGGGCGCGTAGGTGGACACGGCCTCGGCGCCGCGCATGACGTTGATGGCGTTGACGTAGAACTCGCCCGCCACGCGCGCGGTCTGCTTGGTGGCGCCGAAGCTGAACATGCCGACGCCGGGCACCAGCACGATGGCGGGGTCGGCGCCGCGCATGGCCGGGGAGTCGGGGGTGGCGTTGCGGTCGTAGTAGGCGGCGTAGGCCTCGCGGTACTCGGCGTGCAGCTCGCGCAGCCGGGCGACCTGCACGTCGACCGACGCCGACGCGGGCAGGTCCAGCACCAGCGGCGCGACCTTGGTGCGCAGGAAGTGGTCCGGGCAGCTCGTGCCGAGGGCGGCGAGCGGGGCGAGCTTCTCGCGGGCCAGGAAGTCCAGCACCACGTCGGTGTCGGTGAAGTGGCCGACCTGCCGGCGGTCGGTGGAGGCGACGCCGCGGATCACCGGCGCCAGTGCGGCGGCGCGGGCGTGCCGCTCGTCCTCCGGCAGCGCCGCGTACCCGTCCCGGACCGGCCCGAACGGCTCCGCCACCCCGTGCTCGTCGAGGAACCGCTGCGCGGTGGCGATGATCGACCGCGAGTTGGCCTCGCACTCGTCGCTCGTGGTACCCCAGGCGGTGATGCCGTGCCCGCCGAGGATCACGCCGATGGCCTGCGGGTGGGCCTCGTGGACGGCGGCGATGTCGAGCCCGAGCTGGAACCCGGGACGACGCCACGGCACCCACACCACGCGGTCCCCGAAGATCTCCTTGGTGAGCGCTTCCCCGTCGGCGGCGGTGGCGATCGCGATGCCGGCGTCGGGGTGCAGGTGGTCGACGTGCGGAGCGTCGACGAGGCCGTGCATGGCCGTGTCGATCGACGG
>NZ_JAOPWR010000266.1 GCF_025965585.1 Pseudonocardia sp.
GCCTCGCCGAGGACCGGGGCGAACTTCATCAGGTTGTCGCCCGAGATCGCGAGGACGGGGCCTTCACGTCGGAAGTCGACGCCGTCCCCCAGGTTCGGGACCGTCGTGCAGTAGACGCTTTCGACGATCGTCGGCTCCACCATCAGCCGGCTCCGCACGTAGTCGAGCAGAGCGGCACGGGAGGCCTCGACCGCCGCGTCGCGGCCGAGCTCCCACGCGGTCAGGCTCGGATCGACGTGCCCACCGATGGCCCACCGGCCGGGACCGCTCTGATGCTGATACGTGCCGACCCCGTCGACGGGCTTGTCGATCCAGGACTGCCAGCCGTCGCCCTCGACGCGGAACGTGAACCGCACGTGGTGAGCGAGCAGGGGCGGCGTGTAGATCCCGACCTGTGCGGCCAGGTGCGACGTGTTCATGCCGGCAGCGAGGATCAGGGCGTCGTACTCCGCCTTCCCGCCGGCGCTCATGACGACCGCCGCGCCGGAGGCGCTGACGTCCAACGCGTGGACCGGATCGCGGACGACCACCGCGCCTGCGCGGTCGGTGAGGTGCTCGCGGGCGGCATCGACGTCGACCACGCCTCCCCCAGCGTCGACCAGCGCCACGGCGGGCTCCTCGACCACCGGCAGCCTGAGCCGGCCGGAACCGGCGGCGACCAGCTCGAAGTGCGCGCCGGCCGTCGCCATGGCCGCCGCCCGCGCGGCCATGTCGGACCCTGTGATCACGCACTCGCTGTTGACCAGCATCGGTCGGCCGGCCAGCTCGCTCCACCGGTCGAACCCCTCGCGCGCCTGCTGGGCGAGCCGCACGAGGCCCGGATCGACATGGGCGAGCCGGAAGATCCTCGTCGACCCGACAGAGCGCTCGCCCATGATCGAGCCGGACTCGTAGCAGGTGACGTCCTGGCCGGCATCGAGCAACGCCGCAACGGCGGACATCCCGATGACCCCGGCTCCGACTACTGCGATCCGCACGGTTTCGAGGCTATCCATGACCTTCCCGGACCCCGCGCAACGACCACGACCGCGGCGACCGTGGGCAAGGCCGTCACCCTCGGGTCCACGTCCGTCCATGACCGGCAGGAGGCCCGGTCTGAACAGCGACCGGAGCGATGTTCTGGTTCATCCGGAACACGTTAGTGGGGTCGTAGGTGTGCTTCAGCTCGGCCAACCGAGTGTGGTTGCCCCGGTAGGCGGCGAGCACCCGTTCGGGGCCCTCGGCGCCCAGGTTGTTGACGTAGACGGCGTCCTCGAGGTTCGGCCGCATCGCGACGAACGCGTCCCGGGCCCAGGCGATGATGCTGGCGGAGTCCCGGTCGTGCTCCCATTGGGCGAGGATGAGGAGGTCGTCCTGCGGCGCCCGGTGCGGGAACGCAGCCGCGTCCGGCGCGATCCGGCTCGCGGCTCCGCGCAGCCCCTGCAACCCGATCCCGCTCGAACCTGGCGGCATGTGCGTGACCACCAGCAGCAGGGTGTCGATCGCGGCGTCGGTGAGGTAGCGCAGATAGCCGGACTTCCAGTAGTGCAGGCGCCCCAGCGGGAAGCCCGGGTCCGGTGCCGACTGCCAGGCGAGGTAGGGCCTCGGCGCGATGTCGTCGACCATCGGGTCCCCGAAGTCGCGTAGAGGTCGCAGTACGGCCTCGCCCTGCGCGGGCGGGCCGCACCAGCACACCGCGATCGAGAGTGTGGGCTTCCCGGACGGCCCTACTGCGAGCGAGACGGCCGAGGTGAGGTCGTCGGGTGCCGACGCCATGAACTCGTGGTGGAACCGCAGGACGTCCGCGGCCGCCGCCCAGGGGTAGGTGAGGCCGCCGGCCAGCACCGAACCGATCGGGTGCAGTCGATAGGTGAACGAGGTGACGACACCGAGGTTCCCGCCCCCGCCGCGCAGACCCCACAGCAGGTCCGAGTGGTCGTCCGGGCCCACAGCGAGTATGCGGCCGTCCGCGGCGACCACCTCGGCGCTGATCAGGTTGTCGCAGGCGAGCCCGTGGCGGCCGTTGAGCCAGCCGAGGCCGCCGCCGAGCGTGAGGCCGGCGATCCCGGTGCCCGACATCACTCCGAGCGGGGTGGCGAGCCCGTGGCGTTGGGTGCCGCCGTCGAGCTCGCCGAGCAGGAGCCCGGCGCCCGCCTTCGCGACGCGCCGGTCAGGATCGACCTCCAGGCTCTTCAGGACAGACAGATCGAGCATGATCCCGCCGTCGCACACGGCGTTGCCGGCGACGTTGTGGCCGCCGCCGCGAACTGCGATCACGAGATCGTGCTCGCGGGCGAATTCGATACCACGGGCGACGTCCCCGGGTCCGTGGCACCGGAGGATGGCCGCAGGCCGCCGGTCGATCATCCGGTTGAACACGGCACGGGTGGAGTCGTAGTCGGCGTCGCCGGGTCTGAGCACGTCACCGGGGATGTCGATCGTCGGCTGGGTCGTCATGACAAGCAAGTGTCGCCGTGCCGACAAGTTCGGGACTAACCGGCGGCTAACCGTCCAAGGCCCGGGGGACTCCGATCTCGGCGCGCAGCGCTGACGCGGCGGCGCGCAGTCGGTCGGTCTGGAGACCGTCAGCGGTGATGCCCTCGGCCGTGGTGGTGTCCCCGGCTGCGGCGGTGGCGTCCGCCAGCCCCTCCAGAGCGGCGGCGGTGCCTGCGCGGTGGCCGATCTGCTGGCACAGCTGCAGCGAGCGCTCGAAGGCGACGCGGGCGCGGTCGGGTTCGCCGGCGCCCAGCGCAATGCGTCCCACGAGGTGCAGGCCGGAGGCCTCGCCCTCGCGATAGTCCACGAGCCGGTAGTGCACCAGTGCCTCCTCGACCAGCCGGCGGGCTTCGGCCACGGCACCCCAGCGATGTTCGATCGAGGCGAGGACATCGAGGGCCAGACCGTGGGCGAGCTCCTCACCGACCTGCTGCGCGTGGGCGAGCGACCGCAGTGCCGCGGCCCGGGCAGCGTCGGGCTCGTTGCGGTCCCGGTGCAATCGCGCGAGCTGTGCCTCGGCCATCGCGGCACGCCACACGCCGCCACCGGCGAGCGCGGCGGCGATGGCGTCCTCGTAGAGCCGCTGGGCCTGGTCGAACCGGCCTTGCGCCCATGCGGTCGTGGCGGTCATCGACAGGGCATCGCCTTCCCACGCCCGGTGGCCGGTGCTGCGCGCCAGGGTGAGCAGCTCGGCCGCGAGCTCGGTGGTGGCGTCGAACTCGGCCCCGCCCATGTGGAGCAGCGCACCGGCCGACAGCAGCGGCAGCCGCCGGAGCGCGGGTTCGGCGCCGACCGCGTCGAGAGCGGTGTGTACCCAGTGCAGGCCTTCGCCCCGTGCCCCCCGCAGGTCCCAGTAGTGCCACAGACAGCCGGCCAGTCGAGCCCCGACATCCGGGTCCCCGTTCGGTCCGAAAGCCCACTCGAGCGCGGCCAGCAGGTTCGCCCGCTCGCGGTGCAGCCGGGCGAGCCATGGCCCGGCATTCGTGCGGAACAGCCGCGGCCCGGCCTGTTCGGCCAACGAGAGGTAGTGGCAGGCGTGCCGCGCCCGCAGCTGGTCGAGCTCGGCGCCGCTCACCTGGTCGCGGGCGAATTGCCGGGTGGTCTCCAACAGGCGATAGCGCGGCTCGCCGTCGGGCTCTTCCTCGAGTTGCACCATGGAGCAAGCGACGAGCCGGGACAGCATCAGCAGGCCATCACGGGGGGCCGCGGGGCCTTCGCCGCCGACCAGCGCCTGCGCCGCGCTCAGGTCGAAGGTCGCGGGAAAAACCGCGATCCGCTCCAGCAGCGTGCGCTCAGGTCCGGTCAGCAGGTCGTAGCTCCACCGCACCGTGGCGGACAGGCTGCGGTGGCGGGGATCGGCAGGTCGGGCGGCGGCGGCCAGCAACCGGAAACGGTCGTCGAGCCGGGCGGCGAGGTCCCGCAACGGAATGGAGGCCGCACGGGCCGCCGCGAGCTCGAGGGCGAGCGGCAGCCCGTCGAGACGCGCACACACGTCCAGCACGAGTCGGGCGTTGCCCGGCGTGACGACGAAACCTGGCCGGACGGCAGCGGCCCGGTTCGTGAACAGCCGCACGGCCTCGCAGCCGGCGATCCGGTCCCACGGGTCATTCGGAGCGGCGAGGAGCAACGGCCCTACCGAGTGGAGGTGCTCGCCCAGCACGCCGAGCGGCTCGCGACTGGTCGCCAGCACACGGACGCGCCTGGTCCGTTCGAGCACGGTCGCGACCAGCCCAGCGCATCCGTCGAGGACATGCTCGCAGTTGTCCAGCACGAGCACGCTCTCGCATCCGTCGAGGGCCGCCGCGACCGTCCTGGTCAGTTCCTGACCCGGTTCCGCACGGACTTCGAGCGCCGCCGCGACCGTCTCCTCGATCCGGGACGCGGCCGCAAGGGGCGTCAGGTCGACGAAGAACGCCTCTACCGCACGGCGGTCGGTGAACCGCTGGGCCACCTCCACTGCGAGCCTTGTCTTGCCCGCGCCGCCCGGGCCGATGAGCGTGACCATGCGCTGCCGCGCGAGCAGCGTCGCCACCTCGGCCTGCTCTCCGTCCCGACCGACGAACTCGCTGATCGGAGCGGGGAGCATGGCGCGTGATCGCCCCGAGCGGGTCATCGGGGTGGCCTCGTGCTCAAGTTCTGCGCTCTGCCGGAGCATCGCCAACTCGAGGCGACGCGTCTCGGGCGCTGGATCCACTCCCAGTTCCGTCACCAGTGACCGCCGCAGATGCGCGTACGTGGCGAGTGCCTCGGATTGCCGGCCGCACCGATACAAGGCAACCATCAGCAGCCTGGACAACGGTTCCCGAAGCGGGTTCCGGAAGACCAGGGTCTCGAGCTCCGACGCCACCTCGTGGTGGAGCCCTAACTGCAGGTCGGCCGCGGCTTTGAGCTCGGCGCACTCCACCCGGAGACTGTCCAGCCGGTTGGCCTCGTCGCGGGCGAATGCCTGCTTGACCCCGGCCAATGCGGGCCCGGTCCACAAACCCGACGCCTCGACCAGCAGGCGGTGCGCGCGCTCCGGGGCCGCCCGACGGCCCGCGGCCAGCAACCGCTCGAACCGGACCGCGTCGATCTCATCAGGCGACACCTGCAGCACATACCCGTCGTCACGGGTCACGAGGAGGCGTGCGTCGCCGCTCCGGCGCCCCGGTTCGAGCGCGTTGCGCAAGCCTGCGATCGCGGTGTGGACCATCGTGGCCGCCGTCGGCGGCGGACAGGAGTCCCACAGCAGCTCGACCAACCGAGCGACCGGGATCGGAACCTGCTCTCCCACAAGCAGGCCGGCGAGCAAGGCGCGCTGCCGCGAGGACCCCAACGCCACAGCCGCTCCGGTCGCGTCGACCGCGGAGACCTGACCGAGCAGCCGGAACCCGACAACGGGGTCGGTCCGCGGTACGTCCACACCGCAGGCTCCCGCGCGACCGCTGCGATAACAAGACACGCTGATGCCGGGCATCGGCCCGCCTTGGCTGCCGACACGAGATTCGGCTCGTCGAGCTGACCGCCACGCTGCTGAGGCTGTGGGAAGCTCGCATCCACCAGGTGCCTTCCGGGCCGACTCCCACTGGGTTCTCTGTCGAACCAAGGCCACCGATCGCCGCGCTGTCGGCGGTGTCAGTCTTTGCTGAGCAGGACCTCGCCTTCAAGACCGTCCGGGTCGCGGAAGAACACGCTGTGCACGGATCCGAAGTCGTTGACTGTGCCGTCGCTGGCCCCGGTGTCGATCAGCCGTTGTCGGATCGTGGCGAACGCCTCCGGCGAGGCGGCCTGCAGTCCGATGTGGTCGATGCGTCCTCGTCCCCACATCGGGGTCTGCCGGTCGACCTCGGTGTTGCCTTCGATCACGAAGATGTTCAGCTCGGTGTGCGGGCCGATCCGGATCACGGTCATCGTCTCCCCTGGAGCTTGCCC
>NZ_JAOPWR010000281.1 GCF_025965585.1 Pseudonocardia sp.
GGTCGGAGATCAACGGCCCCAACCTGCAGCACAACATCCGCCCCACCCGGGGCCGCGCCAGCCTGGTGCTGCGCAAGGGGCCCGACCACAACGTGACGGGCATCCGGCTGCGCAAGGTGTGACCGGCCACGTGTGACCGGCCACGGTGTGATCTGCCGCGTCCGTTACGTCCGTTCCGGGGTGGGGTCCGACGCGTTGATCGGCGCGGATGGCACCATGGACCGATGACAGCGCCCCATCCCGCCGGCGCCGCCACCGCCGACGACGCCCGCACCGAGCTCGCCGCGCGGCTCCGCCTCGCCGTCGGCCGGCTCAACCGGCGCATCCGCATCGACGGCCACGAGTCGATCCCGCCGCTGCAGCTGTCGGCACTCGTCACCGTGGAGCAGTACGGCCCGCTGCGGCTCTCCGAGCTGGCGCGCCGCGAGGCCGTCACCGCCCCGACCATGAGCCGGGTGCTCGCCGCGCTGGACGAGCAGGGCCTGGTGATCCGAGCCCCAGACCCCCAGGACGCCCGGGGCGTGCAGATCAGGCTCTCCGAGGCCGGCGCAGCCGGCCTGGAGGAGGTGCGCAGCCACCGCACTGCCCTGGTGGCGCGCCGCCTCGCGCGCCTCGCCCCCGACCAGCTCGAGGCCCTGCAGGCGGCGATGCCGGCCTTCGAGGCACTGCTGGTCGACGAGGACTGACCCGCGTCAGGCGGGCTGCCCGTCCACCACGACGCGCAGGTCGTCGTGGAGCAGGCTCACGCGGCCGGCGATGTGCGACGACTCGGGCAGAGGCTCGTCGTAGGCCCACACCGCGTCCACCAGCTCGCGGCCGTCCGCCAAGGTGAGCGTCCAGTAGCGGGCGTCGCCCTTGTAAGGGCAGTGGGTGGACGTGTCGGTGGCGGTCGTCTTGGCCGTGATGTCGTCGGGGGAGAGGTAGAAGCGCAGCGGCAGGCCGGTCTCGTCCACCACGAGCGGGCTGTGCGACTCGGCCACCAGCTCGTCGCCGGCGAACACCTCGACGTGCCGGCTCGACGAGCGCACGTCCACCCGGTGGTAGGGGTCGGTGAGCGCGCGGACCTGCTCGTCCTCGTCGAACCACGCGTCGGCCGCCTCCCAGTACAGCGACGCGTAGCCGGCCAGCCACGGCGCCCCGTCCGTCGGCTCGGGGTAGGCCCAGAGCGCGTTCTCGACGGTCCGGTCGCCCACCGCGAGCGAGCGGTAGGTGGCGTCGCCCTTGAACGGGCAGTGCGTGGAGAGGTCGCTCGGCACGAACGCGGAGGCGTCGAGGTCCTCCTCGGGCACGTACAGCCGTGGGGGCAGGGCCGTCTCGTGCAGCAGCACGCCCCGGGTGGTGTCGAGCACGGTGCGGCCGGCGAACTCGGCTCGCACGCGGCGGTGGAACGGCTGGGCGAACAGCTTGTGGGCCGGTCCGTCGATGCGGTAGTTGACCGTCGCCGGGGGGTTCGGGGCGAGCGGTGCGTCGCTGCGGGTCAGGGTCATCGTGGGCTCCTCGCGGTGGGCACTCCTTCGGCCCCAACGCGAGGAGCCCACGAACATTCCTGCGCGCTCCTAGAGCCGCACGTCCACCTGGTAGTCGGTCAGCCAGTTCTCCAGGGTGAGCACCTGCTCCCACTGCATGCGGTCGGCCATGGACGACCGGCCGTCCACCGTCTCGGACAGGCGCTCGCGCACCGTGGTGGCGTCGAGCAGCGGGGCGACCTTCGAGTCGGGGTTCTCCAGTGCACTGGCCGCCTGCCGGCGCAGCGCCTGCTCGTAGCCGGCGTCCTGCGTGGACGGGTACGGGCTCTTCACCCGCTGCACCACCGACTCCGGGAGCAGGTCGGCCGTCGCGGCACGCAGCAGGCTCTTCTCGCGGCCGTCGAAGGTCTTGTGCGCCCACGGCGTGCCGAAGACGTACTCGACGAGCCGGTGGTCGCAGAAGGGCACGCGCACCTCGAGCCCGACGGCCATGCTCATCCGGTCCTTGCGGTCGAGCAGGTTGGGCAGGAAGCGGGTGAGGTAGAGGTAGCAGACCTCCCGCATCCGCCGCTCGTGCGGATCGGCGGCGGCCGGCCCGGTCAGCTGTGGCACCTCGGTGAGCGCGTGGCGGTACTGCGCGTCGAGGTAGCCGGGCAGGTCCAGCTCCTTGGTCAGCCGCTCGTCGAACAGCGACGGGCCGGCGGCGGCCCGGTTCATCATCCGGCCGGCCAGCCACGGGAACGTGTCGGCGGCGACGGTGTCGGCGTCGTGGAAGTCGCGGTAGCCGCCGAACACCTCGTCGGCCGACTCACCCGACAGCGCCACCGTGGAACGCTCCCGGATGGCCTTGAACAGCAGGTACAGCGACGAGTCCATGTCGCCTGCCGTGATGGGCAGGTCGCGGGAGTGCAGGACCGCGGCCCGGACTGCCGGGTCCATCATCTGGTCGGTCGACAGGGTGATGTCGGCGTGGTCGGTGCCGACGAACTGGGCGACGTCCTTCACGTACGGGCCGTCGGGGGTGCCGCGGACGTCGTCGGCGGTGAAGTTCTCGTCGTAGCCGACGAAGTCGACGGCGAACGAGCGCACCTTCCCGTCCACGTGCCGGGCGGCGAGTGCCGTCAGCGCCGAGGAGTCGAGGCCGCCCGAGAGCAGCGTGCACAGCGGCACGTCGCTGATCAGCTGCCGCCGCGCGGTGTCCTCCAGCAGGTCGCGCACGGTGCGGACGGTCGTGGGGACGTCGTCTGTGTGGCCGGTGTCCTCGAGCGCCCAGTAGCGCAGCTCACGGATCCCGTCGCGGTTGATCCGGACGACGTAGCCGGGGGGCACCTCGCGCATGCCCTGGAAGACGGAGTTGCCGGGGTCGGCCACCCACGACAGCGCCCGGCGCAGGCCGGCCAGGTCGACGACGCGGCGCGCGGCGGCGTTGGCGAGGATCGCCTTGGGCTCCGAGCCGAACAGCACGCCGTGCGGGGTGGGGTAGTAGTAGAGCGGCTTGACGCCCAGCCGGTCGCGCACGAGCACGAGCTCGCGGGTGCGGGTGTCCCAGAGCGCGTAGGCGAACATGCCGTTCAGCTCGCGCACGGCGTGCCGCGGGTCGCGTCCGCCCCACTCCTGGTGGGCGTGCAGCACCACCTCGGTGTCGCTGCTGGTTTCGAAGCGGTGCCCGGCCGCGGCGAGGCGTTCGCGCAGCTCGCGGAAGTTGTAGGTCTCGCCGCTGTAGACCATGGTCATCGACTGCTCGTCACCCACCGGCAGCGTCATCGGCTGGCGCCCGCCCGGCACGTCGATGACGGCCAGGCGCCGGTGCCCGAGTGCCACCGGGCCGTCCACCCAGGTGCCCTCCTGGTCCGGCCCTCGGCAGGACATCGTCTCGGTCATCGCGGCCAGCTCGCGCCGGGCGTCCGGCGCCCCCAGGTCGCGTTCGTAGTCCAACCATCCGCAGATACCGCACATGTCCCCGAACCTCCATGTGTTACATAAGTATTACGTCCGTGCTGCACGATTGCACGGCGTAACATTGCATGGCGCAACCCCAGTAGCCTGCTTTCCGCCCTGATGCCCGATTCCGATGGAGGTGGTCCTCATCACCCGCACGGTCACCGCACATCAGGACGCGCTCGCCCGCGTCGAGCGCGAGATCACTGTCCTGATCCGGCGGACCCTCGAGGAGGTCTGGGCCGGCGGTTACGGCGACGGCCCCGTCGACCGCTACACCTACCCGGTGCTCGCCCTGCTCGACGAGCACGGGCCGCAGGGCCTGGGCGAGCTCACCCGGCGCCTGGGCGTCAGCAAACCGACGGCCAGCAGGCACGTGGCGAAGCTGGGCGCCGCGGGTCTGGTCAGCACCCGCCCCGACCGCGACCCCCGCGCCGTCCTCGTCGCCCTGACGCCGGCAGGCGACGAGCAGGTGGCCCGCGTGCGCGACATCCGCCACGCCGGGCTGCGCACGGTGCTGAGCGGCTGGTCCGACGCCGACGGCGACGCTCTCGCGACGCTCCTGTCCCGGCTCAACGTGGACCTCGACCGCCAGCGGTAGCCCGCTCCGGACGCCGGCTACGCGGGACGCCGGACCGCACCGCGACCGGGAACACCACGAGGGCGACGAGGGCGACGACGATCGAGTCGTACGGCGCGGGCAGCAGGTTCGCACCGGCGAAGCTGCCCAGCCCGGACAGCAGGGTGAGCGTCAGCAGGTAGGCCACCAGCCAGGCCCCGCGGCGCAGCTCCGTGAGCAGTGGAGCGCTCCGGTCGGTCCGCCAGAGGGCCACGAACAACGGCACCCCGGCGAGCGTCAGCGGCAGCGCGATCCGCAGGTCGTGCCAGCCCGACCAGTAGATGAACTCCGAGGCCAGCACGAAGCTGAGTGGTGCGATCACCCGCAGGCCGGGGACCCAGCCGGAGAGCCGCTCGGGCTCGACGACCCGGAAGACGCCCGCGGCGACCGCCGCCGCGGCGTAGAGCAGCAGGTACAGGTCGCCCATCACGCTGACGATGTGCTGCCAGCCGCCGAACGGGAGCAGGAACACGATGACGACGACGAGGTTCAGCAGGAGCGCCCGCCGGGGGACGCCGGACCGCCGGTCCACCACCATGATCGGGCGGGGGAGCAGCCGGTTCTTGGCCAGCGCATAGGTGTGGCGGGCGTCGATGGCGATGCCCACGTAGGCCGAGCCGCCGGGGGAGATGACCGCGTCGGCGTACAGCATCGCCGCGACGAGCTGGAGGTTCAGGGCCACCGCCAGCTCGCCGAACGGGGAGTCGAGGTCGACGCCGTGCCAGCCGTGGCCCAGCAGCGTCTCCGGGACCGCGCCGAGGAAGGCGAGCTGGAGCGCGAGGTAGAGCAGCACGGCCAGGGTGATGCTGCCGAGCACCGCCAGCGGCACCGTTCGGCGCGGATCGCGCGCCTCGCCGGAGAAGTCGACCGGCGCCTGGAAGCCGTTGACCGAGTAGACGATCCCGCCGCCGGCCAGCGCCGACAGCACCGCGCCGTAGCCGTAGGGGGCGAAGCCGCCGTGGCCGGTGAGGTTCGCCGCGTGGAAGCCCGAGGCGATCAGCGCGACGACCGTCAGCGTGGGCACGGCGATCTTGATGATCGTGAGGGTGTTGTTCACGCGCCCGAAGAGCCTGACGCCGTACCAGTTCAGGGCGGTGAGGATCACCGAGAGGACGACGGCGAGCAGCACTCCGCTCCAGGTCAGGGATCCGTCCTTGTAGACCCAGGGCAGGTAGTGCCCGGCGTACTGGACGATCGCCGTGAGCTCGGCGCTGGTGGCCCCCACCGACAGCAGTGCCGAGACCCCGATCACGGAGCCCACGAGGCGGCCGCTGGCGTACAGCGGCCAGCGGACCGTGCCGCCTGCCTCCGGCCGGGACGCGCCCAGCTCGACGATCACGAGCGCCACCAGCGCGCAGAGGATCCCCGCGGCCACCCACGCCAGCAGCGCGGCCGGTCCGGCGATCTGGGCCGCGTACATCGAGGCGAACAGCCACCCGGAGCCGACGATGTTGGAGAATCCGATCGCGGTCAGTCCCCAGACGCCGAGATGGCGGCGGAGCTTGCTCTCCTCGGCCCGGACGACCTCGTCCTCGGGCCCGCTGTACTCCGTCGCGGTCGCCACATGCACCCTCTCCCTCGGACGGCATCGAATCCGTACGGGCCACGCTGCACCCGGGCAGTGGGTCCGGACCCGGTCCCGGGTGCGGCTGCCTGGCATCGACTACCCACGACGACCGCTGGTGCAGCATCGACCATGGTTCAGAGCCCGTTTCGAGTGAAGGCCGGGCACATGCCGAACATCGACGACCGTTGGCCGTTCTCGCCCTCCGTGCCCGGTCCTCGGAACTCGGCATGACGCTCTCGCCCGCGATGCGCCGGCTCGCGTGGGCGTGCCGTAGATCGTGGTCGTCGGTGCCGGCCCGGCGTTCGAGGGTCGGGCGACGGTCACGACGTACGCGTTCTTCGGCCGGCCACTACCACTACGAGCACGTGCCCCGTCGGCGGGCAGCGGTTGGGGGCCGCGCGAGTGGGTAGCTCCCGGGCCGTGAGCATCGAGGGACTGGCCGTGCGCGTGCTGGGCAGCGGCGGCCCGTTCGTCAATGCACATCGGGCGTCGTCGGGGTACCTCGTCCAGCTCGACGGGCGGCCTCGGTTGCTCGTCGACGCAGGCGGCGGAACCTTCGAGCGGCTGGGACGGGCCGGCGTGGACCCGGCCGCGCTCGCCGCGGCGCTGCTGACCCATCTCCACATCGACCACAGCGGCGGGCTCGCACCGGTGGTGTTCGCCGCCTGGATGGCCGGCCGCGACCACCCGCTGACCGTGGTCGGCCCGGCCGGTTCCGACGACCAGCCCGGGTCGGCTCGGTGGT
>NZ_JAOPWR010000294.1 GCF_025965585.1 Pseudonocardia sp.
CAGGCCCACCCCGTCGCCGCGGTTGACGGCGCCGAACACCCCGGGACCGTCGGACATGGCGGGCTGGGCGGCCGGGGCCGCGAAGCCCTGTCCGTCGAAGCCCTGTCCGCCGAGGGCCTGCATGCCGGCGGCCGGCGTGCTGACCCCGTTGCCGGGGACGTCGGCCATCGCGAAGGCTGTGTGGCCGTTGCCGGCGTGCGGTGCCGGGTAGGCGGACAGCGCGTGCCGTCCGGCCTGGCGCTCGGCCTAGGCCGCGGCGGCCCCCACGGTGGTGGGTGCGATCGCCGCGAACCCGGCGGTGACCGCCTCCGCGGTCATCGTCACGCCCGCCGGGCCGGCTGCGGCCTCGGCCGCCTCCTGAGCGGCTGCCTGCGCACCGGACATCGTGCGGAGCGGCAGCTCCTTGACGAACAGCACGAGGATGAACGCTACCGCGAGGATGGCCGCCACGATGATGAAGGTCAGCACGATCGAGTCGGAGAAGCCCACCAGGAACGGATGCGCGAGCCGGGGGTCGATCGTCTGCAGGAACGCCGAGTCGTTGAGCACGCCGGACGCGTTCGCGCCACCGGCCTGCGCCGCGAAGAACGGTGCGTTGACCGGGTTGGCGCGCACCGCGGGGTCGCTGATCGCGGCCATGAAGTTCGGGTCGCTCTGCGCGGCCGTGAACGCGCTCGCGATCTTGTCGGGCACTGTCGAGAACACGATGGACAGGAAGATCGCGGTGCCCAGCGTGCCGCCGAGCTGCCGGAAGAACGTGGACGACGCGGTGACGACGCCCATGTCACGGGCGGGAGAAGCGTTCTGGACGGCCAGCACCAGCGTCTGCATGCAGCCACCGAGCCCGAGGCCGAACATCGCCATGTAGAGGTCGAGCTCCCACAGCGGGATGTCGACGTTGACCCGGAAGTACATGATCACCATCGCGGCGACCATGAGCGCCACACCGATGATCGGGAAGATCTTGTATTTGCCGGTCCTGGACGTCAGCTGGCCGGAGGTGATGGAGGAGACCATGATGCCCGCGACGAGCGGCAGCATGAGGTAGCCGGACTCGATCGGCGTGGCCCCGTGCACGATCTGCAGGAACTGCGGCAGCAGGGCGATGCCACCGAACATGCCCATACCGACGATGACGCCGACGATCGTGACCAGCGAGAACACGCTGCTCTTGAACAGCCGCAGCGGCAGCAGCGCGTCGTCCTTGTAGTAGTTCTCGAGCACCACGAAGAGGATCAGACCGACGGCGCCGATGCCGTAGCAGAGCCACGCGCGGCCGGAGTCCCAGCCCCATTCGCGGCCCTGCTCGGCGATGAGCAGCAGCGGCACGAGGCCGACGGCGAGCATGATCGCGCCGGGCCAGTCGATGCGGTGCGAGCGCGGCGTGTGCGGCACGTTCAGCACCTTGGCCACGACGATCAGCGCGAGCAGACCGATCGGGACGTTGACCAGGAAGATCCAGCGCCACCCGTCGATGCCCCAGATGGTGGCCTGGCCGGACAGCAGGCCGCCGATGACCGGGCCGAGCACGCTCGACGTGCCGAACACGGCGAGGAAGAGGCCCTGGTACCGGGCCCGCTCACGCGGCGGGACGATGTCGCCCAGGATCGTCAGCGCCAGCGAGAACAGACCGCCGGCGCCGATGCCCTGCAGGGCGCGGAACGCGGCCAGCTGGTACATCGACTGGGCGAACGTGCAGGTGATCGAGCCGATGATGAAGATCGAGATCGCGAGCAGGAAGAGAGGCTTGCGGCCGTAGATGTCGGAGAGCTTGCCGTAGAGCGGTGTCGCGATGGTGCTCGTGATGAGGAACGCGGTGGTGGCCCACGCCTGCTGGCTCAGCCCGCCGAGGTCGTCGGCGATGGTGCGGATGGCAGTGGATACGACCGTCTGGTCCAGAGCGGCCAGGAACATGCCGAGCAGGAGGCCACCCAGGATGGTCAGGATCTGGCGATGGGTCAGCTCGCCCGACGACCGCGGCTCGGCCTTCGAGGTGCTCTCGACGGCGACTTCGGTGGACATCAGCTCTCTCCTCCTGAACGGCGGACGTTCCGCCGTTCCCCTTCGTGCGCGGCCTGCATGTCGTCGGCGAACATGCCGAGCAGCGTGGCCAGCCGGGTGCTGTCCTCCGCGGACCACCCGGACAGGATCGTGGTGATCAGCTCGTGCTGGCGGCGGCGGCCGACGGCGCACCGCTGCATGCCGGCGGCGGTGGGGGCCAGCAGGTGGGCCCGCCCGTCGTCCGGGTGCGCGTGCCGCTCGACAAGCCCCGCCTCGACGAGCGCGGTGACCTGACGGCTCACGGTGGACGGGTCGGTGCCCAGCGACTGGGCGATCTCCCCGACCCGCTTCGGTCCCTTGTCCAGCAGCTCCGCGAGGACGTGGGCGACCGCGATGTCGTTCTGGTGGCGCATCCGCGAGACGATGCGCAGCAGCCGCACGACCTCCTGCGCGATGCGGTCCGCCACGTCGACGTCGGGGGCCGCGGGTGCGGGTGCGTCGACCGTGACGTCACGGGGGGCGTCGATCCCGGGGTTCACGTCGATCACGTCGATGTCGCCCACGTGCTCCCCGTCTCCCGGCTTTACCGATGCTTTGCTTGTAACAACCAACGACTTGCGTGGGCCAAGCATGGACGCGTTGGAGAAGATCGGCAACTCGATTGTCCGAAAGAGGCAGTGATCCCGCACACCGCGATGAGGTAGGCAGAGACGCGTGCCCGACGTCTTCGATCCCCGCGTCTTCGCCCGCGGCGTGCCGCACGACGCGCTGCGCCTGCTGCGCGACACCGACCCGGTCGCGTGGCAGGACGAGCACGAGGTGGGTATCTGGCCCGCGGGGCCGGGGTTCTGGGCCGTCACGCGCTACGACGACGTCCGGCACGTGCTGCGCAGCCCGCAGGACTTCTCGTCCGCGCTCGGCGCCACGCAGATTCGCGACCCTGATGCCGCCGACCTGCCGTTCCTCCGCCGGATGGTGCTCAACATGGACCCTCCCGAGCAGATCCGGCTCCGCACGCTGGTGACGGGCGCGTTCACCCGGCGGCGGCTGGAGCGGTTCGCCGCGACCGTCCGGGAGCGGGCGGCCGCACTGCTGCGTTCGGTGTCGGCGGGCGGATCGTTCGACCTGCCCCGCGACGTCACCGACGACCTGCCACTGCAGAACCTGTCCGACCTGCTGGGCGTGCCGGCCGCCGACCGTCCCCTGCTCCTCGCGTGGACCAATCGGGTGATCGGCTACCAGGACCCCGAGCACGCCGTGGAGGTCCGCGACGCCGACGGCCGTCCGGTGAACCCGCGCTCGCCCGCGATGCTCGCCGACATGTTCGCGTTCGCCGACGACCTGGCCCGCCGCAAGCGCCGCGAGCCCGCCGACGACGTCATGACCGCGCTCGTGCAGGCCGAGGTGGACGGCGAGGCGCTCACCCACGCCGAGCTGCAGATGTTCTTCTTCCTGCTGGTGATCGCCGGCAACGACACGGTGCGCAGCGCCCTGCCCGGTGGGGTGCTGACCCTGCTGCAGAACCCTGCCGCCCACCAGCGCCTGCGCGCGGATCCGTCGCTGCTCCCGTCGGCGGTCGAGGAGATGCTGCGCGTCCATCCGCCGGTGCTGACGTTCCGCCGCACCGCCGCCCGTGACGTCGAGATGGGAGGCCGCACGATCCGCGCCGGCGACAAGGTCGTCGTCTACCACGTGTCGGCGAACCACGACGAGCGCCGCTTCCCCGACCCGTTCCGCGTCGACATCGAGCGCACGCCCAACGAGCACCTCGCGTTCGGGCAGGGGCCGCACCTGTGCCTGGGTGCGGCGTTCGCGCGGCTGCAGATGCGGGCCTTCTTCACGGAGTTCCTCGCGCACCCGCCCGTCGAGCTCGACGGGGAGCCACGACGGCTGACGTCCAACTTCATCAACGGGGTGACGAGCCTGCCGCTGCGCCGCGTGGCGGCGGTGCGGTAGCGATCGCGGCGCGGTGGCGGTACGACACGGGCGCACGCGGTTCACCATGCGCGAGGAGTTCAGCGGGCTGCTGCCGGGGCCGATCCGGCGGACGATGTCCGATCTCGGTCCGTCGTTCGTGCAGTTCACCGAGGTCTGAAGGTCCGGGCGGAGGAGCGCCCCTCCTGACGGGCGGATGTGGGAAAGTGGGAGCAAGCACTCTTCTGACGACGGCAGGGATCGATGGGATCGAAGACGGTGGTCGGTGTCGACGGACGCACCTGGTCGGTGCGCCGCAACATCGAGTGGTCCCTGCCCGCCACCGGCGACGACTTCGAGCACGACGTCGACGGTGGCCGCGGCGCCGCGGTGCTGGTGCTCTCGGCGCTGTTCGTGTTCTGGGTGATCCTCGTGGTCTGGTCGCCGTCGCAGCTGCACGTGCCGTGGTTCCTGTGGGCCGTCGCGATCGTCGTCGTGCTGTTCTTCCCGGTGCGGTGGTGGCTGCGCAGGCCGTGGACCGTGGTCGCGGAGACCGCGGGCAGCTACGACCAGCCCGCCGAGCGCTGGACGGGCCTCGTCCGCGGCGGCTCGAAGGCCCGCGAGGAGCTGCGCATCGTCGTCCGCAGGCTGCGTACCCAGGGCACCCCGGGCCACGCCGACAGTCCGCTGCAACCGGTGAACTGAGGCCCCTGCCGTGCCCGAGCTGCCCGAGATCGAGGCCCTGGCCCACCACCTGCGCGAACATGCGATCTACCGGCCGGTGGCCCGCGTCGACGTGGCCTCGATGAGTGCCGTCAAGACCTTCGACCCCCCGGTGCAGTCGCTCGCCGGCCGCGTCGTCACAGGGGCGGCGCGGTACGGCAAGTTCCTCTCCGTCGAGTTCCTGGACGGGGCGGGCGGTGGTGAGGCAGGGGGGCTGCACCTCGTCACCCACCTCTCGCGGGCCGGGTGGATGCGCTGGCACGACTCGTCCACCACCACGCCGCCCAAGCCCGGTCGCGGCCCGCTGGAGCTGCGGGTGCACCTCGACCACGCCGGCGGGCCCGGCTTCGATCTCACCGAGGCCGGCACGCAGAAGCGGCTGGCCGTCTACCTGGTGCACGACCCGCAGGACGTGCCCGGCATCGCCCGGCTCGGCCCCGACGCGCTGTCGTTGTCGGCCGACGAGTTCGCCGCGCTGCTCGCCGGGCACACCGAGCGGATCAAGACCCTGCTCGTGGAGCAGACCGTGCTGGCGGGGATCGGCAACGCCTACAGCGACGAGATCCTGCACACCGCCAAGATCTCGCCGTACGCCTCGTCCGGGCGGTTGAAACCCGATCAGGTCGACGCGCTCTACGCCGCGCTGCGGTCGGTGCTCACCGACGCCGTCGAGCGGTCGGTGGGGCAGAAGGCCGCCGGGCTCAAGGGGGAGAAGCGCTCCGGGCTGCGCGTGCACGCCCGCACCGGGATGCCGTGCCCGGTGTGCGGCGACACCGTCCGGGAGGTCTCCTTCGCGACGAAGTCCTTCCAGTACTGTCCCGGCTGCCAGACGGGCGGCAAGCCGCTGGCCGACCGTCGGTTGTCCCGGCTGGTGAGGTAGCCGTGGCCGAGGGGAGCTGACGTGGGGGACCTGCTGGCCGCACCCACGTTGTTGCTGGCGCTGATCCTCCTCGCGCTCGTCAGCATCTCCGTCGCGGTCTTCTACTTCCTTCGCAACAAGCGCAACACGTTCGCAACGCCGCTGGAGCGCGCCACGTTCGCCACGTTGCACACCGTCGCGCTGGCGGCGCCGTCGCTGCGCGAGGGGCTCTCGGCCAACTCCGCGTCGTTCGCCCTGCCGTACCTGCGGCAGCTGCTCGACACCTGCGCGCTCACGATGACGGACAACCGCGGCAACACCCTCGGCTGGGACGGCGACGCCGACCAGCACGAGCCCGACGTCCGGCAGCTCGCCGACCAGGTGATCTCCACCGGCCGCCAGCAGGTGCTCTCGCACACCGCCATCACGTGCGACCGGCAGGACTGCGTGGTGCGCGGCATCGTCGTCGTCCCGCTGGAGACCGAGGGCGCCATCGTCGGCACCCTTGCCGCGCTCACCACCTCCACCGCCGGGCCGGTGCTGCTGCGGGCCACCGCCGAGGTCGCGCGCTACGTCTCCAGCCAGCTGGAGCTCGCCGAGCTCGACGAGTCGCGAGCCCGGCTCAACCGCGCCGAGGTCCGGGCGCTGCGCGCGCAGATCTCCCCGCACTTCGTCTACAACGCGCTCACCACCATCGCGTCGTTCATCCGCACCGACCCGAACCGCGCCCGCGAGCTGCTCATCGAGTTCGCCGACTTCACCCGCTACTCCTTCCGCGCCGCGGGCGAGTTCACGACGCTCCAGGACGAGCTCACCAACATCGAGCGCTACGTGCGGCTGGAGAAGGCGCGCTTCGGGGCCCGGCTCAACATCAAGCTGCAGATCGCGCCCGAGGTGCTGTCGGTGGTGCTGCCGTTCCTCGCGCTGCAGCCGCTCGTGGAGAACGCCGTGCGGCACGGCCTGGCCAGCAAGCCCAACGGCGGCACCATCACCATCACGGCCGAGAACGCCGGCGCCGAGTGCGTGATCATCGTCGAGGACGACGGGATCGGCATGGACCCCTCGCGGCTCACCGAGGACCTCGACGACGCCCACCTCTCCGGCGCCCACGTCGGCCTCGGCAACGTGGACGACCGGATGCGCTCCACGTTCGGCGACGACTTCGGCCTCGTCGTCGACACGGCGCTCGGCGCGGGCATGAAGATCACCCTGCGGGTCCCGAAGTTCCGGGCGGGCATCCGCGTCTGAGCTCCTCGGAGGGTGGTGCAGCCGCGTAGCGTGGCGCGAATGGACGCGCTCCGCTTCCCCGACCGGCTCGCCTCCCGTCTCCCCGGACGGCTCGGCGAGCGCAGCGACAGGTCCGTCGTCTCGCTCGTGCGGCTCCAGGGGGTGATCGCCTCGTCCGCCGGGCCCGTGCCCCGCGCGGTGATCAACGTGACCACCACGGAGAAGACCCTCGAGCGGGCCTTCGCGCCCGACGGGCTGGCGGCCGTCGCGCTGCTGGTGAACTCGCCGGGCGGGTCGCCCACGCAGTCGGCGCTGGTGGCCGACCGCATCCGCGGCCTCGCCGAGGAGCACGAGGTGCCCGTCCTGGCGTTCTGCGAGGACGTCGCCGCGTCCGGCGGGTACTGGCTGGCGTGTGCCGCCGACGAGATCTACGCCCACCCCACGTCGCTCGTCGGCTCGATCGGGGTGATCAGCCAGGGCTTCGGCCTCGACGGCTTCATCGAGCGCTTCGGGATCCAGCGCCGCATGTACACGGCGGGGGAGTCCAAGTCGCGGCTCGACCCGTTCCTGCCGGAGAAGTCCGAGGACGTCGAGTGGCTGCGCGGCCTGCAGGAGCAGCTGCACGACCTGTTCCGCGAGTGGGTCACCTCGCGGCGCGGCGACAAGCTGCAGGGCGATCCGTTCACCGGCGAGGTGTGGACCGGCACGCGCGCCCTGGAGGTGGGCCTGGTCGACGGCCTGGGCACCGCGCGCGGTGTGCTCACCGAGCGTTTCCCGGACGCGGAGCTCGTGCTGGTGGAGGGCCGCAGGCCGCTGCTGGCCCGGCTGGGTCTGGGCGGTGCGCCCGCCGCCGGTGTGGCCGGAGCAGATCTTCTGCTCGGACTCGCCCAGGCGGCCGAGGTCAGGGCCACGTGGGCGCGGTACGGTTTGTAGCAGGGTGTGATCGGATGAACCCGATTGGTGCCTGACACTGGCACTCACACGGATTGGCCGTCACCATGGTCCGCGGACCTGGGCGTGATCGCCGGAGGTCCGATGCGCACCGGACACGCAGGATGAGGAGATCGTGGACAGCAACGACAGCTCCGGCGGCCTGGTCGTCCTCGCGGTGGACGACGAGGAGCCGGCCCTCGAAGAACTGGCTTACCTGCTCAGCGAGGAGCCCCGGGTCGGGGTGGTGCTGAAGGCGTCCAACGCCACGGACGCCCTCCGCGTGCTCAACAGCAGGCAAGGCGTGCGCGAGGCCCAGCCCGCCGGGCAGGCGGCAGGTCGTGGTATGGCCAACCCGATGACCGGCATGCGGGTGGCCGAGCGCACCGACGTCGAGGTGGTGTTCCTCGACATCCGGATGCCGGGCCTCGACGGCCTGGAGCTCGCGAGGGTGTTCTCGTCGATGGCCGTGCCGCCGTCGGTGGTCTTCGTGACCGCCCACGACGACCGCGCGGTCGACGCCTACGAGGTCGGTGCCGAGGACTACCTGCTCAAGCCGCTCCGCGCGGAGCGGCTGTCCGCCGCCATCGACCGCATCCTCGTGCGCCGTACGTCCGGTGTCGTCGAGCCGGTGCGCGAGGAGAACGGCGAGGACGAGGTCATCCCCGTCGAGCTGGCCGGCACCACGAAGCTGGTGCCGCGCTCGGCCGTGCGCTACGTGGAGGCCCAGGGCGACTACGCCCGCCTGCACACGCAGGAGGGCAGCCACCTCGTCCGCATCCCGCTCTCGGTGCTCGAGGACCGCTGGCGCGACGCCGGCTTCGTGCGCATCCACCGCTCGTTCCTGGTGTCGCTGCCGCTCGTCACCGAGCTGCGCCTGTCCGGGTCCGGGTACGTCGTGCGCGTCGGCAACGGGCCGGACTGCGCCGAGCTGCCCGTCAGCCGCCGCCACACCCGTGAGCTCAAGGACCGCCTCGTGCGCGCCACGAAGCAGGCCTGGAGCCAGCGTTGAGCACGCGGCCACGAGCGTCGGCGTGAGCGACCGGCTGCGGTGAAGGGCGGACGGCGGTGAGCACGTTCACCGACGGTGCACCGCCGTCGGTGGCGCCGGATCCGGAGGACGGTCCGGGCTCGGGATCGGACTGGCTGCGCGAGGAGATGGCGCGGCGGATGGCTGCGCGCGGCCAGGGATCCGGTGGCCGGCACGCCCGGCGCGAGAACGCGGGCACCGACGGGGCCGCCGCGAACGGTTCCGGCGGCGTGCCGTTCGCGCTCCCGGACGCCGAGTCCGCCCGTGTGCCCCGGCACGCCCGGAGCGCCCCCGCAGCCCCGGCGCAGGCTCGGGACGGCCGGACCCCGACGCAGAGCAGCGGGACCCAGAACGGCCAGACCCAGGGGGGGCCGTTCCGGAACAGGCAGGTCCAGGGCGGGCCGCTGCCGCGCCGGGTGCCCGGCGACGCCGCCGCCCGCAACACCGCAGGAATCTGGACCGGTCCGCAGCGTCCCGACCACGGCACCGACCGCCCGGCCTCCACGCTCGGCGCCCCGTCGTTGCCCGCCGCCGGTGTGCCCGCGGTGGACACCGCCACCGGTGCCCCCTCGCGCCCCACATTCGTCGGGCCCTCGCGGCCCGCTCCGCCGTCCGGCGCCGCGGCGGCACGGCTGCTGTCGCCGCGGCTGCTCGTCCCGTCGTCGGTGCCGCCCCCCACGGCCCCGCCGGTCGTCGGCGGCCCCGTCGCGCCCGCACCCGGCCGCACCCGCCAGACCGG
>NZ_JAOPWR010000341.1 GCF_025965585.1 Pseudonocardia sp.
CATCGCCGGTGGCACGTCGGAGATCGCGCGCAACCAGGTGGCGGAGCGCCTGCTGGGCCTGCCCCGCGACCCGCTCATCTCCTGACGCGGAACGCACCCCTCTCGACGGGTGCACGGTGGTCACCGAGAGCGCGCGGGTCCGGCCCCCACCAGAACCGGTGCGCGGTGATCGCAGCCGGCGGCCGGGTCGGCAGCTTCACGCCGACCCGGCGACCGTCGACGAACGTGCCGTCGCCCGACCGGTCCGGGAGGATCCAGCAGCCGCGCGTCAGCTCGACGACGGCGTGCCGCCGCGACGCGCGGATGGGGCGGTTCCTCCCCCCGGCCGATCACGAAGGAGCGTCCTGCGGGGACGCGCACGGGCCTGCCGTCGAGGACGAATTCGAGCGCCGGGAGCAGCACCTCGTCAGCCTGACGATCACGGTCGCAGCCCAGGACAGGGGGATGTTACGGACATCGAGAACACCCCGGTACGGAACGTCCCCGCAGGCCAGAGGGTGAACAAGATCGCAACAATCGGCCACTCGTTCGGCGGAACGAGATGATCACCGATCGATGCACCATGGCCCGACCGGCTCGCCCGAGCCGCGACGGAGGTGCCTCGTGACAAACATTTCGAAACCGGCAGGCACCGGGTCGAGTGGACTCAAGCGCGACATCGGCTTCACGTCGCTCATGTTCATCTCGCTCGGCTCGATCATCGGGTCGGGCTGGCTGCTCGGCGCCCTGACGGCCGCCTCGGCGGCCGGCGGGGCGTCGATCCTCTCCTGGATCCTCGCCGGAGCGATCCTCATCCTGCTCGCGCTCGTGCACGCCGAGCTGGGCGCGACCTACCCGCTGGCGGGCGGTACGGCGCGCTGGCCACGGCTGGCCTTCGGCTCGATCGCCGGGTTCACCGCGGGCTGGGTGGCATGGCTGCAGGCCGTCACGATCGCGCCGATCGAGGTGGAGGCGGCGCTGTCCTACATGGACCACCTCTGGCCAGGGTTCGTCGACACGACGGGCTCGCTCACCGGGCGCGGCCTGCTCTTCGCGTTCCTCCTCATGCTGCTGTTCACGCTTCTCAACGTCGCGGGCGTCAAGTGGCTGGCCGAGTCCAACAAGATCGCGGTGATCTGGAAGACCGCGGTACCGGTCCTGACGGTCATCGTGCTCGTCTCCGTGTCGTTCCACGCGAGCAACTTCACCGCGGGCGGCGGCTTCGCCCCGTACGGCGCGCACGGCGTGTTCGCGGCGCTACCCCTCGGTGTGGTGTTCGCCCTGCAGGGCTTCGAACAGGCCGTGCAGATGGCGGGCGAGGCGAAGGAACCGCAGAAGAACATCCCCCGCGCCGTGATCACGGCAGTGATCGTCGGCACGCTGATCTACCTCGCCCTCGAGGTCGCGTTCATCGGCGCCCTCAACCCCGCCGACCTGGTCGGCGGTTGGGCGAACCCGGTCGGCAAGGGCGACTTCGGCCCCTACGCCACGCTGGCCACGTCGCTGGGCCTCGGCTGGCTCGCCGTGATCCTCTACGTCGACGCGTTCATCTCGCCGTCCGGTACCGGGCTGGTCTACGTCGGGACCTCGGCCCGGCTGTCCTACGCGCTCGGCCACGCCGGGTACGTCCCGAGGGGCTTCGCGAGGATCTCGGCCCGCGGAGTGCCGTGGGCGTCGGTGCTGCTGGCGTTCGTCGTCGGGCTGATCTGCTTCCTGCCGTTCCCGAGCTGGCAGAGCCTCGTCGGGCTGGTCACGTCGGCCACGGTGATCATGTACGGGTTCGCGCCGGTCACGCTCATCGCGCTGCGGCGCGCCGACCCCGACCGGCCACGGCCCTACAAGCTGCCCGCCGGCGAGATCCTCGCCCCGCTGGCCTTCGTCGCGGCCAACGAGATCATCTACTGGGCCTCGTGGACGGCGGTCTCCAAGCTGCTGCTGGCGATCCTCGCCGGTCTCGTCCTCTTCGGGATCTCCTACGCGTTCCACAAGCCGCTGGAGCGTCCGCCGTTCGACTTCGCCTCACTGGGATGGATGCTGCCGTGGTTCATCGGAATAGGCGTCATCTCCTACCTCGGCGACTACGGCGGCATCAACGTGATCCCGACCTGGTGGGACCTCGTGGTCGTCGCGGTGTTCAGCGTCGCCGTGTTCTTCCTCGGCGTCCGGATGGCACTGCCCACGGCGCGGGTGGCCGCGGCCGCCCGCAAGGAGCAGGAGGAGGCCGACGCCGAGGAGTCGCTCCTCGCGTGACCAGGGCCTGATCGGATCGGTCGTCGCGATAGGTTGCGTCCCGACCTGGGCCGAGCGAGCGTGTGGAGTCGACGATGACCAACCTGGCCACCAACCTGGTGACGACCGCGGCGGAGCACGGCGACCGCCCCGCCGTCCGGCTCGACGACCACGTCCTGACCTATCAGGACCTGTACGACGCCGCGGCCGCCGTGGCGGGGATGCTCAAGGACCGCGGCATCGCGCCCGGCGACCGCGTCGGGCTCGTGCTGCCCAACGTGCCCGCGTTCCCGATCCTCTTCTACGGCTCGCTGCTGGCCGGGGCCACCGTCGTCCCGATGAACCCGCTGCTCAAGGCGCGCGAGGTGCAGTACTACCTCGAGGACTCGGGCATGTCGCTCGTCTTCGGCTGGGACGGCGGCGGCGACGCCGTGCCCGAGGGCGCGAAGGCCGAGGGCGTCGACTGCGTGGTCGTCGGGGCGATGGGGCCCACGGAGCTGTCCGGCACGCCCGCCCCCGAGGCCGTCGAGCGCGCCGACGACGACACCGCGGTGATCCTCTACACCTCCGGCACCACCGGCAGGCCCAAGGGCGCGGAGCTGACCCACCACAACCTCGACAGCAACTGCCGCACCACCGTCGACACGTTGATCCAGGTCGCCCCGCACGACGTGATCATGGGGTGCCTGCCGCTGTTCCACGTGTTCGGCCTGACCTGCGGGCTCAACGCCTCGGTCGTCGCGGGCTCGAGCCTGACGCTGATCCCCCGGTTCGACGCGGGCAAGGCGCTGGCGGTGGTGGCGCGCGACCAGGTCACGGTGTTCGAGGGCGTTCCCACCATGTACGCCGGGATGCTGCACCACGCCGACGCCGGCGGCGCCGACATGTCCACGCTGCGCACCTGCATCTCCGGCGGCTCCGCGATGCCGGTGGAGATCATGAAGGCGTTCGAGGAGAAGTTCGGCTGCACGATCCTGGAGGGCTACGGCCTCTCGGAGACCTCACCGGTGGCCTCGTTCAACCAGCCCGACAAGGAGCGCAAGCCCGGGACCATCGGCCTCGAGGTGCGCGGTTGCGAGATGAAGGTCGTCGACGACGCAGGCAACGAGGTGCCGAACGGCGAGCCCGGCGAGATCGCGATCCGCGGCGAGAACGTCATGAAGGGCTACTGGGGACGCCCCGACGCCACGGCCGAGGCCACCCCCGACGGCTGGTTCCGCACCGGCGACGTCGCCACGAGGGACGACGAGGGCTACTACACGATCATCGACCGCAAGAAGGACCTCATCATCCGCGGCGGCTACAACGTCTACCCGCGCGAGATCGAGGAGATCATGTACGAGCATCCGGCGGTGGCCGAGGCGGCGGTCGTCGGCGTGCCCCACGACGAGCTCGGCGAGGAGATCGCCGCGTTCGT
>NZ_JAOPWR010000384.1 GCF_025965585.1 Pseudonocardia sp.
ATCCACCTGCGGCCACGTCGGCGTACACGCCCGCGCACGCCCAGACGCCCATGCCCGGGATCTCCAGGCGGTTGTGCTGCGCGATCGCGCGCAGCGTGTCGGCGTCCGCGGGGAGGTCGCCCTGGGCCAGCGTCGTCATCACACAGCGCATCGCGGTGATGGAGACCTCGAGCCGCGGACCGTCCCCGAGGGTGATGGCCCGGCCCGGCCAGCCGTTCTCGACGAAGCCGGCGTCGTCCCCGTCGAGGACGAGGTTGGGGCGGTAGCGCCGCACGTCGAAGGTCGCCTCGGGAGCGAGCTCGCGCAGGCGGTCGAGAGTGGCCTCGGTGAGGACGTGCAGCACGGCGAGGTCGAAGAAGCCGGTCGAGCCCGGCGCCATGCCGGCCACGTCGAAGCGGCTGATGGCCTCGCCGGTCTCCTCGCGACGGACCCGCGTGCCGTCGATGAGCCCCTGGGGCGCGAGGCCGTCGATGTCGGGCCACAGCTCCTCGAAGCCCCATCTCCCCTCGGCACTGCGCTCGGGCCGCGTCGACACCAGCCGCACCGGCCGCGCGAGCACCGCGGACAGCGCGTCGTCCACGCCTGGGCCGTCGCTGCGGAGCACCGAGCCGTCGGGGAACGTGATCTCCACCGGCGGCACGGGCTCCCCGGCGAGGGGCTCGGTGACGTAGCGGGCGGAGAAGTCGAGCAGGGCCGCCCAGCGCCTCGGGACCTTGGCGCTCGCCACCGTGCCGGTCTCGATGTCGATCACAGCGTAGGCGCGGTCGCCGAGCACCCCGCCGGCGTCGATCCGGCAGGCGCGCAGCGACTCGCCGAGCATGGACTTGACGGGGTACCGGTACAGCGCGGTGACGGCCATCGGCCCGTTGTAGCAGCGGGATCGGGGCGGGGCACCGGGCCGGTCGGAGGGGCCACGGCGCGGTCCCGCAAGTGCGGAGGCGAGGGCGCGGCCGTCTCTCCCCCGCGGAACGTGACGACACCACCCTCCGCGGGGGAGCAGCCATCCACGCACAGGAGCGCCTGACAGCTGCACGGACGCGGAGCATGCCGCCTCGGGTGCCTGAACGTGTCGGCTCGCGGGGGTGGGCCCGGTCGGGCGGGCGACCGGTGGGCTCGTCAGGCCGCTCGGGTGAGGAGGCGGACGCCGTCCTTCGTCACGGCCACGGTGTGCTCGGCGTGGGCGGCGCGGCTGCCGTCGGCGGTGCGCAGGGTCCAGCCGTCGGGGTCGTGGCGGTAGTCGTCGGTGCCGCCGGCGATGAGCATCGGCTCGATCGCGATCACCAGACCGGGCTTGAGCCTCAGCCCGCGGCCCGGGCGGCCCTCGTTGGGGACGTGCGGGGCCTCGTGCATCGAGCGGCCGACGCCGTGCCCGCCGTGGTCGGCCAGCATGCCGAACCCGGCACGCCGGGCGATCGTCTCGATCGCGTGCCCGACATCGCCCAGCTTGGCGCCCGGCCGCACCGCCGCGATGCCCGCGGCGAGCGCGCGCTCGGTGGCGTCGATGAGGGCGAGGTCGCGGGGATCGGGGTCGCCCCCGACGACGATGCTGAACGCGGAGTCGGCGCACCAGCCGTCGAGGTGCACGGCGAAGTCGACGCTGAGGAGGTCGCCTGCGGTGAGCGGCTCGGGGCCGGGGATGCCGTGGACCACCGCGTCGTTCACGCTGATGCAGGTCACGCCGGGATACGGCACGGGCGCCCAGCCCGGGTGGTAGCCCTGGAAGCTCGACACCGCGCCGGCGTCGGCGATCATGTCGGCGGCCAGGTCGTCCAGCTCGCGGGGGCTCACACCGGGCGCGGCCTTGGCCCGCACCGCCGCCAGGATGCGCGCGACGACCGTGCCCGCGGCGTCGATCGCGTCGATCTCTCCGGGTGTCTTCAGCTCAATCACACGATAACAATACCGGTATTAGTATCCCGGGCATGGTTCGCGTCCCCCTCACCCCGGCCGAGCGCGACCGCGGCGAGCGGCTGGGCGCGCTGTTGCGCGAGGCCCGCGGCGATCGCAGCCTCGTCGACGTCGCCGCGTGCGCCGGGATCTCCGCCGAGACGCTGCGCAAGATCGAGACCGGCCGCATCCCGACACCCGCCTTCTTCACCGTCGCCACGCTCGCCTGCACGCTCGGGCTGTCCCTCGACACGCTCGTCGAGATCACCGACCGATCCTTGCCGCTCGACCCCGCGGTCTGACCGCCCGCAGAGACTGTTCCGCCACATCCGGGGGTGGCCGGCGGGCGCGACCAGCGTCGTTCTCCTTACTCTTGATCCGCTCGACGCCATCTGTCGTACGCCCGGAGGCCCCCGTTGACCGTCCCCCCCGACACCGTCCCCGAGCCCGCTCTCGAGGTGTCCCCGCCGAAGACGGCCGCCGCAGGCGTCCCGGCGGTCGCGGTCAGCCTGGGCATGGCCGTCCGGCAGATGGGCGTGTCCCGCACCGCGCGGAACCTGCTGCGCCTCAACCAGGTCGACGGCTTCGACTGCATGAGCTGCGCCTGGCCGGACCCCGACCCGAAGCACCGCCACACCGCCGAGTTCTGCGAGAACGGCGCGAAGGCCGTGGCCTGGGAGGGCGACACCCGCCGCATCGGGCCCGAGTTCTTCGCCCGTCACAGCCTCGCCGACCTGGAGACGCGCTCCGAGTACTGGATGGGCCAGCAGGGCAGGCTCACGCAGCCGATGGTGCGCCGCGACGGCGGCACGCACTACGAGCCGATCAGCTGGGACGACGCGTTCGCGCTGGTCGCGGAGCACCTGGGCGGCCTGGCGAGCCCGGACGAGGCGTTGTTCTACACGTCGGGCCGGGCGTCGAACGAGTCGGCGTTCGTCTACCAGCTCTTCGCCCGCGCCTTCGGTACCAACAACCTCCCCGACTGTTCGAACATGTGCCACGAGTCCACATCGGTGGGCCTGGCCGACACGATCGGCATCGGCAAGGGCTCGGTCTCCCTCGACGACATCCACGAGGCCGACCTCATCGTCATCTCGGGCCAGAACCCGGGCACCAACCACCCGCGGATGCTCTCGGCACTGGAGATCGCCAAGTCAGGCGGCGCGAAGATCATCGCGATCAACCCGCTGCGCGAGGCGGGCCTGCTCGGGTTCATGAACCCGCAGAAGCCGCTCGGGCTGGCCGGCAAGCCGGTCGAGCTGGCCGACCACTTCCTGCAGATCCGCTCCGACGGCGACCTCGCCCTCTGGCAGGCGCTGGGTCACCTCCTGCTGCAGAAGGAGGCCGCGAATCCCGGCCGCGTGGTGGACCGCGAGTTCGTCGCGCAGCACACCGTCGGGTTCGCCGCGTACGCCGAGCACGTCACGGAGATCGACCGCGCCGCGGTGCTCGCCGCCACCGGGCTGACCTGGGCCGACATCGAGAAGACCGCCGACATGCTGGCGTCGGCCACGAAGATCGTGCACTGCTGGGCCATGGGCATCACCCAGCACCGCAACGCCGTCGCGACGATCAAGGAGTTCGTCAACGTCGCGCTGCTGCAGGGCATGATCGGCAAGCCGGGCGCCGGCCTCTGCCCGGTACGCGGCCACTCCAACGTGCAGGGCGACCGCACGATGGGAATCTGGGAGCGGTCCCCGGACTCGTTCCTCGACGCGCTGCGCGACGAGTTCGGCTTCGAGCCGCCGCGCGAGCACGGGTTCGACGCGGTCAAGGCCGTGCGGGCGCTGCGCGACGGGCAGGCGAAGGTGTTCGTCGGGCTGGGCGGCAACTTCGTCGCCGCGATGTCCGACACCGACGTCACCGAGAGCGCGCTGCGCGCAGCAGGGCTCACGGTGCAGATCTCCACGAAGCTCAACCGCTCGCACGTCGTCTGCGGCGGCACCGCGCTCATCCTGCCGACGCTGGGCCGCACCGAGCGGGACGAGTCCGGGGGCACCGTGCAGCGCGTCACCGTCGAGGACTCGATGTCGGCGGTGCACGCCTCCCGCGGGCGCACCCAGCCCGCCGGCGACCAGCTGCGCTCCGAGGTCGGCATCCTCTGCGGCATCGCCGCCGCCACCCTGGGCGACCGGTACGGCATCCCGTGGCACTCCTTCGCGAAGGACTACGACGAGATCCGCGAGCGCATCGGCCGCGTCGTCCCCGGCTGCGAGGACTACGCCGGGAAGATCCGGCGGAAGGGCGGCTTCACGCTGCCGCACCCGCCGCGCGACTCCCGCACGTTCCCGACCGCGCAGGGCAAGGCCGTGTTCTCGGTGAGCCCGCTCGCCGCGGTGCAGGTGCCCGAGGGCCGGCTGGTGCTGCAGACGATGCGCAGCCACGACCAGTTCAACACCACCATCTACGGCCTCGACGACCGCTACCGCGGCATCCACCACGGCCGCCGCGTGGTGTTCATCGGGGCGGCCGACCTCGCCGAGCTGGGCTTCGCCGACGGCGATGTCGTGCACCTGGTCAGCGAGTGGGAGGACGGGGTCACGCGGCGGGCGGAGGGCTTCCGGCTCGTCGAGTACTCCACGCCGAAGGGTTGCATCGCGGCGTACTACCCCGAGACCAACCCTCTGATCCCGCTGGGCTCGACGGCTCTGGAGAGCAACACTCCGACGTCCAAGTGGGTGGTCGTGCGGCTGGAACGCGCCGCCTGATCACGCGCCGGTGTCCCGGATGCGGGACACCGCGCCGTCGGTCGGCCCGAGGAAGCCCGGCGATCGTCCGATTCTGGGACGGTCGGCAGGGAGCCGTCGCCGTAGCTTCGGTTGGTCGAGCTGAGCCAACGGAGGTTCCGATGAAGGCACTGGTCTACCACGGTCCCGGCAACAAGGCCTGGGAGGATGTCCCCGACGCGACGGTCCAGGATCCGACCGACGTGGTCGTGCGGGTCGACACGACCACCATCTGCGGCACGGACCTGCACATCCTGCAGGGCGACGTGGCCGCGGTGACCGACGGCCGGATCCTGGGCCACGAGGCCGTGGGCACGGTGACGGCGATCGGCGACGCGGTGAAGGGCTTCGCGGTGGGCGACCGCGTGCTCGTCCCGGCGATCACCAAGTGCGGCCGCTGCGAGTACTGCCAGCGCGGCATGCCGTCGCACTGCCAGACGGTCGGCGGCATCGGCTGGATCTTCGGCCACCTCATCGACGGCACGCAGGCCGAGCTGGTGCGGGTGCCCTACGCCGACACGTCGCTCTACCTGGTGCCCGACTCGGTCACCAACGAGCAGGCCATCTTCCTGGCCGACTCGCTGCCCACCGGCTACGAGGTGGGCGTGCTGGCCGGCGGGGTGCGGCCGGGCGACACCGTCGCGGTGGTCGGTGCGGGCGCCGTCGGACTGTCCGCGATCCTGACCACCGGTCTGTGGGGCGCGTCGAAGGTCATCGCCGTCGACTCCAACAAGTTCCGGCTGGAGAAGGCGCTGGAGTTCGGCGCCACCGACGCGATCGAGGTCGGCCCCGGCACGGTCGCCGACGTCATCTCCCTCACCGACGGGCTGGGCGTCGACGTCTCGATCGAGGCGGTCGGCTACCCCGAGACGCTGCTGACCGCGGCGTCGCTGGTGCGGCCGGGCGGCACGATCGCCAACATCGGCGTCCACGGCACCCCCGTGGAGCTGCCGATGCAGGACATGTGGATCCAGAACGTCACGATCACGATGGGGCTGGTGGACACCGTCTCGATCCCGACACTGCTGAAGATGGTGGGCAGCGGCCGGATCCCGGCGGAGAAGATGGGCACCCACACGTTCACGTTCGGCCAGATCGACGAGGCCTACGACGTGTTCAAGAACGCGGCGGCCAACCTGGCCCTGAAGGTGATCATCACGCCCTGACGCACCGAACCGCTCGCCGTTTTGCGTCGTCGCACCGTCCGTGGAGGGTGCGACGACGCAAAATCGCGCGCAGATCGGGCCGTCGCGCGCAGATCGGGCCGTCAGGCGATGTAGCTGATCCCGAACGCGTCGATCTTGCGGTAGAGCGACGAGCGCGCGATGCCGAGCATCGCGGCGGCCTTGTAGCGGTTGCCGTTCGACTCGTAGAGCGCCTGGATGATCGCGTCGCACTGCGCCGACTCCAGCATCGACATCCGGCGGGCGCGGCCCTGGAAGCACAGCTGAGGAAGGTCCGGGGCCTGCACCTCGCCCAGCGGCTTGCGGGCCACCACATAGCGCAGCACGTCCTCGAGCTCACTGATGTTGCCGGGCCACGCGTAGCCCTCCAGCACCCGGATGACCTGCAGGGACAGCCGCAGCGAGCGACGGCCCGAGAGCCTGCGCAGGATCGCCAGCGCGATCTCGCCGACCTCGTCGGCCCGGTAGCGCAGGGCCGGGATGCGCGTCATCTGGTGGAAGTGGCGCAGCAGCAGGCCGTAGGGGCGGGTCGCGTCGACGGCGGGAGTGTCGATGCACCCGACCACCAGGGGTGGCGTCGACGACGCGACGAGCGGACGGAGCACCTCGTCGAGCCGGCGGGCCCCGACCGGGCTGAGCATGTTCATCCCGTGCAGCAGGAGCAGGTGCGGCCGGCGCTCCGGCGCGACGAGCGGGGTCCGGCCCGGTGCGCTCAGCTCCTCCGCGTCGGAGCCGCAGTCCACGGTCACGACGCGGCCGGCCGGGTAGGCGTCCCGGAACCGGCCGACCAGCAGCGTCCGCTTGCCCACCCCGGGCTCGCCGATGAGCAGGTGGTTGCGGCCCTGCCGGATGCTCGCCACCACCTCCTGCTGCGCGCGCAGGTAGGGCGAGAGCAGCTCGCGGTTGGCCTGGATCGACGCCTCGGTGTGCTCGCGCCGGGAGGCCGCGCGGAGGTCCTCGGCGAAGTCGCGCCGGGTGGTCGGCGCCACGTGCGAGCCCTGGCGGCGCACCGACTCGGGCTGCCCCGGGAGGCGTCGCCGTCCCGCCGGCGCCCCGGTGAGCACGCAGCCCACCAGCTCTCCGTCGAGGTGGACCGCCTCGACGGAGACCTCGACGCAGCCGGCGGACGGCAGGTCGACGTGCTCGGTGCTGACGTCGCCGAGCACGAGGTCCGCCAGCACGAGGTCGCTCAGCACCCGCTGGTCGGCCACCTCCAGCTGCCGGGTGGCCGCGTTGGTCAGCACGACGTCGCCGTCGGTGGCCAGCACCCACTCGCCGTACGGGCCGTCGGCGCCGGTGAACTGGTCCAGGACGGCACGGGGCCGCCGTTGCGGCTCCCCGGCGAGCCGCTCGGTGACGCGCCGCGCGAGCATCCGGGCCAGTGGCAGCTGCAGCGGTGACCGGTCGCCCGCGTGGCAGATCACGACGACGACCCCGCACGGCTCGCCGCTGTCGGGACGGCGCACCAGAGCGGCCGCCTCGGCGAGGCACATCAGCTGGGAGTGGTAGTGCTCGGCGCCGTCGATCGCGACGTCGGCCTGCTCGTGGAGGGCGATCGACGCGGCCGTGGTGCCGACCGTCCGCTCGGCGTAGCCGTACCCCGGCACGAGGTGCAGCCCGTCCAGCAGTCCGGCCAGCGCCCCGTCGCAGTCCCGGCGCGCCCGCACGACGCCGGCCGCATCGAGCAGCGCCACCGAGCAGCCGGCCCCGGGATCGGCCGTGACGAACTCGTCGAGAACGCCGTCGGCGCAGGTCACGAGCAGCGGGACGTGCTGGTGGTGGCCGAGGAAGCGGGCCTCGATCCGGTCGGGGTCGACGTCGTGCCCGTGCGAGCGTTCCCACGACTCCAGCACCACCGGGCGGACGAGGCCCCGTTGCGGGTGCCGCTGCCCCGCGGCCAGGAACGTGCGGCGGGCCGACTCCATCTCGACGGCACTCGACGCCATCGGCCGAGCATAGGCGCGCAGCGTGCTGTCGCCTGTCGCTCGATGAGACAGCACGACCACGAGGCACCCGGACGGCCGAGAGGTCACGACTCGGTGTAGCCGGCCGCCGGACCGCATCGCCGCTCCCGGCCCCTCGTTGATCCGAACGAGCCGGCTGCCCGGGGGAAGCCGGTGACCCCGGGGGGGCCATGATCGAGCTCGAGGACGTCACGAAGGTCTATCGAGCCGGTGAGGTCGAGGTCCGCGCACTCGACGGCGTCGATCTCACCATCGACGAGGGCGACCTCGTCGCGATCATGGGCCCCTCCGGCTGCGGCAAGAGCACGATGATGAACATCCTCGGCTGCCTCGACGTGCCGAGCGCGGGCAGCTACCGGCTCGACGGCTCGACGGCGGGCCGCTGCGCGACAACCGGCCGGCCGACGTCCGCAACACGCGCATCGGGTTCGTCTTCCAGTCCTTCAAGGGTGCGGACGGAGGACGGGCGCAGCGTCGTCAGAATCCCCGGGTCGGACGGCGACCCCGTACCACGCCGTTCGCCCCCGGCCGGATCGGCGACGAGTTCACCGAGGTGGCGTCGGGCCTGAGCCTGGGCCAGGAGGTGCTGCTGCCGCAGGCCCAGGTGACGGCGTCCCCGTCGCGTGGCGGGCCGCCGTCGAACTAGAAGCGGTACCGGGTCTGGCTGCCTGAAGGCCTCGTTCGGCTCCGCGATGGGTTCGTCCGTGAGTGGACGACCCGTTCCGCGGGGAAGCTCATCGCATCCGGAGCACGACCTTGCCCTCCGCGTGGCCGCCCTCCACGGCCGCGAGCGCCGCGGCCGCCTCGTCGAACGGGCGGACGTCGGTGACGTGCGGGTCGAGATCCCCGGCCGCGACGAGCCGGGCCAGCTCGCTGAGGACGGCGGTGCTGCGGTCGCGCACCACCTCGGTGCCGCCGAGCTCCAT
>NZ_JAOPWR010000437.1 GCF_025965585.1 Pseudonocardia sp.
GATCGAGATGTCTCGCCCCACCGATCCGCATATCCGCGAGGAGGTCCGGCACCGACAGCATCTCCATCCGGCCCCCCACCACTGAACAGCATCCGTGGATGCACAGTGTCCCGCGACAACACCAGAACGCCTGACGACAGCTCTCTAAGCGGCACGACCCTTCGGCCGTTCATCGTCCACGTCGTGGTGGCGGCCTCAATGAGCCTTTGCCAACCTGATCACGCGTTGGCGATCATGAGGGTCTGAACTGCGGCGATGAGCGTGTCGGCGTTGCTGGGGCTGGAGCGGATCTTGCGCAGGATCCGCCAGTTCTTCAGCTCGGCGTTGACCCGCTCGCCCGGGCCGCGGCGGCGCGCGTGGGCGGTGTTGACCTCCTTCTGCACCCGAGACAGACGCCGGTAGCGGCCGGTGTCCGGGTCGAGACGACGCCGCCGTTGCGGGACCGCGACCGTCGGCCCGGCGCCTTGGTAGGCGGTGTCGGCGGCCGCCGCGATCTCATGGACGGTCAGCGCGTCGATGATCCCGTGCTCGCGGGCGGCACCCATGTCGTGCCGCGCCCCGGGCAGCGGCGGGGAGATCCACACCAACCTGCCGATCGGATCGGCAATGACCTGCACGTTCAGCCCGTGGGCCTTGTGTTTGCCGCTGTAGTAGGCCCGGTCTCGGCCTGAAGCCATGCCGACGCGGTCGATGCGCAGCAGCGTCCCGTCGCCGATCACGAACGCCTTCCGCTGTGCGACCTCGATCGCCTGCTCCAGGGTCGGCGCCATCGCCGCCAGCAGGTCGAGGGCCTCGCGGATGTAGCGCTAGACCGTCGAGGTCCCGATCGTGAATCCGCAGGCCAGGTCGGCGTAGGTCTCGCCCTTGCGCAGGTGCGCGACGACCAGCAGCGCCTGCCGGCCGTGCGGGAGCTTGCGCCACCGGGTGCGGCGCTGGTTGCGGTGGGCCCGCAACGCGTCGGAGAGCACGCCGAGCGCGCGGCTGGACACGGTCATCCCGGACGGGTAGGACAGCACCTTGAAGCTCCTGGTCAGGCGGATTGATCTCAGCAATCGCCCGTCTACCAGGAGCTTCACCCGTTCGAGGTCACGCCACGCCGTACACCCGCTGACCGACCCCAACGCCAGGTTGGCAAAGGCTCAATGACGTCGCGTAACCGCCTGGTTGCCGTGACCACGGCATCCTCGTCGAACCAGTCGTCCGGTAGTTCCCAGTCTGCGGCGTCGACTGTGTCATCACCGAAGTGCTGCGTGATCTCGTCGGCCAAGACGCCGGCACCCTGCTCCCTCAGGTACTCGATCTTCTCAGCGAGCGGTGTTCGGTCCCCGCACACAGTGGCTGTAAGCGACGGCCGCTCGCCGATTCCCAGGCTCACCTGCATGCCGAACTCCCGGCGCAGGTGGACGGCTTGGGTGTAGTGGTCGCGGTGGACCTGGGTGGTCAGGAAACGGCGGATGTCGGCGAAGGAGTAACCGAGGAGGTCCAACGCCGCACCGAGCTGATCACGTGCCTGCTCGATTGCCCAGCCTGCGTCGACCAGGACCACGCCGGTGCTGCTGGTCAGTGTGTAGACGTTGACTGCCTTCAGGCCGTCGTTGGGCAACGGCAGCGGAATGCGATCTACCCCCGGAGCCACCTCGAAGGGCCCCAGGAGTCGTCCAGTCCGTCGAGGTCGGGACTGATCGCAGCCGGTCGACGGGGTCGCCGCCGAGGCCGCTTCTGGTCGGCAGGGAGCTGCTCGAACGTTCCGCGAGCCCGCTTAACGGCCGAACGTTTCGATGATTGCGTGCACGTTGTCCGAGAATCGCTGGTCCGACAGGCCGAAACTCGGTGAGTACAACAGGGCGTGCTCGTAGAGACCTTTGAAGTCCTCGGAGAACCGCTGCCGGGCCTCCTCCGGTGTGCCGGTGACCGCCATGATGTCGACGAGCCCGTCGGGCACTGCGTCAATCATCGCCTCCCGGTCGCGCCGCTTCCACGCCGCGCGGATGGTGTCCACATCGTGTTCGTAGCCGTGCAGGGCGAAGACCGCGGCGTAGGTACGGACCACGGCGTAGAAGGCGATCTGCGCCTTGGCCTCGGCCCGGGCCACCGCGGGATCGTCGTGGATGGAGCAGATGACATATCCGGCGAGTGCGACGTCGCCGTCCTGCCGTCCGGATCGGGCGATGCCCGCCGCCAGCGCCGGCCGCACCACCTCCTCGACGTAGCGCCGGGTGAAGATCGGATGGCCGACGAGGCCGTCCGCGACCGTGCCGGCAGCCCGGATCATGCGGGCGTTGACCCCGGCGAGGTAGACCGGAATGTCCCGGCGCAGCGGCGGCACGACGTCGACCGTCGGCCGGAGATGTACGGAGTAGAAGCGGCCGTCGTGATCGACCCCGCGGTCGTCCATGGTCCAGAAGCGGCGCAGCAGTGGGACGAGTTCTTCGACGCGTAACGCCGGAGCCTCGGGGTCGGCTCCGTGCCAGTCCCGTTGCATGGTGCGGGTGCCGGTGCCCAGCCCGAGGATCAGCCGGCCGCCGGAGAGCTCGTCGAGGTCACGGGCCTCGGCCGAGAGCACCAGCGGCGACCGACCGACGGCGTACGCGATGGCGCTGCCGATGGTGACCCGCTCGCTGCACTGCGCCATGGCGGCGAGGGATATCGTCGCGCTCCGCTCGTAGAACTCCGTCGTCCAGACGGAGTCGAAGCCCGCTGCCTCGGCTCGGGTCGTCAGGTCGACGACGGTGCGGAGGTTGCCGCCGAGCAGCACGATTCCGGGTGGGCGCGGTGACTTCCCCGGGACGGTCTCGCCGCTCACCATGTCTGTGCGTTCACCGCTGTCGAATCTCCTCTCGCCCGCGACGTGGGGGACGCGGTCGGGCCGGCCCTGCGCAGTCAGGCGCTGTCGTTGCCAGGTAGCTGATCGGCAGATCCGGCGATCGCGCCGGGCTGCGGGACGGGCCGTCCGGCCGCGGTCGGTGACCGCGGCCGGAGACCGGTCGGGTCAGTGGACGGGCTGGCCGACGCCGGCGAGTCGCCGCAGGATGTCGGCGGCCTCGGCGGCCATGCGCGGGATGAACTCGGCGATCGAGACCAGCTCGTGGATGCCGCT
>NZ_JAOPWR010000467.1 GCF_025965585.1 Pseudonocardia sp.
CCCCGGCCCTGGATCTGCAGGACGGCCTCGGCGACGGTGTTCATGCCGTGCAGGTATCCCTCGGCGAGCAGCCCGCCGTGGGTGTTGACCGGCAGGCTCCCGTCCAGGCGGGTTGCGCCCGACCGCACGAAGTCGCCCGCCTCGCCCCGGCCACAGAAGCCGAGGCCCTCCAGACCCATGAGCACCACGCTGGTGAAGCAGTCGTAGATCTCCGCGAAGTCGACGTCGCTCGCCGTGATGCCGGCCCGGCCGAAGAGCTCGTCGCACAGCAGGCTGGTGAAGTTCCGCGTGTAGTCGTCGTAGAGCAGCTGATCACCGATGTCGAGGCCGGGTCGGGGCCCCGCCCGGTAGGCCGCCGAAGCGATCACGGCAGGGGGCTGTCGCAGGTCCCGCGCTCGGTCCAGGCTGGTGACCAGCACCGCGCAGGCGCCGTCCACCTCGCTCGTGCAGTCGGCGACGCGGAACGGGTCGGCGATCATGGGTGAGGCGAGGTACGAGTCGAGGTCCAGCGGCTTGCGCTGGATGGCCCGCTCGTTCATCTCCGCGTAGGCGCGCTGGGCGATCGCGACGGCGGCGAGCGCCTCCGGGGCGGTTCCGGTCTCGTGCATGTAGCGCCGCGCCCACATGGCGATATACATGAGGTAGGCGTTGTAGCCGATCGGGTAGCGGTACTGCGCGGCCCCGCCGGGGAACGACCCGCTGCCGACCCGAATACCTGAGCGCCCGTTGAGCGCCCGGAACACCAGCACGTTCTCGGCATAACCCTGAGCGACCGCCATCGCCGCCTGCTGGATCATGAAGCACGGCGACTGTCCACCTTGCTGGAAGTCCATCACGAAGCGGAGCCCGGGCACCGCCAACGACGTGGCCACTGCCTCGCTCGACACGGAGTCGCCGAGGACGCTGAAGCTGACCACCCCGTCGATGTCGGCCAGGGGGACCCCAGCGTCCTCAGCGGCCTTGCGACCGGCCTCCGTCGCGAGGTCCAGGACCGTTCGTCCGGACGCCTTGCTCAGTTCGGTGTAGCCGACGCCGACGGCTGCAGCTGTTCTCATCGCACCTCCTAGGGGCCTGGAACATAAGCGCGCCGATCGCCATCAGTCAACCGTACGGTCGAACTTTTGCCTTGACGTCGATTAGTGACCCAGTGTTAGCTAAAGGTGCGAGCCGAGCTGTCGACCAGAGGGGTGTCGGCAATCGCCGCAGCTCGCGCGAGCTGCGGGTCCGCGGCCGGCAGCCCCGCGAACCTGGACAGGACCGTGACCCCGATCCGCGGCCAACGCGCGTCGATGGCCCACCTTGGAGGGCAACAATGACTGAGAACGACAAGATCCTCGTCGAGCGGATCGGGGTCGACGAGCATGGTTCGTTGCTCGGCCTTGTGACGCTCAACCGTCCGACCGAGATGAACCCGCTCGACTGGGACACCGGTCTGCAACTCGGTCGCATCTTCGACGAGCTGTCTGCCGATCCACTCGTGCGGGTGGTGGCGATCACCGGTGCCGGCCGAGCGTTCTCCGCCGGCGGCGACATGAAGAAGTACAAGGCCCTGCAGCGCGACGCCGTCGACTTCCCGCAGTTCCTCGAGGACCTCCATCGTATCTTCGCCCGGATCTCCCAGCAGCCCAAACCGTTCGTCGCTCTCGTGAACGGCATCGCCGTCGCGGGCGGCATCGAGCTGATGCTGTCCTGTGACTTCGCCATCGCCTCGACCTCGGCGAAGATCGGCGACGCCCACCTCCCCTTCGGCCAGATGGGCGGAGGTGGCGTTCTCACTCTGCTTCCGCGCGCGGTCGGCCCCGCTCGAGCACGCGAGCTGATCTTCTCCGGTCGGCTGCTGACCTCGGAGGAAGCGCTCGGCTGGGGCCTGGTGAGCAAGATCGTCGACGACGACCAGTTGCGCGCAGCGGGTATCGCGTTCGCGGCGGATGTCGCCAAGAAGTCACCGCTTGCTGTGGCGAATGCCAAAAGCGTTCTCAACTCGGCCCTCTGGGACGGCACCGGGGTTCACCAGGGCATGCGCCTCGAGCGAGAGGTCACCGCCCGCTACTGCCTTACCAGCGAGGACGCCCCCGAGGGCTTGGACGCCTTCGCCGGCAAGCGCCGTCCCCAGTTCACCGGCCGATGAGAAGGAGCAACTCGTGACGACCACCGAACAGGCCACGCCCCGGCCGGTGCCGGATCTCGACAGCCAGGCTTTCTGGGCCGAGCTCCAAGCCCATCGCATCGTCCTGCAGCGCTGCGCGACCTGCGACCGGCGACGGTTCCCGGCGATGCCCTCGTGTCCTTACTGCGGGCACCCGGATTGGCGGTCGGAGGAGATCTCCGGAACCGGCACGGTGTTCTCCTACATCGTCGTCCATCGAACGTTTGATGCCGCGTTCACCGCGGACCTGCCCTACACCATCGCGACGGTCGATCTGGACGGCGGCGGCCGGATCGCCGCGCGGATCGACGGCACCCCGTCGATCGATGCCAAGGCCGTCGCGGTCTTCGTCGACCACCCGGAGTGGACCGAACTCCGGTTCCGAATCGTGGAGGAATCGTGACTTCGACACAGTCGCCCACTCGCCCGGCCGCCCCGTCCCCCTTCGCCCAGACAGTCCGTCGGTTCACCGAGCAGAAGGTCATGCCGCGCAACCGGGAGCTCGACCAGCATCCCCAGGACATGACCTTGATCCGGGAGCTGCTGCTCGAGGTGGGGCGGCTCGGCCTCTACGGTGCGATCATCCCGGAGGAGTACGGGGGCACCGGCCCCGACTCGCTGGCCATGCACGAGGGCATCGAGGAGTTCGCCTACGGGAACGCCGGGTTGGCCATGTCGACGATGCCGACCTACCTGCTCGCCCGCGCGGTCGGCCTGCACGGCACGGACGAGCAGAAGGCGCGCTGGCTGCCCCCCATCGCCGAAGGCCGGATGGTCGGGGCCTGGGCCGTCACCGAGCCGCACACCGGTTCCGACGTCGCGAACATCACGACGAAGGCCGAACGCACCGCCACCGGATGGCGTCTCAACGGCCGCAAGATGTTCATCACCAATGCCACCATCGCCGACTGCCTGCTGATCCTGTGCCGCACGGGAGGGCCAGGGATCCGCGAAACATTGACAACCTTCGTCGTCCCGATGGACCTGCCCGGGATCGCGGTGCCGCAGGCACTGGAGAAGATGGGCCTGCGCTCGTCCCCCACGTGCGAGCTCGTCCTCGACGACGTCGAGGTCTCCGACACCGA
>NZ_JAOPWR010000494.1 GCF_025965585.1 Pseudonocardia sp.
CGTCGCCCGCCGCTACTTCGCAACGGGTGATGTGCCGCCTCGCCCTGCCCGCAACGGTGACGACGGCCGCGAAGCGACCGCCCGCGACGCCCTGCACCACCGGGGTGCACGCACGACCGAGGAGGCAGCCATGACCGAGACAGAAATCGCCGACCACGGGCTGATCGGCGATATGCAGACGGCGGCGCTGATCAGCACGGATGGGTCGATCGACTGGTTCTGCTGCCCGCGCTTCGACTCGCCGAGCGTGTTCGGGGCGCTGCTCGACGACGAGCGCGGCGGGCACTTCCGCGTCCGCCCCGCGCGCGGTGAGTACGAGACCAAACAGATGTACTTCCCCGACACGGCCGTGCTCATCACCCGGTACATCACCGAGGCCGGGTTGGGGGAGGTGGTCGACTTCATGCCGCCCTCGACGGGGGAGGCCACGGCCAACCACCGCCTCGTCCGGATGCTGCGCTGTGTCCGCGGCGAGATGAGCTTCGAGGTCAACATCGCGCCGCGGTTCGACTACGGCCGCAAGACCCACCGGACGGACCTCACCGAGCATGGAGCTGTCTTCACCACCGACGCGCTGACGCTGACCCTGCACCCCGTGCGGGAGCCCGACGACGCCCGGCTGGCGCACGTCCGAATCGACGAGGGCGACCTGCGGGTGTCGATCGAGCTGACCGCCGGGGACGTGCGGGGGCTGGTGCTGGAGGCGGCCGCCGACGGGCCACCGCGGGAGATCCGGGTGGCGGAGTTCCAGCGGCTGTTCGACGACACCGTCGCGTTCTGGCACTCCTGGCTCTCCCGGTCGACCTACATGGGGCGCTGGCGCGAGACGATCGAGCGCTCGGCGATCACGCTCAAACTGATGACCTACGCGCCCACTGGGGGCTTGGTGGCCGCCCCGACGACGGGCCTGCCCGAGCAGGTCGGTGGCGAGCGCAACTGGGACTACCGCTACACCTGGGTGCGCGACGCCTCGTTCTCCATCTACTCGCTGCTGCGGCTCGGCTTCACCGAGGAGTCTGCACAGTTCAGCCGCTGGTTGCTGGACCGGGTGACCGAACGGGCCGGGGGCGAGGGCGGCCCGCTCAACATCATGTACCGGGTCGATGGCTCCTCGGACCTCAAGGAGGAGTCGTTGGAGCATTGGTCGGGCTATCGCGGCTCGCGTCCGGTCCGGATCGGCAACGGCGCCTCCGACCAACTCCAGCTCGACATCTACGGCGAGGCGCTGGACAGCATCTTCTTCGCCGACCAGCACGAGTTGCAGGCCGGGCACCGCGGCTGGATCGCGATCCGCGAGCTCCTGGGCTGGCTGGCCGGGCACTGGGACCAGCCCGAGGAGGGCATCTGGGAGACCCGCGGAGGGCGCAAGGACTTCACCTACGGCCGGCTGATGTGCTGGGTGGCCTTCGACCGCGGCATCCGGATGGCGGCCTCGCACGGCCGGCCCGCGGCCGTCGACCGCTGGACCGAGGCCCGTAACGCGATCTACGACCAGATCATGAACAAGGGCTGGAACCCGAACCGAGGCGCGTTCGTCCAGCACTACGGCAGCGAGGTGCTGGACTCGTCGCTGCTCCGCATGTCCACCGTAGGTTTCATTGCCCCGCAGGACCCGATGTGGGCGTCCACCCTGGACGCTATGGACAACGAGCTGGTCACCGACAGCCTTGTCTACCGCTACGACCCCGGCGCGTCGCCCGACGGCCTGGAGGGTGACGAGGGCACCTTCTCCCTCTGCTCGTTCATGTACGTCGATGCGCTCGCCCGGGCCGGGCGGCTCGAGGACGCACGGCTGGCGTTCGAGAAGATGCTGACCTACGCCAACCACGTCGGGCTGTTCTCCGAGGAGATCGCGCTGACCGGTGAGCAGATCGGGAACTTCCCGCAGGCGTTCACCCACCTCGCGCTCATCGACGCGGCAATCACCCTCGACGAGGCGCTCGACGCGGCTATCCGGCCATGAACCGACCGTGAAGAGGGGCCGTGACGTGTCCACGGTCGACCTCGCGCGCCTGCGGTTCGCCAGCACGCCGACCTACAACTTCCTGTTGGTGCCGCTCACGATCTGCTGCTCTGCCTGCTGCATGACAGACGCTCCTCGCCCTCGGGAGGGTCGGGAGTGTGCGCGGAGGGAGTACTGGAGATCCTGGACTACAACGGTGAGATCGCCGCCAAGGGTTCCTGGCGCCGATCCAGGCCGGGAGGCGCTGGCCAGTCGAGCACACCCACTCCTGGATGAACGGCTACGGCAAGCTCTGTCGCACCACCGACAAACGCAAGATCGTCGTCGAGTTCTACCTCTACCTGGCCGCCACCCTGACCGTGCTCCGCCGCTTGATCAACCGAGCTCGCACCCACTACCGCTGACCAACCCGACCCATCGCCCAACGGCTGCCCTGACGATCAAATTGCCGGTCGCTCCATGTAGCCCCACGGAGCTGGTGGCCCTCGATGAAGACCACTTTCAGTGCTCACCCGTCCCGGGTGATGACGAAGGGGCGCAGCGCCGACATAGTCCGACCGGCAGGACAACTCGATCGACCGGAAGGACGACACCCGCGTCCTCGGACCCTCCCGAGGTCCGGGGAGGCGGATGCCACCGCCCTGCGGTCCCGGAGCGGGCAGCCCCGCCCGCCACGAGAGGCCCTTCGAGTTACGGGGCGGCCCTAGGTGAAGGGAATACTCATGCGAATTGCCGTTGATCTGAATCGATGCCAGGGATATGCGCAATGCGTTCCGCTAGCGCCGGAGGTTCTCCAGTTGCACGGTGAGGAGGCGCTGATGTACGACCCTAACCCGGACGACTCGCTGCGCCAGCAGGTTCTGCGGGCCGTGGCGTCCTGCCCGGTGCAGGCCATCATTGTGGACCGGCTGGACGAGATCGGGGTATAGGCGTGACGACTTCTGCGGCCATCGCGGAGCTGGCGACGGAGCTGGTGGCGGAGTTCAAGACCAACGGCCGGATCGTCATCGTCGGCGCCTCCCTGGCGGGGCTACGCGCCGCTGAAACGCTGCGTGATGAGGGCTTCAACGGGAAATTGACCATTATCGGGGACGAGAAGCACGAGCCGTACGACCGTCCTCCACTGTCCAAGCAGGTGCTGAAGGGATTGGCACGGGCCGACCACACTTTGCTTCCGCGCCTGCGAAAGGTCGATGCGGACTGGCGGCTCGGCGTGGCCGCCACCGGCCTCGACCGCAGCACCAAGCAGGTGCGCCTGGCCAACGGCGACCAGGTTCCGTACGACCGACTGCTGATCGCGACCGGTACCCGCTCGCGGCCATGGTTCAACCCGAAAGAGGGTGCGCTGGAGGGGGTGTTCACGCTGCGCACCTCCGATGACGCGGGTCGGCTGCGGGCGGCATTGGCGGCCGATCCAGGGCGAGTCCTGATCGTCGGCGCCGGCTTCATCGGCTCGGAAATGGCCTCGGTCTGTCGCGAACTCGGTCTCCCCGTGACCGTCGCCGAGCGCGCCGAGAGCCCGCTTGTCGGCGCTCTCGGAGGTGTGATCGGCGACATCGCCGCCGAGATGCAGCGAGAGCACGGAGTCGATCTCCGCACCGGCGTCTCGGTCGAGGCGCTGGAGGCAGACGCGCAGGGACACGTGCGCCGTGCCCGGCTGTCTGACGGGACCACGCTCGACGTCGACGTGGTCGTGGCGTCGCTGGGTTCGATCCGCAACACCGAATGGCTGGAGGGCGCCGGGCTGGCCGCCGGCTTCTGGGGCGTCGGCTGCGACGCAGGCTGCCGTGCCTTCGACGTCAACGGGGTGGTGACCGACAGCATTTACGTGGCCGGCGACATCGCGCGCGCCCCGCATGTGTTGTACAACTACCAGTTTCTGGCACTGGAGCATTGGGACAATGCCGAATTCGGGGGCCGGGTCGCGGCGCACAACTTGGTGAGCCTTGAGCCCGACCGCCGCCCGCCTCTGCCGCTGCCCTCCTTCTGGTCGGGCCAGTTCGGTGTCAACATCAAGGGTGTCGGCGTGGGCCCCTTCGGCGACGAGATCGTCATCACCCAAGGATCGGTGAAGGATCGCCGTTTCGCCGCCGCCTATGGTCACCAGGGCCGCATCGTCGCCGCGGTCACCTTCGATCACGGCAAGTGGCTGGAGTACTACGGGGCACTGATCGAGCGATCGGCTCCATTCCCGCCCCCGCCGCCGGGCTATGACCAGGCCGATGGCATGACGCCAATCCCGGCCCGATTCCCGGATCCCAGGGTCCTGACGGGGGCTCCGGATGTCGTCTTGACCGGCCACGACCCGACCGACCGCGGGGCCGCGTTCAGGCCGAGAAGGCGCTGACGGTGGGCGAGGCCAAGCGCGAGATCGCGCAGCCAAGGGAACAAAAGATGACAGGGGTGACATCAATCATGAGGCCAGAGATCGCCTGGGCGGAGGCCATGAAATTAGAGAACCGCCCCGACCCGTACCGGTTCTTCGACGAGCTGCGGAAAACGCCGGTGGCGCGGGTGGCGGACGGCATTTACGTCGTCACCGGCTACCGGGAACTCCTGACGTTGGCCCACGATCCCCGGGTGAGCTCCGACATGAGCCGCAGTCCGGTGTCGGCCAAGCTGGCAGCCGGGGCGGAGCCCCCACCCGAGGCCGAGCATATGAAGGCGTACGGCCGGCAGCCGAGTATGATCGTGTCCGACCCGCCGGACCACGATCGAGCGCGCCGCCAGGCAATGCGGCACTTCGGCCCTCCGCACACGCCGTACCTTATCTCGAGTATGGGTCCCGATATCGAGCGGCTCTGCAACGAACTGCTCGGCAAGGTCGCCGGCAAGACCCGGATGGATATCGTCGACGAGTACGGCTACCTGGTGCCGGTGACGGTGATCTGCAAGGTGCTGGGTGTTCCGTTGGAAGACGAAAAAGCCTTCCACGGCTGGATCTTCGACTTCATGGCGGGCATCGACCTGGGCCCAGAGGCGGCCACCGAAGAGGGGAGGATCCGCGCCGAGAAAGGAAAAGAAAGCACCGCAGCGCTCAAAGAGTACATGCAGGGGCTGGTCGAGGGTTACGTCGACAAGCCCGGCGACGGCCTGCTCTCGAAGCTGGTGAACGACGGTGGCCCGGACGGACCCATGGAGCCCAACGAAGCAGTGTCCAACGCGATGCTGCTGCTCGTTGCCGGTCACGACTCCACGGTCAACACCATCTCCCACTGCGTGCTGACCCTGCTGCGGAACCCCGGGTCCATTGAGCTGCTGCGCCGCCGGCCCGGGCTGATCCCCCGCGCCATCGAGGAGGTCCTGCGCCTCCAGTCGGCTGTCCAGTTCTTCCCCAGCCGCTCGGCTACCGCCGACATCGAGGTCGGCGGCACGCTCATCCCGGAGGGTTCGGCGATCTTCTTCATGTACGGCGCCGCGAACCGCGACCCGAGCCGGTTCGCCGACCCGGCCAAGTTCGACGCCGAACGCCGCGACAACGAACACTTCGGCTGGGGCAGCGGCATCCACACCTGCTTCGGCGGTCCGCTCGCGCGCCTGGAGGTGAACCTCGCCCTGGAGGTCTTCCTGCGTCGCGTGGAGAACCCACGGCTCGTCGTCGATCCACCGCCGTACCGGCATAGCCAGGTCTTCCGTGGCCCACAACACCTATTGATCGACTACGACCGCATTAGAGACTAGTGGCTTGTCACGCAGCCTTGGCCGGGTGATCGGTCCAGGTTCGGATCGGTGAGTCGGTGGCGAAGTTGACCTTCGGCGAGGCCCGGGTGTTGTGCCGGCGGAGGTAGCCGGCGATGGCGGCGTTCTGCTCGGCGTGGCTGCGGTGGTCAGTGCCGTTGAGCGCGAAGTAGCGCAGCGCCGCGAACTCGGCCTCGATCCAGTTCAACCAGGAGCCGTAGGTCGGCACGAACACCAACTCGACGTCGTGATCGGCGCACCAGGCGCGGATGGTGGTGTGGCGGTGCGGGGAGAAGTTGTCGCACACCACGTACAGCTTCTGGTCGGGCCAGCGGGCCCGTAGGGTCTTGAGCAGGTCGAGGAACTCGGCCGCGCGTTTGCGCGGGCGGATCCGGTGGAACAGCTTGCCGGGGGCCAGGTCCAGCGCGGCGAGCATGTGCATCACACCGTCGTAGCGGTGATAGGTCGCCCGCAGCCGGCGCGGCGTGGCCTGGAACTGCCAGCTCTTGC
>NZ_JAOPWR010000250.1 GCF_025965585.1 Pseudonocardia sp.
GGCGCTCTGGAGCGCGGGTGACTTCGCCGCGGCCCGCGCCGCCGCCGAGGGCGCGCTGGCCCTCGCGCGCGACGCCGGGCTCGTGGTCGAGGAGGCGCGGGCGCTCGCCACGCTGGGGTTCAGCCTCGCCTACCTCGAGGACACGGCGGCGGGGGAGCGCGCGCTCGTCGCCTCGCTGGAGGCCGCGGAGCGCGCGGCGGACCCCGTCGAGATCGGACGGGCGTACCGGAGCCTGGCCGAGCTGCTCTGCGGGCCGGTGAACGAGCTGGACCGCGGCATCGACGCCGCCCGCAGGGGCGCGGTGCGGATCCAGGAGCTGGGGCTGGCCCGCAGCGTCGGGGCGGGGCTGCTGGCGGTGGGGGCCAACGGCCTGTTCCGTGCCGGACGCTGGGACGAGGCCGAGGCCCTCGTCGCCGAGGCCTGGGACCTGCAGCCGACCGGCGCCGAGGCACTCGAGCTGCGCCTGGCCCGTGCCCGTCTGGACACCGGTCGCGCGCGCTTCGACGCAGCCGAGGACGACCTGGAGGCCGTGGCCGCCCTGGCGGCGGCCAGCACGGGGCCCCGCTACCGCGTCCCGATGCTCACCTTGCGCGCAGGGCTCGCGATGTGGCGGGGGCGGCCCGATCTCGCCCTCGACCACGTCGAGGCCGGGCTGGACGTCGTCGAGGACGGGTCCGACGACGTCTGGCTGGTCGCTCCGCTGCTGTGGCATGGGGCCCGGGCGCGGGCCGAGCTGACCCGGCTCGGCGTGGGACGGCGCGAGACCGGGCTCGACGCGCGGCTGGCCCGTCACGTGGATGCGCTCAAGGAGCAGGCGGCCACCTCGGCACCGGCGGTGCGGGACACCGTCGTGCTGTTCGCCCGGCAGTGCGAGGCCGAGCAGGGCCGGGCGGAGAGCCGCTCCGACCCACGGCTCTGGGCGGAGATCGCCGTGGCGTGGGACATGCGTCGCCAGCCCTATCCCGCCGCCTACGCGCACCTGCGGCACGCCGAGGCGCAGTTCGCGCTCCGGTCCCGTTCCGCCGAGGCCACGGACGCGCTGGTCAGCGCCGAGCGCATCGCCCGTCGCCTGGGGGCGACGCCCTTCCTGGCCGAGATCACCGAACTGGCCCACCGTGCTCGCGTGCGGTTCGACACCCCGGTGCCCGCCCCTCGTCGGGCACCGGAGGCCGTCCCCGTGCCGTCGCCGGCGCCCGTCGACGAGCTGGCCACGCTCACGGCACGGGAGCTGGAGGTGCTGATCGAGCTGGCCGACGGGCACACCAACAAGGAGGTCGCCCAGCGGCTGTTCATCAGCGAGAAGACGGTCGGTGCGCACGTCGGCCGGATCTACGCCAAGCTCGGCGTGCGCAGCCGCGTCCAGGCCAGCAGCGTGCTGTTCCGTGCGCGTCCGGATGCTCGCCGCGCGACGTCCTGACCTCAGACGCCGAGCGGTGCGTCCAAGGCGCGGCGCACGCGCTGCAGGATCCGCCGCCGCGTGGGGCCCAGGCTGCCGATCGGGATGCCGGTGGCCCGTGCGACGTCCGCGTAGGCCTGCGGCTCGTCGGCGAACAGCTCGGACATGACCGTCCGGCCCCGGTCCGGGAGCGTCGCGACGATGCGCCGGATCCGGGCGACCGTGTCGGCGTCGACCACCTGGTCCTCGACGGCCGGGGACCGATCCGGCAGCAGGTCGATCTCCATCGACGCCGCTCCCGGGGACTCCCGCAGGATGCGCAGGCACTCCCGGGACGCGGTGGTCGCCAGCCAGCCGCCCAGTCGCGCGGGATCGCGCACCGTGGCCCGGTTCTCCACCAGCCGCAGCCACGTGCGCTGCTCGGCGTCGCGAGCGTCGGCGTCCTGCAGCCGGAACGACCGCACGACGGCGGAGACGAGGCCCCGGTAGCGGTCCACGAGCTCCTCCCAGGCCCGCTCGTCGCCGTATCCAGCCTTGTCCAGCAGGCTCGCGTTGTCGCCGGCCGAGCGGGTGCCGGAGGAGGGGATCGGGGAGGGAGTCGTCACCGTCATGGGGTGCTCCTTGGGGAGTGCCGGTCATCGGGGAACCTGCGTCGACCAGCGTCGACCGGTCGGGGGCTCCGGTCGTCGGGTCAATGCCCTAGTGGGTCCTGCACGAGCGCCCTAGATCTGGAGAGGTCCGGTACCGGGGCGGTATCAGGGAGGCCGGGGCGCGGCTCTCATCCGGTCCGGTCACGTCGGGGTGCGGCGCCCGACCGGCGATGCGGGAACAGCCGCTCGAGGAGGAGGAGCACCGTTGACCGACGACGGACGAGCCAGGCCGGCAGCGCCGTCCGCAGCCGACCCGGCGACGCTGCAGAGCGCGGTCCTGGTCCTGACCGGTGAGCCCGCGGTCGGGGGCGTCGAGCCCGTCAACCGGCTGCTGATCGGGGTCTGTGCCGCGGTACCCACCGACGACGGCGGCGACGACCTGACCGCCATGGTGACGGCGGAGCTCGCTCGCCGCTACCTCCGGGCGGTCCGCGCCCACGCTGCCGGTGCGGGGGTGCCACGGTCGTGGCAGATGGTGTTCGAGCAGTGCGGCGCGGGGACGTCGAGCACGCTTCGTACCACGCTGGTGGGCGTGCACACCCTGGCCGGCCAGGATCTGGCGCCCGCGGTGGTCCGCACCTGGACGCTGCTGGGCCGCACCCCCGGACCGTCGGCTCGCCGGGCCACGGAGACGATCTCCACGGTGCTGGCCGGAATCGTGCGCGACGCGGCGCGCACCGAGAGGGAGCGGGATCCCGACGGCGTCGCGGCCGCCCGGGGTCTGGCGCTCCGGCTCGGCCGCTGCGACGCGTGGCACCGGGTCGAGCTGCTCTGGACCCTGCGCGGGCGTCCGGCCGAGGCCGAGGCCGAGTGCGTCGAGTCCGACCGGCGGACGTGCGCGGAGGGCCGGGCGCTGTTGGAAGGCCCTGCCGGGTGAGCGCGGCGCCGCACCGGGGCTGCCCTCGCCCGTCGCGGCCCGTCCGGAAGAATCGCCGCGCGTGACCGAAACACCGCCCGGCCTCGTCGTCGTCGACAAGCCCAAGGGCCTCACCTCGCACGACGTCGTCGGACGGCTGCGCCGGATCCTGAGTACCCGCAAGATCGGCCACGCCGGCACGCTCGACCCGATGGCCACGGGCGTGCTGGTCTGCGGGGTCGGGCGCGGCACCAAGCTGCTCGGCCACCTGGCGCTGGACACGAAGGCCTACACCGCCACCATCCGCCTCGGGGCGGCCACCGCCACCGACGACGCCGAGGGTGAGACGCTCACCACGGCCGACGCGTCGGGCGTCGACGAGGCCGCGGTACGGGCCGGGATGATCCCCCTGACCGGTGCGATCGAGCAGGTCCCGAGCTCGGTGAGCGCGATCAAGGTGGACGGGCAGCGCGCCTACGCGCGCGTGCGGGCGGGGGAGGAGGTCGTGCTCCCGGCGCGGCCGGTGACCGTCTCCGTCTTCGACCTGCTCGCCGTGCGCCGCGAGGGCGCGTTCCTGGACCTGGACGTGGTGGTCGAGTGCTCGTCGGGGACGTACGTCCGGGCGTTGGCGAGGGACCTCGGCGCCCGGCTGCAGGTCGACGGTCCGGCGGTGGGCGGGCACCTGACGGCGCTGCGCCGCACACGCGTCGGGCCGTTCGTGCTGGAGCACGCCCGCACGCTGGAGCAGCTGGAGGCCGACCCGGCGCTGTCGCTGCCCCTCGACGACGCGGTGGGCGTCGCGTTCCCGCGCCGCGACGTCGATGCGGAGCTGGCCACCGACCTCTCCCACGGCCGCCCGCTGCCCACCGCCGGCATCGCGGGCACCTACGGCGTCTTCGCCCCCGACGGCCGCGCGCTGGCCCTGGTGAGCGAGCGCGGCGAGGGCGACGACCGCCGCGCCCGCCCCCTGGTCGTCCTGGCCCCCGCGAGCACCTGACCCCGCCGGCCGGTCCGCGTGGGGGCGGACCGGCTCGCAGGCCTCGGGACGGCGTCCGTAGGCTCCTGCCCGTGGAGCGCTGGCGTGGGCTCGAGGCCGTGCCGACCGGGTGGGGACGCAGCGTCGTCACCGTCGGCGTGTTCGACGGGGTGCACCGGGGACACCAGCAGCTGATCTCCTGCGCGGTCCGCCGTGGCCAGGAGCGGCAGCTGCCCACGGTGCTCGTGACGTTCGACCCGCACCCCGCCGAGCTGATCCGCCCCGGATCCCACCCCGCCCGCCTCACGAGCCTGCGCCGCCGTGCCGACCTCGTCGCGGAGCTGGGGGTGGACGCCTTCTGCGTGCTGCCCTTCACCTCCGAGCTCGCCCGCCAGGAGCCCGCGGAGTTCGCCCACGAGGTGCTGGTGGAGCGGCTGCACGCCGCGGACGTGGTGGTGGGCCGCAACTTCACGTTCGGGCACCGCGCCGCGGGCGACGTCGCGATGCTGACCACGTTCGGCCAGCGGTTCGGGTTCGGCGTCGAGGGCCTCGACCTGATCAGCGACGACGGCGTCACGTTCTCCTCCACCTACATCCGCGCGTGCATCGACGCCGGCGACGTGGCCGCCGCGGCCGCCGCCCTGGGACGTCCGCACCGCGTCGAGGGCGTGGTGGTGCACGGCGACCACCGCGGCCGTGACCTGGGCTTCCCCACCGCCAACATCGCCACCGCGCCCTACACCGCCCTCCCCGCGGACGGCGTCTACGCGGGCCGGTTCGCGATCGGCGACCGGCTGCTGCCCACCGCCATCTCCGTCGGCACCAACCCCACGTTCTCCGGCCGGGAGCGGAGCGTCGAGGCCTACGTGCTGGACGCGGACGAGAACTTCTACGGGTTCGACGTGGCCGTCGACTTCGAGCACCGGCTGCGCGGGCAGGAGCGCTACGACGGCGTCGACGCCCTCATCGCGCAGATGCGCCTCGATGTCGAGCGCACGCGTGGGCTGCTCGGGTCCTGAGCCACGAGTTCTCCCGTTCGCCCACGGGGAGCGGGGTCGCGCTGCGAGCATCGGTGGCATGGCGGACGTGGACGGTGCGGTGCGGGCGGGACGGTCGATCGGCGCGAGGCTCGCGGCCAACCGGGAGCGGCAGCGCGAGCTCTACGGCGCCCCGCTGGGGGATCGGGTGCGGCGCCTCACGCTGTGCCTCGACGTCTCGCAGGCCCGGCTCGCGCGCACCCTCGGGCTGAGCCCGGCGATGCTCAGCCAGCTCGTCAGCGCCCGGCGCGTCAAGATCGGTGATCCCGCGGTGCTCGCCCGGCTGATGCTGCTCGACCAGCGCTGCCAGGGGGTCCAGGCGCCGCCCCCGCCCCGTGTGGTCGACGCCCTGCTCACCGATGTCGCGCGGGCCCGGTGGCAGTGGGCGGGGGCCCGGGTGCCCGCCCAGCGGGCTCCCAGCGCGGTCGACGCGCTGCGCGGTGTCAGCGAGCCGGCCCGGCTCGCCGCCGCCGCGGTCGCCCTCGGGCAGCGCTTCCCCGAGCTCGCCGAGGTGCTGCGCCAGGCTGCCTACCGGCCCCCGGCCTGACATGCGGCTGTTCACGGCGCTGTGGCCGCCGCCCGAGGCCGTGGCCGCGCTGCTGGCCGACGTACCCGATGCCGCGCCGTCCGGCTGGCGGCGGACCGACCCGTCCACGTGGCACGTCACGCTGGCCTTCCACGGGGAGGCCGATCCCGACGTCCTCGGGCCACGCCTGGAGCGGGAGGTCCGTGGCCTGCACGTGCCGCGGCTGCGGCTGGCCGGAGCGGGCGCGTTCGACGGGGTTCGGTGGGCGGGCGTGGAGGCCGACCCCCAGGGGCTGGACGCCCTGGTCGCGGCCGCGGGCGGCGACGTCGCGCGGTTCGTCGCGCACGTCACGGTGCTGCGCGGGCGCACCCGGCCCGGTCCGGACGCGGCGGATCCGGCCACGCCCTGGGCGGCACACCGGGGGCCGTGGTGGCGGCCGGAGGAGGTGCTGCTGGTGGCGAGCGAGCAGGGCCGCGCCGGGGTCCGGTACCGGGTGGTCCACCGGGCGGCACCGGCCTGAGGGAGCCCCGGGCCGCCGGGGCACCGGGGCGAGCCGTGGACGCTGACGGTGTGGGCCCGTTCCGACGGGGTAGCCGCCGAGTCGGGCGATCGTGCCTGGTAGCGTTGTGTGCTGGGTCCGGCTGCAGTCCGTGGCGGCCGTGACCGACTTCCGCCCCCGATGTCAGGGGTTCCGGGCCTCACGGCACGGCAACCGAAAGAGGATCACGTGGCACTCGACGCCGCAGAGAAGAAGACCATCCTGGACACCTACGGGGTCCACGAGGGCGACACCGGTTCACCCGAGGCCCAGATCGCGCTGCTCACCAAGCGTATCGTGGACCTCACCGAGCACCTGAAGATGCACAAGCACGACCACCACAGCCGTCGTGGCCTTCTGCTGCTCGTCGGCCGGCGCCGCCGGCTGCTGAAGTACCTGCGCGAGGTCGACGTCGCGCGCTACCGGTCGCTGATCGAGCGCCTCGGCATCCGCCGCTGATCTGCCCCGGGCCGGGCCGCCTCATGGTGGTCCGGCCCGATTCACAACTCCACCACGACGCCACGCCTCCGGTAGACGATCCGCCGGTCCTCGGTAGTGGCTCCCGGGATCAGAGAACCCCGAGGGCTTCGATCGAAGACCGGCTCAGCCGAGGATCTCCCCGGTGTGGCGTGGCCTTCCCTCTCGAAAGAGGAGATGTCCACTTCATGACCGATCCCGCCACGAATGATCTGGCAGAGAACGTTCACGAAACCACTGCCGTGATCGACAACGGGAGCTTCGGCACCCGTACCATCCGGTTCGAGACCGGGCGCCTCGCGCGCCAGGCCGCCGGTTCCGTCGTCGCCTACCTCGACGACGACACGATGCTGCTGTCGGCCACCACGGCGTCCAAGCAGCCCAAGGAGCACTTCGACTTCTTCCCCCTCACGGTGGACGTCGAGGAGCGCATGTACGCGATCGGCAAGATCCCCGGCTCGTTCTTCCGCCGCGAGGGTCGCCCGAGCACCGACGCGATCCTGACCTGCCGCCTGATCGACCGTCCGCTGCGCCCGTCGTTCGTCGACGGCCTGCGCAACGAGATCCAGATCGTCGTCACGGTCATGAGCCTCGACCCGCAGGACCCCTACGACGCGCTGGCGATCAACGCCGCGTCGATGTCCACCCAGCTGTCGGGCCTGCCGTTCTCCGGCCCCATCGGCGGCGTCCGCGTCGCCCTGATCGACGGCCAGTGGGTCGCGTTCCCGCAGTACGAGGACCTGCAGCGCGCCGTGTTCGACATGGTCGTCGCGGGCCGCATCGTCGGTGACGACGTCGCGATCATGATGGTGGAGGCCGAGGCCACCACCGAGACCAACGAGCTCGTCGCGGCCGGCGCCCAGGCGCCCACCGAGGAGATCGTCGCGTCCGGGCTGGAGGCGGCCAAGCCGTTCATCCGCAGCCTGTGCGTGGCCCAGCAGGCGCTGGCCGACGTCGCCGCGAAGCCGGTCCGGGAGTACCCGACGTACCCGGCCTACCAGCCCGACGTGTTCGAGGCCGTCGAGGCCGCCGCGTCGGACGACCTGGCCGCCGCGCTGACCATCGGCCCGAAGCAGGAGCGCGAGGCCAAGCTCGACGAGCTCAAGCTGCGCGTCCTCGAGCAGCTCGGCCCGAAGTTCGAGGGTCGCGAGAAGGAGCTCGGCGCCGCGTTCCGGGCGCTGAACAAGAAGCTCGTGCGCCAGCGCATCCTGCGCGACCAGGTCCGCATCGACGGCCGCGGTCTCACCGACATCCGGCCGCTCTCGGCGGAGGTCGAGGTCGTCCCGCGGGCGCACGGCTCGGCGCTGTTCGAGCGCGGCGAGACCCAGATCATGGGTGTCACCACGCTGAACATGCTGCGCATGGAGCAGCAGATCGACTCGCTCGGCCCGGAGACGCGCAAGCGCTACCTCCACCACTACAACTTCCCGCCCTACTCGACCGGTGAGACCGGCCGCGTGGGTTCGCCGAAGCGTCGCGAGATCGGCCACGGCGCGCTGGCCGAGCGGGCCCTGCTGCCCGTGCTGCCCACGCGCGAGGAGTTCCCGTACGCGATCCGCCAGGTGTCCGAGGCTCTCGGTTCCAACGGCTCGACGTCCATGGGCTCGGTCTGCGCCTCGACGATGTCGCTCTACAACGCCGGCGTGCCGCTGAAGGCGCCGGTCGCGGGCATCGCGATGGGTCTCGTCTCCGACGAGGTCGACGGCTCCACCCGCTACGTCGCCCTCACCGACATCCTCGGTGCGGAGGACGCGTTCGGTGACATGGACTTCAAGGTCGCAGGCACGCCGGAGTTCGTCACGGCGCTGCAGCTCGACACCAAGCTCGACGGCATCCCGTCCGAGGTCCTCGCGGCCGCGCTGGCCCAGGCCAAGGACGCCCGGATGACCATCCTCGAGGTGATCGGCGAGGCCATCGACCGCCCCGACGAGATGAGCCGCTTCGCTCCTCGCGTCGTCACGGTGAAGGTCCCGGTCGACAAGATCGGCGAGGTCATCGGCCCGAAGGGCAAGATGATCAACTCGATCACCGAGCAGACCGGTGCCGACATCTCCATCGACGACGACGGCACGATCTACGTCGGTGCGTCGGACGGCGAGTCGGCCGAGGCCGCCATCGGCATGATCAATGCGATCGCCAACCCGCAGCTGCCGAAGATCGGTGAGCGGTTCCTGGGCACGGTGGTCAAGACCGCCGCCTTCGGTGCCTTCGTCTCGCTGGTCCCCGGCAAGGACGGCCTGGTGCACATCTCCAAGCTGGGCAGCGGCAAGCGCATCGCCAAGGTCGAGGACGTCGTCAAGGTGGGCGACAAGATCCGCGTCGAGGTCACCGACATCGACAACCGGGGCAAGATCAGCCTGATCCCGGTGGTCGAGGGCGAGGCCGCCACCAACGGCAACGGCAACGGCGACGCTCCGGCCGACGGTGCGGCTCCGGTCGACGAGCCCGTCGAGGTCTCCGCGAATTGACTTCTCTGATCACGCCGCCGGGGGCGGGGGCTTCGGCTCCTGCCCCCGGCGGCGTTTCCAGGACCGAACTGCCCGGCGGCCTGCGTGTGGTCACCGAGTCGGTGCCGGGCGTCAGCTCGGTGTCGCTCGGCATCTGGATCGCCATCGGCTCCCGGGACGAGACCCCCGAGCAGGCAGGCGCCGCGCACTACCTCGAGCACCTGCTGTTCAAGGGCACCTCGCGGCGCACCGCGGCGTCGATCGCGGAGGACCTCGACGCCGTCGGCGGTGACCTCAACGCGTTCACGGCGAAGGAGCACACCTGCTACTACGCGCAGGTGCTCGACACCGACCTGCCGCTCGCGATGAGCGTGCTCGCCGACGTCGTCACCGACGCCACGCTGGCGCCCGCCGACGTCGAGGTGGAGCGCGGGGTGGTGCTCGAGGAGATCGCCATCCGCGACGACGACCCCGAGGACCTGCTCGGCGAGCTCTTCGACGAGACGCTGTTCGGGGCGCACCCGCTCGGGCGCCCGGTGGTCGGCTCCGAGGAGTCGATCAAGGGGATGACCAGGGAGACGCTGCACGACTTCTGGCGCGGGCTCTACACAACGCCGCGCATGGTGGTGGCGGCCGCGGGCAACCTGAGCCATGAGCATGTGGTCGAGCTGGTCGTGGCCGCGCTGGGCCCCGCAGCGGCCCGTGCGGGTGCGGTCACCCCGGTACCGCCCCGGCGACCCGCACCGGCCGTATTGGACGACGGCCCGCGCCTCGTGCTGCTGGGCGAGGACTGCGAGCAGGCGCACCTCATGCTCGGGGTCCCCGGTCTCTCGCGGCACGACCCCCGGCGCAGCGCGCTGTCGGTGCTCAACACCGCGCTCGGCGGCGGGCCCAGCTCGCGCCTGTTCCAGCAGGTCCGTGAGCAGCGTGGGCTGGCGTACTCGGTGTACTCCTCGACGATCGGCTATGCCGATACGGGCAGCTTCGCGGTCTATGCGGGGTGCGCGCCGGAACGCCTCGACGAGGTGGCGAGCGTCGTCCACGGCATCCTCGCCGACGTCGCCGCGGGCGGGCTCACCCCCGCCGAGGTGACGCGGGCGCAGGGCAACCTGCGCGGGGGGCTCGTCCTCGGGCTGGAGGACACCCCGTCGCGGATGAACCGCATCGGCCGCTCCGAGCTCGACCACGGCCGGCAGCACACCATCACCGAGAGCCTCGACCGGATCGCGGCGGTCACGCCCGAGCAGGTCACGGAGCTGGCGCGCGACCTGCTCGCCCAGCCCCTCACGGCGGCGGTGGTAGGCCCGTACGACGAGGAGTCCGACCTCCCGGACTCGCTCCGCACCCTCGGCTGACTGCCCACGCGACGGGTTTCCCGGCCCGTTCGCGGTGAACGGGAGCCACGCGCTGGATCGGCCCGGTGGCAGGGCCCACGCGCGCGTTTCCGCCCGGCGCGCGCAGCCACGCGCGCGCGGAGGACACGACGCGCGTGGGTCGGGCCCGGGGTTCGATCAGCTGCGGCCGTCGTGTGGCGCCGCATCCGGGCCCGGGCTCGCCCGATTCGTGCCGTACCGCCGGATGTCGTGCGGGGACGTGCCATCATCCGCGCGTGACCCCCGAGATCCTCATCGCGGCTGTGCTGATCGTCGTCGGTCTCGTGGGCATCGTCGTCCCCGTGCTGCCGGGGCTCGTCCTCGTCGCCGCAGGCGTCGCCGTCTGGGCGATCCCGCGAGGGGACGCCCTCGGCTGGTCGGTGCTCGGCGTCGCGCTCGCGGTGATCGTCGTGGGCAGCGTCGTGAAGTACCTCGTGCCCGGGCGCAAGCTCCGCGACGCCGGGGTGCCCGGCCGCTCGATCGCGCTCGGCGCCGTGCTGGGCGTCGTCGGGTTCTTCGTCGTCCCCGTGGTCGGGCTGTTCCTCGGGTTCGTGCTCGGCGTCTACCTCGCCGAGCTGGCGCGGCTGAAGACCGGTGCCCTGGCCTGGCAGTCGACGCGCGGAGCGCTGGGCGCGGTGGGCTGGAGCATCGTCATAGAGCTGGTCACGGGCGTCGTCGCGGCCGGAGTGTGGATCGGTGGGCTCGTCCTGACATGACCGGGCCTGATTAGGCTGGTCGCGTGAGCATCAAGGTGGGTGTGCTGGGCGCGAAGGGGCGCATGGGGTCCGAGGTGTGCCGGGCCGTCGAGGGCGCGGACGATCTCGAGCTGGTGGCCCGGCTCGACGTCGGCGACGCGCCGTCCGGGCTGGTGGACGCCGGTGTGCAGGTGGTCGTCGACTTCACGCACCCCGGGGCGGCGCTGGACAACATCCGCTTCGGCCTCGACCACGGCATCGCCGTGGTGGTGGGCACCAGCGGCTTCGACGACGCCAAGTACGCCACCGTCCGCGGCTGGCTCGATGCCACGCCGGGCCACGTGCTCGTGGCCCCCAACTTCGGCATCGGCGCCGTGCTGATGATGCAGTTCGCGCAGCAGGCGGCGAAGTTCTTCGACTCGGTCGAGGTCATCGAGATGCACCACGCCGGCAAGGTCGACGCCCCGTCGGGTACGGCCGTGCGCACGGCGTCGCTCATCGCGGCCGCCCGCGCCGAGGCCGGTGCGGGCCCGCTGCCGGACGCGACCACCGACGAGCTCGACGGGGCGCGCGGCGCCACGGTCGACGGCATCCACGTGCACTCGGTGCGCATGCCCGGCCTGGTGGCCCACCAGGAGGTGCTGCTGGGCACCGCGGGGGAGACGCTCACGCTGCGCCACGACTCGATCGACCGCGCCTCGTTCATGCCCGGCGTGCTCATGGCCGTGCGGGCCGTGCTCGACCGGCCCGGGCTCACCGTCGGCCTGGAACCGCTGCTCGGCCTCTAGGCCACGGCCGCGGCCGCTGCTCGGCCTCAGTCCTGCAGCTTGAGGTCCAGCGCGCCCGTCACGCGGATCTCGCGCAGTGTGCCGTCACCGGTGTCGAAGGCGCGGACGGCGCCGTCGGCCGCCCAGCCGGCCCGGGTGTAGAACCGGCGGGACGCCTCGTCGGCCTCCGGGATCCAGGCCAGGCCGTAGAGCGCCCCGGCCTGCTGGAGCGCGTGCGCCGCGGTGGCGAGCAGCCGGCCGCCGTGGCCGCGGCGCCCCCACCGCGGCTCGACGAGCAGTGCGCCGATCTCGCCCCAGGCCTCAGGTCCCACTGGCTCGCCGGGTGTTGGGACGGCCTCGGAGGCGCGGGTCGCGGCGACGAAGCCGACGGTCCAGTCGCCCTCGGTGGCCACCAGGACGTGCCCGGCGCCGGCCGCGACGGCCCCGGCCCAGGCATCCCGCGCGCCCGGTCCGCGCAGCTGCTCGATCGCCGTGGCCGGCATCAGCGCGGCGTAGGCGGCGGCCCAGGTGTCGGCCTGGATGCGGACGATCTCGTCGACGTCGGTGCGGGTGGCGGCACGGACCGCGGCGATGGCCATTGGCTATGGATACCCGGTCGACGTCCACGCCGTGGAACGGGGGCGACAGCGGGTGGTCGCCCATGACAGCGTCCGGGGGTGACCGTCCGAAAGCGACCGGCCGTCAGCGTGCCGTGGGTGGCGCTCGTCGCCGTGTACGTGCTGTGGGGCTCCACCTACCTGGCCAACCGGCTGATCATCACCACCGTCCCGCCGCTGCTGGCCGGTGGGTTCCGGTTCCTCGTCGGCGGTACGCTGCTCGCCGTCGTCGTGCTGGCGGTGGCCGGGCGCAGGGCGTTCCGGATGAACGCCGCACAGTTCGGCACGACGGCGCTCTCGGGCCTGCTGCTGCCCGCCTGGGGCAACGGGCTGGTCGCGCTCGGGCAGCAGGCGGTCGCGTCCGGGCTGGCCGCGCTGCTGATCGCCGCGGTGCCGCTGTGGATCGTGATCCTCCGCGCGGTCACGGGCGACCGGCCGCGCGGCGCGACCGTGGGCGGTGTCGGTGTCGGTGTCGTCGGGCTGCTCGTGCTCGTGCTCGCCGGTCCGGGCTCCGGCGGGGTCACGGGCAGCGCCTGGTGGGGGCCGTGGCTCGTGCTGCTGGCCAGCCTGGGCTGGGCCACCGGAACGTTCGCCACCACCCGGCTCCCGGTGCCGCCCAACCCGTTCGCGATGGCCGCGGCGCAGATGCTCACCGGCGGCGCGATCCTGCTGGTCACCGGAACCGCGGTGGGGGAGCGGCTGGACGTCGCGGCCGTCACGACCGTGTCGTGGTGGGCGTGGGGGTACATGGCGGTGGTGGTGTCACTCGGGGCGTTCAGCGCGTACGCCTTCACCCTGTCGACGCTGCCGGTGTCGACCGTCGCCACCTACGCCTATGTCAACCCGGTGATCGCCGTGCTGCTCGGCGTGCTGGTGGTGGGGGAGCGGTTCACGCCGGTGCAGTTGCTCGGCGCAGCGATCGTGCTCGTCGCCGTGATCCTGGTCGTCGTGGCCGAGCGCCCCCGAAAAGGTCAGAGTGTCATGGCAGCATCCCCGCCGTGACGCCTGTGGAGACGATCGGTCCCGCCGCCGCCCGCCGCGCAGCCCTGTCCGCGCAGGGCTTCGCCGCCGCCCGCCCGGCCGGGCCGATCACCCGCCGCCATCTCATGCGCACGGTCGACCGCACGCGCCTGCTCCAGCTCGACTCGGTGAACGTCGCCGTGCGGGCGCACTACATGCCGCTGTTCAGCCGCCTCGGCCCGTACGACGCCGCCCTCGTCGACGACGCGGCGTGGAGCCACTCGGCGCGCAGGCCGCGGCTGCTCGTGGAGTACTGGGCCCACGAGGCCAGCCTGCTGCCCGTGGCCGACTGGCCCCTGCTGCTCTCCGGCGCCAAGCGCCGCGGGTGGTGGCGTCACGCCGAGGAGATCGCCGAGCGCGAGCCCACCCTGGTCGACGACGTGCTGGCCGCGGTGAAGGAGCTCGGTCCGGCCAGCGCGGGCACGCTGGAGCAGGCCCTGGGCGGCACGGGCGTGCCGCGGCCGCCGGGCTCCACCTGGTGGGAACGCTCCGACGTCAAGCGCGTGTGCGAGCTGCTGTTCGGCTCGGGGCAGCTCACCACCGGCACGCGCGTCAACTTCCAGCGGCTCTACGACCTGCCCGAGCGCGTGCTGCCGCCCGACGTGCTGGCCGCCCACCCGGCCGATCCCGACGAGGCCGCGCGGGCGCTGGTGCTGCGCTCGGCGTCGGCGCTGGGGGTGGCCACCGAGCCCGACCTGCGCGACTACTACCGCCTCGGCCCCGCCCGCAGCCAGCAGGCCGTGGCGGAGCTCGTCGAGAGCGGTGAGCTCGAGGAGGTGGCGGTGCGCGGCTGGCGGCACCGCGCCTACCGGCTGCCCGGCACCCGCGTGCCCCGGGAGGTCATCGGGCGGGCGCTGCTCTGCCCGTTCGACCCCCTGATCTGGGAGCGCGACCGCACCGAGCGCATCTTCGGCTTCCGCTACCGCATCGAGATCTACGTGCCCGAGCCCAAGCGCGAGTACGGCTACTACGTGTTCCCGTTCCTGCTCGACGGCGAGCTCGTGGCCCGCGTCGACCTCAAGGCCGACCGTGCCGGCGGCGTGCTGCGGGTGCCCGGCGCGTTCGCCGAGCCGGGGGCCGACGTCCCGCGCGTGGTGGCCGAGCTCGCCGGCGAGCTGCGCACGATGGCGGGCTGGCTGGGTCTCGACGGTGTGGTGGCGGGGGAGCGGGGCAACCTGTCCGCCCCGCTGGCGGCGGCCCTGCGCTGAGCAGGTGTGGGAGCTCCCAATGATCACCGCCTCGGGACCGGCGCCGGGGAAGCGGCAGGTCCGGGCCGGAGCTGCCGCTGTCCGACCCGGACCGCTACCGGGCGGGCGAGTGCCGCGCCCGCCCGGTGTCCTGCGCGTCAGGCGGGGACGGCCGCCCGCGTGACCAGCACGTCGCCGCTGCCGGTGCGGCCGCGCACCTGCAGCGGTGCGCCCTGCTCGGGGGCCGTGGACCCCACCTCGAGGTCGCTGCGGGCCGAGCCGGAGCCGGACGAGAGGTCCACCCGGGCCCGGACGCCCGGGTGCACGGCCACCCGCAGCTCGCCCGAGCCCGTGGTGAGCTCGTAGCTGCCGGAGCGGGCATCGGCGATCCGGAGGTCACCCGAGCCGGTCCGCACCCCGAGGTCGCCCGACACCGCGCCCAGGTCGACGTCACCGCTGCCGGCCTTGATGTCGGTGGCCCCGGTGACGCCGCCCAGCGTGATCGCACCGGAGCCGGTGCGCACCCGGGTGCGGCCGGTGACCGCGTCGAGCGCGATGTCGCCGGACCCGGTGGTGACGTCGGCGTCGCCGTCCACCGCGTCGAGGGTGACGCGGCCGGAACCCGTGCGCACGGCGGCCCAGCCGGCGCGCCCGGTGATGGTGACGTCGCCGGCACCGGTGCGCGCGGCCACCCGGGAGCCGGCGGGCGCGGTGACCCTGACGAGCAGCGGCACCACCCGCAGCGGCAGCTCCTGCGAGGACCGCACCACGAGCCTGCGGGCCGGCTCGGACCAGCTGATCTCGGCCGCGCGGACGGCCTCGGCCGCCAGGTCGCGGCCCTCGCCGTCGCCCCCGCCGGTGGCACCGTCGAGCCAGCTGATCAGCCCGCTCACGCCCTCCGCCCAGCCGCCGACGGCCGACGGGTCGTGCCGCACCTCGACGGTGACCTCCTCGGTTCCCGCGTCGCCGAGGTCCACCACCAGGGTGCCCACGTCCACCGACAGCTCCAGCTCGGCCGATCCCTTCACCGGCCAGGACTCGCGCCGCACGGGCGCGTCGCCGGCGGGGGAGTCGTCCTTGGAGAAGTCGATCATGTCGTTCATCCCTGCACCCATCCCTGGATCCGGCGGCCGTCGGAGCCGCCCTTCCCCGGCCCGCGG
>NZ_JAOPWR010000255.1 GCF_025965585.1 Pseudonocardia sp.
CTGCCGCACAGGTCCAGCCGGACGAGCCCTACGAGACCGTGCCGGGACTCGTAGCCGTGGGCGAGGTGGACCACCTTGTCGACCGCCCGGTCCACGACGACGTCCACGACCTCGTCCGCCGAGCGCAGGCGGACCGCGCCACCGTCCACCGACACCTCCGTCACGTGGCCGTCACCCCGCTCGCGCAGGTAGGGAACCATGAGGCTGCACGCGCAGTCGCCGATGCCCTCCTGCACGTCGACGACGTCGCCCGAGATCGTCACGGCGATGCGGTAGTCCAGAGTCACCTCCCGGGGGACCTCCTCGGTCCACCAGTAGTGCGGCGTGTAGCGGACGCGGGCACCTGCCTCGAGGCCGCCGCCCGCCTCATGGGCCCACCGCCCGCCGACGACCTCCATGGCCGAGACCGGGAAGACCGACCGGTCCTCCCCGCGCCGCGCGATACCCAGCGTGAACGGCAGCTGGTCGGACAGCCGGTGCGCATCGGGCAGGGCGTCGGGGCGGCCGTAGTGGGTCTGCCCGCCGAACCGCAGGCGCCGGTGGGTCCCCAGGGTGACGTCCGCGATGCCCAGCGAGTCGTAGCCGGCGAAGGGAGCGAGGTTGACGTGCACCGACCAGCCCGAGCCGTGGACCAGGCAACGGTTGACCGGTTCGAGTTCGACGTGCACCCGATCGGATGCGGGCGGGACCTCGCCATGGCCGTCGAAGCCCTCGAGGACGGCGGTGGCCAGGTAGCCGAGCGGCAGGCAGACGTAGTGCGCGTCCATCGTGTAGACCTCGTGTCCGACGCGCCAGTTCGCCGGGAAGACGTTCTCGACGGGGCTCATGTCGCCCGTCGGCCGCAGGCAGTCCTGGGCCGCGGCAAAAGCGCGCCGCGCGGCCACCGCGGCCTCGTCCGCGAGTTCGGGGTGGCTGTCCCGCAGCCGCTGTGCCGCCTGGTGGAAGTACCAGCACTGCCCGGTCAGATTCCACAGGTGCGCGGTGCTGCGGTAGGCGCTGGCGAGCGAGCCGCTGGAGAGCTGCACGTCGAGGCTGCGCCGGACGCCCGAGACGAGCAGCTGCTCGAGCTCCTTGAGGTACGCGCCGTCGTAGCCCTCGACCAGCAGCTCCAGGAGGTGCACGCGACACCACATGTCGTAGGAGTTCGGGACCCCCGGCTCGCGGTAGAACCCCTTCTCCAGGTCGATGGGCGCCTTCCAGCTGATCTCGGCCCCGGTCGACTCCTGCAGCTCGCGGTAGAACCCGTGGTCGACGTCGGCGTACTCGCTGAAGAAGGGCTCGAGCCATCCGTCGATGTCCGTGCGGTCGTACGGCGACAGGCCCTCACGGATCCGCTGCCACTCCCCGAGGATCCAGACCGCGGCCCAGTTGACCGGCGGCCGCTCCGAGAAGACGGACGGGGCGTCCACGGCACGGATCTGCTCGTCGACCGCCCCTGTCTCGACGCCCAGCTCGCCGAGCAGGCGCCGCGTGCGCATCACGGGGGGCCACATGAAGTCCCGGAGGTTGCGGAATCCCGGGCTGCCCACCGCGTGGCTGAAGTCGGCGGCGGGCGGATGGGGGTCGTGCGGGTCGAGCAGGTGGCGCAGCGTCGCCTGCAGCCCCCGGAGGGCCGCATCGGCGTAACGCTCGCGCTCGGCACCCGACGACAGGCTGGCCAGGACGGCGTTGCAGTAGGCGTAGTAGGCGGTGCCGTACTGCGCGGGTTCACCGAAGACGGGGTCGTTCAGCTCACCGGAAGGCTGGAGACACCACGCAAGTGCATCCGTTCCCTGCTCGAGGAGCGAGTGTGCCGGAGATGCGTTCATGAGTTCCTTGTCGACGAGCGGACGGACGGGGTCACTTGACGGCGCCGGCACTGAGGCCTTCGACCATGCGCCGCTGGAAGAGCAGGTACAGGACGACCACCGGCAGCGAGCTGACGACGCCCGCGGCCATCAGCTGGCCGTAGAGAGGGATGCCCGAGCCGGCCGAGGTGTTGGCGAACTGGTCCATGGCGATGGCCAGCGTCTGGGTGCCGGACCGGGTGAGCACGCTTGCGAACAGGACGTCGTTCCAGCCCACGAGGAAGGCGAAGACGAACGCCACGACCATGGCGGGGACCGCGATGGGGAGCACGACCCGGAACAACGCCCCGGTCCGGGTGCAGCCGTCGACCAGGGCCGCCTCCTCGAGCTCCTTCGGGATCGTCCGCATGTAGGTCACCATCAGCCACGTCGACAGCGGCAGACCGAACGTCATGTAGGTGAGGATGATCGTGTAGTAGCTGCCGATGAAGGTGATTCCGAGGAATGTCTGCAGCCACGAGAACACGACGAAGATGGGTAGCAGCAGCGTGGCCCCGGGAACGGTCTGCGTCGCCAGGAGCGAGTAGAGGAAACCTTTCTGGCCACGGAAGCCGTACCGCGCAAGGGGGTAGGCGGCCAGGGAGCCGAGGACCACCGACACGAGCGCGGCGAGACCGGAGATGATCAACGTGTTGAGGAGCCCGGACGCCAGCGGGGCCTGGGACCACATCGTCAGGTAGTTGCCGAAGTCCAGGTTCCACAACGACACGTCACCCAGGGCCACGTTCGCGTCGGGGGTGACCGACAGCAGGAGCATGTACCCGACCGGTACGACGACGGCGACGGCGCAGAGGACCGCCACCGCGCGACTCGCCCAGACGGGGAGCAGGCGATCGACGTCGGAGGACGTCCACCCCTGCGACCGGGTCACCATCACAGTCGAGCCTTCCGTTCCGTGGTTTCGTCGGCCACGTCAGTTCTCGGCACTTTCGGTGATACGCGTCATGCGCAGGTAGACATAGCCCGGGATGATCAGCACCACCATCGTGAGGACCGCTATGGCGGTGGCGGTGCCGTACTGGAATGACGTGAAGGCGTAGTAGTACATGGAGATCGGCAGGACGGCCGCCGAGGTCGGCGGCGGGGACGAGAACATCACGTAGGCCAGCGTGAAGTTGCCGAAATGGTTCAACGTCGAGAGCAGCAACGCCAGCAGCAGCACTCCCCGCAACTGGGGGAAGACGATCGAGAACAGTTTCCGCATCGGCGTGGCCCCGTCGAGCGTGGCCGCTTCGTACTGCTCCCGCGGCACCGCCTGCAGACCGGCCAGCGCCATGAGGTAAACGAACGGCCACGTCGCCCAGATGTCGGTCAGGGTCATGGCCCAGAAGGCGTTCGGGCCGATCAGCCAGTAGGTGTCGCGGCCGGCGATCCCCAGGGCCGCGAGCGTCGTGTCGACGAGGCCGCTGTGGTTCAGGAACATCACCCGGGCCAGGAGGGCGACGACGAAGGTGGGGATCACGTAGGGGATCAGGTAGATCGCCCGCACGAGCCCGCGCCCGCGGAAGCGGCGGTTGACCGAGATCGCCGCCAACACCCCGACCGGGCCGACGACGGCCGTGGTCAGCAGCGAGAAGGCCAGGCTGATCAGCAAGGAGTGCAGTGCGCTGACACCCAGCACGCTCTCGCCGCTGAAGGCGTCCACGAAGTTCTGGACGCCGTTGAACGGCGCCTTCACCCACTGCCGCAGCGTCCCGACGTCCAGTTGCAGGAAGCTGAGATAGATCGTGATGACGACGGGGATTGCCACGATGACCAGCAGGGCCAGCGCGCACGGGATGACCATCCACAACGGACGATCGAGGAACCGCACGGCGGCCGCCCACACCCGGTGCCCACGGATGAATGGGCGCCGGGGAGGCACCTGCCCGGACCGAGCACTTCCAGAGGTGACCATCTCGGTAGTTGTCGTCACGGTTGTCCGACGACTCCTTCGGTGTCGTGTCCAGCAGGACAATGGAGCGGTCGGCCTACTTGATCGTCGCCTGGACCGCGCCGTTCGCCTGCTGCAGTTGCGCGGTCAGGAAGCCCGCGTCCCAGCCGCCGCTCGTCGCCAGGTTCTCGGCGACCTTGTTCACGGTCGTTGCCACGCCGGTCTGGATGTTCGTCCACGCCGGCGTGAAGTCCGTGCCCTCCTGCTTCGACTCGATGGCCAGGAACGACGCGGAATCCGGCTTCTGCGCCTGGAGCATCTGGATCCCGGCCTTCGTGGTCGGAGTCCAGCCGAGGGTGGCGTACTGCGTCTTCTCGACGGCCTCGCTGTTGCTCGCCCGGGCCAGGGCCAGCGCCAGGTCCTTGTTGTCCGAGGCGTACTGGAAGACGGCCCAGAACTGTCCGGAGACGATGCTGGCCGCCGGCGTACCGCCGGCCGGACGGGCGTTCATGCCGGCCGGTACCTGCGGCAGCTGCGCGAAGGCGATGTTCCCGTCGACCGGGGTCCCCTTGGCCGACGTCAGCAGGCCGGAGGTGGCGATGGGCAGCATCGCCACCCTGCCGCTGGTGAACGCCGCGATCATCTGGGCGTTGTTCCAGGTCAGCGACTCCGGCGGCACGATCTTGCTCTGGTAGTACTGCGAGAAGTAGAAGTCCATGGCCGTCTCGACCTGGCTGCTGCTCAGCTGCGCCGTCTTGCCGTCCCCGGAGAGGAACCCACCACCGAGCTGGTGCGCGTAGGACCACACGAACTTCCACGGGTCCGTCGCGTCGGCGGGGTCGAACCCCGCACCGTAGACACCCGGATCGGCCGCCTGGACCTTCTGGGCGGCCTGCACCCACTGGTCCCAGGTCTGCGGCGGCGACGTGATGCCCGCCTTCGTGAACATCGCGGTGTTGTAGGCAATGGCGTAGGGCACCGTGAAGGAGGGGATGCCGATGTCGTTCTGGGCATCCGGGCCCGAGGCGGAGAGCGTTCCGGCGTTCCACTGGTCGCGGCCGCCGACAGCCTCCCAGTCCGCGTCACTCAGGGTGAGGAATCCCTTGGTGCCGTAGAGGGTGGCTCCGATGGAACTGCCGTAGCCGACGACGTCCGGCCCCGACCCCGAGACCAGCGAGGTCTGGATGATGCTGTTCTCCTGAGCTCCGCCGCTGTAGTACTGGAACGAGACGGTGGAACCGGTCTCCTTGGTGAACTCGTCAGCGAGGGCCTTGTAGTACGCGTCGTACTGGCTCTGCAGACCTGCGCCGGCCGAGGCCACCAGAGCGGTGATGTGCCGGCCGGCCAGTCCCTGGCCGCCGCCCGACGCGCTGCTCGAGCCGCCGGAGCACGCCGCGAGGGTGGCCACCACCGAGGTGATCACCACCCCCATCACCGCTGCTTTACCGAAACGATGCACCTGTTGTCCTCCGTAGCGTCGTGTCGCCTCGACCGCGGCTCGCGTTCGTCGAGGTGACCTCCGGCGTCAGCCGGCGGCTCCTTTGCCGGATACCGAGTCGTGCAGGATCTGGGCGACTCAGGACGAAGTGGCTTCCTTGGTAACCGCTTTCCAGAGTTTCCGCATGACGTGGGCCACTGTCAAGGCGCCGATCGATAACGAGCCCATAACAGGGTTATCGAGCCAGTTCAGCGGCCGGTCGTCCACAGGAGAGCTGGAGGGCGCACCCGTGGTCTAGGATCGTGCAAGCGCTATCCAGCAATGGGCGTGCTCGTCCACCGACAGCGACGCGGCACGGCCGGGCCGAGAGCAACGATCCACGCTCGGGCGCCTCCAGGGCGACTCTGGCCCATACTCGTCGTTCCGTCAGACTCCTCATGAGGAGGCGTTCTTTGGTAAACCCCGCAACGCTCAGCGAGGTGGCCCGGATGGCAGGCGTCTCGGTCGCCACTGCCTCACGGGTGTTGAACGGTGGCGCACGGCGCCCGAGCGAGGAGCTGCGCAAGCGCGTCTTCGACGCGGCCCTCAGGCTCAACTACACGCCGAACGCGGCCGCGCAGGCTGTCGCGCGGGGCCACACGAACGTGGTCGGCCTGATCGTGCAGGACATCAGCGACCCCTACTTCTCGGCGATCGCATCCGGCGTCATGAGCGCGGCGGACCGGCACGACGTGGTCACCACGCTGACCGACACCCGCCGCAGTCCGGAACGGGAGGTGCGGTACCTCGCGACCCTGCGCCAGCAGCGATGCCGGGCGGTCATCGTCGCCGGTAGCCGCACCACCGATCGGGCGACGGAACGCCGGCTGCAGGACTCCATAGCGGCGTTCACCGCCAACGGAGGACGGGTAGCCCTCATCAGCCAGCGGGTGCCGGGGGTGGACACCGTGCTGCTGGAGAACCACGCCGGGGCGAAGAACCTGGCGCACGAGCTCCACGACCTGGGACACCGGTCCTTCGTGGTGCTCGCCGGCCCCCCGGAGCTGCGGACCTCCCGGGACCGCGTGGCGGGGTTCCGGCAAGGACTGGCCGACCGTGGTGTGCGGCTCCCGGCCGAGTGCGTGATCAGCGCCCCGTTCACCCGCGACGGCGGTTTCGCCGCGGCGCTGGAGTGGTGCGATTCCGGCATCGCCGCCACCTGCCTGTTCGCCGTCAACGACGTGATGGCCGTGGGGGCCATGGCGGCGCTGCGGCAGCGGGGCCTGGCGCTGCCGTCGGACGTGAGCGTCGCGGGTTTCGACGACATCGCCCCGCTGCGCGACATCGTGCCGGCCTTGACCACGGTGCATCTCCCGCTCGAACAGCTGGGCGAGGAGGCCATGAACCTGGTGCTCGGGGACGAGACCCGGCTGGAGCCGCGGGTGAAACGGGTGAGCGGCACGGTCGTCCTCAGGGAGAGCACCGCACGTCTCTAGGCCTGCAACCGGATGGCCACCTCACGCCGCCCTGGCTCCGGCGTCACGACGACTCCGATAGCGGCGGCGGAGAACTGCGTCGACCCCTCGCAGACAACGGGGGCCTGCGCGCCGGCCAGCAGGATCGACCAGGGGACGTCGGCGGCCGCGGTGACGGTGAGGCGGTCCCCCGCCCGCTCGACCTCGAACCGACTCGGTGCGTCACCGGGCCCACCTACCACCGTGACGGTCTCGTGCATGCCCTCGTGCGGGGCGCTGACCACCAGGGTGACATCCCGCCGGTAGTCGTACTCCGCGCTGTCCTCGCGAGCGCCCAAGGGGATGACGGAGCCCGGCCGCATGAACAGCGGAAGGCTGCCGTACCCGTGGTGTTCGGTCACCCACCGGGCACCGTCGAGGACCTCACCGCTCAGCAGGTGCGTCCACCGTCCGGCCGGCAGGTAGTAGGTCACGTCGCCGTCGTCGGAGAAGACAGGAGCCACGAGGAGATCCGGCCCGAGCATGTACTGCCGGTCCAGATGGGAGCAGGCCGGATCGTCGGGGTACTCCAGCACCATCGCCCGCATCATCGGAGTCCCTGCGGATGCCGCCTCAGCCGCAGCGGCCAGGAGGTAGGGCATGAGCCGGAGCTTCAGCGCGAGGAAGCTCCGGACGACATCAACCGCTTCCGGGCCGAACTCCCACGGCACCCGGTAGCTGACACTGCCGTGGAGCCGGCTGTGCGAGGACAGGAGCCCGAAGACGGCCCAGCGCATGAACAGCCCCGGGTCGGGGACGCCTTCGAAACCGCCGATGTCGTGGCTCCAGAACCCGAACCCGCTCAGCCCCAGGGACAGCCCCGCACGAAGGCTCTCGCTCATCGACGCGAAGGTCGGCTCCGGATCACCGCCCCAGTGCACGGGGTATCGCTGGCCGCCTGCCGTGGCCGCGCGGGCGAACACGATCGCGTCGCCCTCCGCGCCCCGCCGCTGGAGCATCTCGAAGACCGTGCGGTTGTAGAGCAGGCTGTAGTAGTTGTGCATCAGCAGCGGATCGGATCCGTCGTGGTACATCACGTCCACGGGAATGCGCTCGCCGAAGTCCGTCTTGAAGGCATCCACCCCCATGTCGACGAGACGCTCCAGCTTGCCGGTGAACCACCGCCGCGCGTCCGGGTTGGTGAAGTCGACGACCGCCATGCCGGCCTGCCACGTGTCGGTCTGCCACACGCTGCCGTCCCGGGTGCGGAGGAAATAGCCGTTCCGCCGCCCCTCCACGAACAGAGGCGACTGCTGCGCCACGTACGGGTTGATCCAGACCGAGATGCGCAGGCCCCGCTGCTTCAACCGGCGCAGCATCCCCTCGGGGTCGGGGAACCAGCGCTCGTCCCAGGTGAAGTCGCACCACTGGAACTCCCGCATCCAGAAGGAGTCGAAGTGGAACACGCTCAGGGGGAGATCGCGCGCCGCCATCTCGTCGACGAAACCGGTCACGGTCTGCTCGTCGTAGGACGTCACGAAGGACGTGCTCAGCCACAGCCCGAAGGACCAGGCGGGCGGCACCGGAGGGCGACCGGTCAGTGCGGTGTAGCGCTCCAGGACCTGCTTGGGCGTGTCCCCCGCGATGAGGTAGTACCGGAGCTCCTCGCCGGGCACGCTGAACTGGACGCGGGACGTGAACTCCGATCCCACCTCGAACGACACCGGACCAGGACTGTCGACGAACACGCCGTACCCGTGGTCGGTCATGTAGAACGGCACGTTCTTGTAGGCGTGGTAGCTGCTGGGCCCTCCGTCATCGTTCCAGAGGTCGACCGCTTGCCCGTTCCTGACCAGCGGCGCGGACCTCTCGCCCAGTCCGTAGACCAGCTCCCCCACGGCGAGGCCCAGCCGTTCGTGGACGTAGCGGCGCCCGTCGGCCGCTGTCGCCACGCCCAGGCTCTTGAGCCCGCTGGTGGTGAGCGTCCTCCCCCCGGCCGTGAAGGTGGCGTGCCACTCGGCGTCCATGTCGACGTCGACGCTGAGCGGGCCGCTGGTCAACCGGGCTCTTCCCGGCTCCGTGACGACGTGCACCGGATGGTCGTCGGTGGACGCCACCTCGAACCGCGGGCCCCGGTCGACGGCACCGGCGTGATGGACCACGCGGACACCGATGACGCCCCGCAACGGTGACGTGTACGTCACCGTGATCACCGGGTTGTTCAGGGTGGCGCGGCGCGTCTCGACCGGGCGGGTGGGGACGTGCAGGGTCAGCGAGCGATCGCCGGCGACGGCGGAGTGCGGACGCCTGCCGTAGAGGACCTCGAACCCCTCGGCCGTCCGCCAGTACCCGCTGGTGAACTTCATGCCCGGGAGCCGAGCTCGACCGGCTCCCCGGTGCGTGCGGAGTCGTAGACGGCCAACGCGATCTCCACGACCGCCCGCATGTCTGCCGGCCTCGCCAGGGTGAGGGACGAGTACCCCTCCTCCGTCAGCGAGCGGGCGATGTCCTCGAAGGCGTTGTCCGGCTTGCCGGGGTAGTCCGCCAGCGGCCCGCTGACGATCTGGTCCATCACCACCTGCTGGTCGACAACCGTGATGCTGCCGTCCCGGCCGTTGACCTCCGCGCGGGTGGTGTACCCGCCCCCGTACATGTCGTCCATGCCGCTCGTCGTGCGGAACGTCGACGTCCCTACGAGCGTGGCCACCGCTCCGGACGCCGCTGTCATCACCGCTGCAGCGGTGTCCTCCACCGGGATGTCGTGCCCGGACGTACGGGTGATAGCGCTTACCGTCCGGATCGGGCCGAGGCACCAGGTGAGCAGGTCGATGGCGTGAAGGGTCTGGTTCATGACCACTCCCCCACCGTTCATCTCCCACGTCTGCCGCCATCCGCCGTCCGAGCGGTAGTACTCGTCCGGCCGGAAGCACTTGAAGCCGAACTCCCCCAGGATCAGGGGTCCGAGAGCGCCGGAGTCGGCCGCGCTCTTGAGCCGCCAGTACGCGGACTCGTACCGGAGGTAGAACTCGCCGAACAACTGGACGCCGGCGTCCGCGCACGCCCCGATGACCTGGTCGGAGCGCTCGAGGTCCACCTCGATCGGCTTGGTCAGCATGACGTGCTTCCCCGCCGCCGCGACGTCCCTGGCCTGCTCGAGATGCATCCCGCTGGGCGTGTAGATGGCGACGACGTCCACCTCGGGGTTCTCCAGGACAGCGGTGTGACGGGTGAACCAGGGGACGCCGTACCGCTCGCCGGCACTCCGGGCGCGCTCGGCCGATGCGTCGACGACGGCGGCGAGGTGCGCATTCGGCGTCTTCGCGAGGAGCTCGCAGCGGGTGGCGCCGTAACCCAGGCCCACGACAGCGAATCCGACGGACTCAGACACTGCTGGTGATCCCCTTTCCCGAGGCGAAGATGGTCTGCCGAAGACGTGCGATGTCAGCGAGGGTCGCCTGTTGCAGGGCGAGATCGTGCTCGGGCTTCGCGGGATGGTGGACGCGCTCGGCGGTGAACCACCCCTGGTACCCGCTCGTCACCAGGGCCGGGACGATTGCGGGGTAGCCGACATCGCCCTCCGTGGTCACCGCCCGGCCGAACGTCGGCGTGCGCGGCCGGTCCGGCTGCGCCGGCACGTCCTTGGTCTGGACATCCACCACCGGCAGAGTCAACGCGCGGGGCAGGCCATCGGCCACGGGGTCCTCCCCGGACCACCAGCCGTTGCAGACATCCCAGCAGAGCGCCACCGCCGGCGAGTCGAGCGCGGCGAGGAGGAGTTCCGCCTCGGCAACGGTTCCGGCGTAGCTGGCGCCCTCGAGTTCCACCATGAGGACGACGCCGGCCCGTCGAGCCAGGTCGACCGAGGGCCGCAGCCGGTCGGCCACACGCTCCAGGTACTCCTCCGCGACAGGCCTCCGCGACCAGGTCTCCAGCGGCTCCTGGCCGGGGAGCCAGAGGGCGAAGATCCGGATCAGCTCCGTCTGCAGGACGTCGGCGACGATGAGCGCGCTGCGCAGCGTCTGCTCGGCCGCGCGCTGCCCCTCGTCGCTGTCCACATAGAACTCGCGTCCGAACTGTGACCCCACCGAGGCGACGACCAGACCGTGGTCCCGGGCCTGGCTCCTGATCCCGGCCAGTTCGGCCATTCCCGCCTCGACGACGTTCCGGCCACCGACGTTGCGGACGGCGAGCCCGTCCAGGCCGGCTTCCGCGGCGAGCGCGCACGCGGGGAGGAACTCACTTGCAAGATCATCACTGAATGCGCCGATCCTGATTGCCACGCGACAAGACTCCTTGGTAAGCGCTTTCCAGAACACTTTCACAGCGGCCGCGCAGTGTCAACGAGCGCGAGCAGAGGAGCCCGGACGGGCGCACTGACCGACGAGCACACACCAGCGGCGACGCGCTGAGACTGCCCGGGTACACGGGGGTCGGTACATCGTGCGCGGTGCACAGCCCGAGGCACCCGAGGGAGCCTGGCCGCAGCAGCAGCGCGTAGTGGCCGCGCGTTCGCCAGCACGGAGGTGCTGCGCAGCTGGTACTGCTCGCCTGGTGACGCCGAGGCGCTCGTGGCTCGCCGAGCCGCACTGACCGGACGGCTGTTGTTCGTCGATGGGGTGGTCGGCCAGGATCCGATTTGACACTCCGGCCCGCACCGGGAGCGCCGACCGGTCGGTGACCGGCCGTGGCTCGTTCCGCAGTGCGAGGTCGATCGCCGATCCGGTCTGGGCGTGATGACACAGCCGGGAGGAGGACGATGAGAGCCATGAAGCTCAAGCTCGACCTGCACGACATCTACAACCGAGGCGGTGACATAGACCGCGCGCTGCGGGCGATCATCGACGAAGCCGTCGTCAAGAAGGCACCACTGGTCGAGATCATCCCCGGGAAGGGCTCCGGCGCTCTCAAGAAGCACGTGCTTCGCTTCCTGGACCAGAAAGAGGTCAAGGCTCAGTACCACCGGGTGGAGAAGGACGCGACGAACTTCGGCCGGGTCTTCGTACACTTCCGCTGGAAATAAGGGCGGTGACCGCCAGGCCGGTAGTGGTACTGCCGGTTCGGTCGATCTGCCCACCGCGGATCAGCACGATCCCGGCCGATCAACCATTCGGAAGAAGGATGTGGATGTCGCCGAAACGACGGTGGAGTGACCTCACCGAGCGCCAGCGCCGCCTGCTTGTCGCTGCAGGGGTGGTGGAGGCCGGGCTGAAGTGCGCGGCACTACGTGATCTGAGGCGCCGCCCGGAGGGCCAGCTCCGTGGGCCGAAGTGGGTGTGGGCGGTCGCGGTACTGGTCGTGAACACCCTGGGGTCTCTCGCGTACTTCACCCTCGCCCGCAGGCCCGAGCAACCTTCTCGCCTGGCGAGCGAGAGCTACCGGCCATGAGCTGTCAACGGTGCCTGAATCTGGCCCCCTGACGACGGGCGGGTTCTCGGGCAGGGGGTCAGCGTCGCGATCATGATCCCGAACATCCCGCGGGTGCCCCACACTGCGGGCCGGACGAACAAGAGCATCAGACCGATCACGGCGGCAGCCTCTGCGAGGTGCGCGTGGAACACACGAGTAGTCCGCTCCGCTCGCGTCGCCACGGTCGTTACCGGCCGAGGTCACCAACCCAGCGCGGCGCCCGGCCCGGCGAATGGCAGGCGGGGCACCCGCGGGTCGGATCACGGGCAGCCGGGCCGGCCCGGGCCGGCTTCACCGCGACGAACCGGCGGCCGTCTCGGAGGTCTGGGTACGAAACGGGGGGACTCGGCGGTGAGCACCAGCACCGAGGCCGCGGCGTCCTGCGGGGTCTCGCGGCAGTGGCGAACTGGGCGGCCGTGGCGAACTGGCCGGTACCCGTGCGGCGTGTGCGGCCATGGCCCGCCCGTACGGCCGGGCCGCGGTGATCATCGCCTCGGGGTGCGAGGTAAAGCGGCGCCAATGAATGGCGGCTTCGTGGTCTCGCCGAGGTGGGCGTTGGCGAGCAGAACGAACCCGGTCACAGCGGCCGGCACACGGCCACGGTGAGCAGCAGCGGCCATCGCGGCCGGGTGCGGGGTTCGGGCGGCGGTGATGACCACGGCGAACGGCACGGCGTGCACGCCGATCGGTTGCACGATGGCGACCGGGGCAAGCACGAGGGCTCCGGCGTGCACCACCGCCGCGAGGCCGGCGAGCGCGCTTCCGGCCAGCCAGCTCGGCGTCTGGAACAACGTTCGCCGGCCCTTGCCGCGGACCAGCCCAGAGGGTCGCACGCCGTCCCCGGCATTTGTCCCCTTGGCGACCACGGCGACCACGGCGCTGTTCTGAGACCGCGGCGCTGTTCTGAAGAATGGCGGCTCTGAAGGGTGGCGGCGAACGCGAACGTCACCGCAGCCAGCATCGCCCGCGACGATCGGGAGTGTGACGGTGTGCTCGCCTCGTCAGCTGTCGTGGCGCACCGCCGTGCGTCGCGGACATCTGATTAACGGACCGCGCACAGGTCGCTGTTGATCAGGCGTCGCGCCGGGTGAGCATCACCGCGGCGGCGGCGAAGCCGACGACGACCCAGATGACCAGGACCAGGAGCCCGGCGCCGGCGGAGAGGGACCCGGGGTCGGGGTGGAGGGTGTACATGGATGCGCCGGCGTTGCTGGGCAGGTAGGGCAGGATCGCGGTCTGCCAGCCGGTGGGCAGCAGTTCCCCGATCCGGGGCACGACGAGCAGCAGCCCGACATAGGTGGCGATACCGCCCGCGGTGCTGCGGATGATGAATCCGAGCGCGAGGGCGAGCAGCCCGACCAGGGTGAGGTAGCCGGCGACACCGATGATGGAGCTGACGGCGCCCGCCGCGGCCAGTGTGGTGCCGTGGCCGGCCAGGAAGAACTGGCCGGACACGAACGCGATCAGGGTCGCGACGAGCATCAGCACGAATGTGACCACCGCGTACAGGACGGCCTTCGCCCACAGCACCGGCAGCCGCGCCGGTACCGCGGACAGCGTGGCGCGGATCATCCCGGTGGCGTACTCCCCGGAGATCAGCAGCACTCCGAGGACCCCGATGGCGAGCTCGGCGAGGTTGACCCCGGACAGGCTGCGCGAGATCGGGTCGAAGCGGGCGATCTCGCCCGGACTCATGGTCGGCCAACGGTTGTTGGTGGCCCAGCCGATCAGGCACGCGATCGCGATCATCGAGCCCATCGCGACGAGCAGGGTGAGCCCGGTGGACCGCAGGGACCGCATTTTGATCCACTCCGAGGTCAGCACCCGGACCGCGGTGACGTCGGAGACAGCCACACTGGACGGCGCCGCGGCGCTGCCGCCCGTCCCGGCCCGGTGGGACGTGGTGTCGATGGCGGTCATGCGGCGCTCCCGGTGCTGATCAACTCGTGCTGCGGTGTGGCGTGGAACTCCACGTCGTCACGGGTCATGTCCATGAACGCCTGCTCCAATGAGGCCTGCCGCGCGGTCAGTTCGTGCAGGACGATGCCGAGGTCGTGGGCGACCTGTCCGATCTCGGCGGTGCTCAGGCCGGTCACCTCCAGAAGGTCCGGTCCGGGACTGGCCACGGTGACGTCGGCCTGGGTGAGGGCGGTGTGCAATCTGACGGCTTCGGGCGATCGGACGCTGACGATGTTGGTCGAGGCGTTCGCGATGAGCTGTGCCATCGGCATGTCGGCGATCAGCCGGCCGCGGCCGACGACGATGACGTGCTCGGCGGTCAGGGCCATCTCGCTCATCATGTGGCTGGAGACGAACACGGTACGGCCCTCGGCGGCCAGGCTCTTGAACAGCTCACGGCTCCATCGGATGCCCTCGGGGTCCAGGCCGTTCACCGGTTCGTCGAGGATCAGGGTCTGGGGATCGGCGAGCAGCGCGGACGCGATGCCCAGGCGTTGGCCCATTCCGAGGGAGAACCCGCCCGCGCGTTTGCGCGCGACGCTCTGCAGACCGACGAGGTCGATCACGTCGTCGACCCGGGAGGCGGCGATGCCGTGGGTGGCGGCGAGGGCGCGGAGGTGGTTGTAGGCCGAGCGCGAGGTGTGCACGGCGCGGGCCTCGAGCAGCGCGCCCACAGCGCGCAGCGGCTGGCGGTGTTCGGCGTACGGCTTGCCGTTGACCGTCGCGGTGCCCGCGGTCGGGGCGTCCAGACCCAGGATCATGCGCATCGTGGTGGACTTCCCGGCGCCGTTCGGGCCGAGGAAACCTGTCACCACGCCAGGCCGCACGGTGAAGGTGAGCGCGTTGACGGCCACCTTGTCGCCGTACCGCTTGGTCAACCCGCGAGCCTCGATCATGCTGCCTCCTTCGCCGCGTGAGCGGCGCACACCAGCCGCACGGGCGGCCATCGACTGGCCGCGTCCGCGGCCACGGCCCACCATGCCCGGCACCGGGCCGAGACCGCCCTCGCTCG
>NZ_JAOPWR010000262.1 GCF_025965585.1 Pseudonocardia sp.
CCTCCCGTCCGGCCCGGCCGTCCCGCGCGTGACCAACTCCGGCCCTGCGGCTCCGACCGGCCCGGCCGTGCCGACCAGCCCTGGTCCGGCGAACACGACCGTGGCGGGGCCCGTCAGCCCGCGGGCGTCGGCGGGCCCGGCTCGCACCACGGGCCCGAACGTCTCCACGATCCCTGGTGCCCCCGCGAGCCCGGGCGCAGCAACCGCGAGCCCGGCCGTCCCCGCGGCCCCGGCGAGCCCGGCCCGGTCCGCCGACCCGGCCCCGCCCGGCAGGCCGGTATCCGCCTCCCCGTCCGCCCCCCGGTCCGCGGTGGCCGCGGCGCCGACCTCCGGATCGACGTCCCCGGCGCCGTCACCTGTCTCGAAGCCTGCTGTCTCGAAGCCGGCTGTCCCGACGTCGCACGTCCCCGAGGCGGCGGCCGCCCCCGCGGTGCCCCCTGCGCCGCATTCCCCCACTCCGGCGCCCACCACGGCGGCGCCCACCACGGCGACACGGCCCGCGAACTGTCCCACCGGCCCCGTCACGCTCCAGGCCACCGCGTCGCGGGCCCTCCCGGCCGGCGGCCTGCTGCTCCGTTTCGCCCTGCCCGGCGCACCGGCGGGGTGCGCGGTCACCGCCGCGACGCTGCGCCTCGACCCGGGTCCCGCAGGCCGCGCCGTCGCACTGACCGTCCGCAGGGTGTCGGCCCCCTGGTCCGCGACGACGCTCACCGCGCCGCCCTCGGTCGGGCCCCCGGTCGTCTCGGCCCCCGCCCCGGGCCCCCGGACCTGGTCGGTCACCGGGCTCGTCGCCGCGTCCTACGCGGGCCCGGACGAGGGCCTGCTGGTCCGGGGAGCCGGGACACCGGCCGCTCCCGTCCGGTTGACGATCACCTTCGGCTGAGCGCCCGGCGCGGCCCGGCGCGCACGGGCCTACCCTGGGGGGTGTGAGCATGCACCACCCCGCACCCGGCCACCCCGACCCGTCGAGCCCGTGGGTCTTCGGCACCCGGGAGCTGGGCAGGCGACCCGGGGCGATGAAGCCCTACGCCCGCACGATCCCGGCTCCCGCCGAGCCCGCCCGGCTCGGCCTCGACACCATCGCCGTCCCCGCTGACACGCCCGTCGAGCTGAGCGTGCGCCTGGAGTCGGTCACCGAGGGCATCTACGTCTCCGGCACCGCCCACGCGGCGCTGGAGGGCGAGTGCGCCCGCTGCCTCGACCCGCTGACCGACGAGATCGACGTCGAGATCGGCGAGCTGTTCGTCTACCCGGACACCGTCACCGACGAGACCACCGAGGCCGACGAGCTGCCGCGCGTGGTGGACGACTACGTCGACGTCGAGCAGACGGTGCGGGATGCGCTGGTCCTGGCCCTGCCGCTGGCCCCGCTGTGCCGTGAGGACTGCCCCGGACTGTGTCCCGACTGCGGCGAGAAGTGGGCCGACCTCGCGTCCGACCACGGGCATGAGATAGTAGATGCTCGATGGGCCGCTCTCCGTGAGCGCCTCTCTGCCGACTGAGCACCCCCAGTCGGGAATCCGAGTACTGCTAGGAGATCTACCGTGGCTGTCCCGAAGCGCCGGATGTCGCGGTCGAACACGCGCTCACGTCGGTCGCAGTGGAAGGCCACTGCTCCTACGCTCGTCGCCTGCTCGAACCGCGCCTGCCGGGCCACCAAGCCCCCGCACGTCGCCTGCCCCACCTGCGGCACCTACGACGGCCGCCAGGTCATCAGCCCGGCCTGATCGCCGGTAGACGCATGGCGGAGCGTGGCTCAGTGGGGCCGGTGGTCGACCGCGGGCCCCTTCTCGCGTCCCTCGGTGTCGAGATCGAGGAGGGGCTCCTGACCCTCGCGCTGACCCACCGGTCGTACGCGTACGAGAACGGTGGCCTGCCCACCAACGAGCGCCTGGAGTTCCTGGGCGACTCGGTGCTGGGCATCATCGTCACCGAGCGGCTCTACCGTGATCACCCGGATCTGCCCGAGGGGCAGCTGGCCAAGCTGCGGGCGAGTGTCGTCAACATGCACGCGCTCGCCGGGGTGGCCGCCACGCTCGGCGGGGAGGACGGCCTCGGTGCGTTCCTCTATCTGGGTCGCGGCGAGGAGATGACCGGTGGCCGCGGCAAGGAGAGCATCCTGGCCGACGCCACCGAGGCCCTGATCGGCGCGGTGTTCCTCGAACACGGCCTCGAGACGTCGCGGGGTCTCGTCCACCGGCTCTTCGACAGGCTGCTGCAGGGCGCCCCGCTGCTGGGGGCCGGGCTGGACTGGAAGACGAGCCTCCAGGAGCTCACGGCGTCGGCCGATCTCGGCGTGCCCGAGTACAAGATCGCCGAGGACGGCCCGGATCACCTCAAGGTCTTCACCGCCACCGCGGTCATCAGCGGTCGCGAGCTGGGCACCGGCGAGGGGCGCACGAAGAAGGAGGCCGAGCAGAAGGCGGCCGAGCTCGCGTGGCGCGCCCTAACCGCCGAGGCCGCCTCCGGCAACACCGCCGCCGCCTCGTAGAACCGCGGCGTCGCCGCCAGTGCGCGGACACAGTGGACCTGGTCCACTTCTCCGCGCATGACCACCGGAGGTGCGTCGTGCCCGAGCTTCCCGAGGTCGAGGTCGTCCGTCGTGGCCTCGCCGACCACGTCCTCGACCGGCAGATCGCGTCCGTCGACGTCGCGCACCCGCGCGCGGTACGGCGTCACACCGCCGGCGGTGATGACTTCGCCGCCCGCCTGACGGGCCGCACCATCACCGGCGCGCGTCGCCGCGGCAAGTACCTCTGGCTCGACCTCGACGGCGGTGCCGCGGGTGACGACGCCGTACTGGCCCACCTCGGCATGAGCGGGCAGATGCTCGTCGTCGATTCGGGTCGGGACGACGAGAAGCACCTGCGCATCCGCTTCCGCTTCGCCGACGACGGCCCCGAGCTGCGGTTCGTCGACCAGCGCACGTTCGGCGGGCTGTCGGTGCACCCGCTGGTGCCCGCGGTGGGCGGGGGGCTGCTGCCCGAGCCGGTGGCCCACATCGCCCGCGACCCGATGGACCCGGCGTTCGACCTCGACGCCGCGGTGGCGGGCATCCGCCGCCGCCGCACCGGGCTCAAGCGTGCCCTGCTCGACCAGACCGTCGTGTCGGGCATCGGCAACATCTACGCCGACGAGGCGCTGTGGCGGGCCCGGCTGCACTGGGCCCGCCCCACCGAGATGATCACCCGCAAGCAGGGCCACGAGGTGCTCGGTGCCGCCGCTGAGGTGATGGACGCGGCGCTGGCGGCCGGTGGCACCTCGTTCGACACGCTCTACGTCAACGTGAACGGCGCCTCGGGCTACTTCGACCGCTCGCTGGACGCCTACGGCCAGGCCGACCGGCCGTGCCGCCGGTGCGGCACGCCCATCCGCCGGGACGCGTTCATGAACCGCAGCTCGTTCAGCTGCCCCCGCTGCCAGCCCCGCCCGCGCCGCGCCCATCCCTGAGGACCGCGCCGTCACGATGGTGTACCGGGGTGCGCACCACTACGCGATGCGTAGTACGTCCGGCACGGGGCCGCGCCGCCCTGACGGCACCGGTGGTGGGCACGGTCCTGGTCGGGGGCGGGACCCTTGGTCCACAGCCCGCTCGCGCTGCTCGGGTCGTCGTCGCCGCCGTCGGGTTCGCGCTGGTGCTGGCCGACGGGCCGGGGCCTCGTCCGTCCGTTCGACGCCCACGGAAACCTCTCAGCAACGTCTACCTGTTCGATCAGGACGGCAGGGGCTCGACACGAGCGCGTCCGGCACCTGCGACGGAGCAGGCACTGAGGCTGCGCGGAGTTCGGCTCCGTACCCGCGCGGCACGCGGCAGTACGACCCGCGGACGGGTGGCCGCACGGTGGTCCCGCCCGCCCGCCCGCCCGCCCCGCCGGCGGTGGTGCCGACGTGGGTGGCGGTGCCCACCACCACGCCCCGGTGATCGTGGAGCAGCGTGGGGTCTGCTCGACGGTCACCGGGCGGGGTGGCGCCCTCACCGGGAGCCTCCCCGTGCGGCCGGCTAGAGCCAGCCCTTGCGCTTGAACGCGATGTACAGCGCCAGGCCGAGCAGGACCATCAGTGCCACGGCGTAGGGATAGCCGTAGGCCCACGCCAGCTCGGGCATGATCTTGAAGTTCATCCCGTAGAGCGATGCGACGAATGACGGGGCGAAGAAGATCGCCGCCCACGACGAGATGCGCTTGACCTGCTCGTTCTGGTCGAAGCCGGCCTCGGTCATGCGGGCCATCTCGTCGTTCTGGCGCTGCGCGACCAGCGAGGCGTTGACCTGCAGGATGTTGGTGAGCAGCTGCCGGAAGCCGTCGGTGCGCTCCATGACGCGGGTGGCGTGGTCGACCACGTCGCGCAGTGCGCGCCGCAGCTCCAGATCGGACGCGGTGGCGCGCTCCTTCAACCGGTCGCGGAGCTCGCGGAACAGGTCCTCCAGCGGTTCCACCGCACGCTGGAACTCGATCACCTCGCGGGTGAGGGTGTAGATGCGCTTCGAGACGCCTGGGTCGCCGCCGAACACCTGCACCTCGATCTCGTCGACGTCGTTCTGCAGGCCGTCGAGCACGGGCCCGTAGTCGTCGACGATCTTGTCGAGGATGGCGTAGAGGACGGCGAACGGGCCCTGCTCGAGGAGCTCGGGATCGCCCTCGAGGCGGTGCCGGACCTCCTTGAGGTCCGGCTCCTCGGCGTGGCGGATGGTGATCACGAAGTCGGGGCCGAGGAACAGGTGGATCTCGCCGAGCTCGACGACCTCCACCGAGTCGACGTACCGGGCGGGCCGCAGCACCACGAACAGCGTGTCGCCGTAGCGCTCCAGCTTCGGGCGCTGATGCGCGTTGATCGCGTCCTCGACGGCGAGGTTGTGCAGCCCGAACTCCTCGGCCACGGCCTTGATCTCGGTCTCGTCGGGACGCAGCATCCCGATCCAGCAGAAGCTGTGGCCCTCGTCGGGGCATGCCCGCAGCTCCTCGAACGTGTGGTCCAGCGAGTTCGGGACGACGGCCCGCTTCCCGTCGATGTAGATCGCGTTGTCGACCACCGACATGCGCAGCTCCTGCCTGCTGAGGCCCCTGGTGGGGCACAGCGCAGGTTAGCGGCGGAGTGCGACGCCCGCCCGGGCGCGGCGTGACGCGACGATGACGGCACGGGTGACGGCGTGGGCGACGAGGGCTGCGCCGGCCGCCATGCCGAGCGCGAGCAGGTCGGCGCGGCCGTCGTGCAGGGTGCCGAGGCGGTGCAGTACGAACCCGTCGTAGCAGCCCCACATCTGCACGGCCGCGATCACGCCGCCGACGGCGGTGGTGGCGCTGCCCAGCCACAGCGCCGCGGCGATGATCAGCACCAACCCGACGACCGGGCCGCCGCCGAAGGGCC
>NZ_JAOPWR010000535.1 GCF_025965585.1 Pseudonocardia sp.
CCCCGGTGGGCGTGGATCGCCCGGGAGTCCAGCGTCCGCCACACCCCGTCCGCGCCGCGCACCCGGTTCAGGATCGCCTGGTGCACGTGGAGCTGCGGGTCCCGGTCGCGGGAGTCGTGCTGAAGGAACTGGGCGACCACCCACCCGTGGGCGTCGATCCATCGCCCGGCCCCGCCCCCGTGGTGGCCCACCCGGGAGTACCCGGCCACGTCCTGGAGATAGTCGAGCGCCGCCCGGGCGCCCGCCAGGACAGCATCCTCGACCGCCCGCTGGTGGGCGGACCACGCTTCGGCCGCCCGCTCGTCACCCGCCGCGCGGGCGTCGTTGGCCGCCCGCTCGAACGCCACCCCCATCACGGTCACGGACTTCGGCGCGGAGAACGTGGCGTCGATGAACGAGACGGCCTGCCGCGCGGACCTCTCCGCCTGAGCCCGCAGCTCGGCCCGCTGCTCGGGCCCGGCGCCCGGGTTCTTCTCCAGCAGCCCGGCGTAGACGTCGTCCGCTGACCGATACGCACGGTGAGCGGCGGCGAGCGGCTCGGCCATGCCCCATGTCGACCGGTTGTGCGTGGCCGGGTCGCGCGGGTCGAGGAGCTGGCTGTAGACAGCCTCCATCAACTCGGCGTCGACCTCGCCGCACAGACCGAGAGCCTCGGCCCCGGCGCCGTACCAGAGCCCGGCAGGCTCGCCGGCCGCGACGGCGCCCGTGTAGTAACTCTCCCGTCCACCCGCGACGGGCCCGGTGAGGTACCCGACGTCGTGGCCGGTGGCCAGGCTCAGCATCGCGGAGCCTCCGCCGACGACGGCCCGACAGGGACGGAGTCGATCACCCTCGGATCGTGATGCCTAGGTGTGCAGGGCTTTATGATCTTGGTGGTGGTTCTGATCCTGAGTTCTCGTCTCTGCTTGTTGCTGATCCTCATGGGGTGCTCGTTCGGTTCCGTTGGTCGTCTCGCTTCAGGGCTTGGTCGAGTTGGTGTTCTGTCGGTTCTGGTGTTGTCGTCGATCTGGTCCAGGCCTGCGCGATGAGAGCGGCTGTCTCGGCGAACGGCACTAGGGCCGGGCCGCGGTTGTGTTCCGCACCGGCCACGTGCAGCGCCAGCTCGCACCGGGTGGCGATCGGCTGGAGGCGCTTGACGACACCGGGCCGTAGGCGGTCGTGCCAGTCGCCGGCCCGCGCCCAGGAACCGGTGGCCGGGTGGTAGGCGTCGGCGTGTGCGTTCCGTAGCCACCACAGCTCTTCGATGACGGCCGGATGCCACAGCCAGCACGACGGCAGAACAGCGCTGGGGTAGCGCAGGTACACACGCTCCAGCCACACCACCAGGTCGAGCAGATCGGTCTCCGCCTGGGCAAGATCAGAGCCTGTGAGCCAAGAGCGGACAGCAGGCCCGGGCGTCGCCCGCGTCTCCTGCTGCACCTCGGTGATGCTCTTCGCCAGCTCCCGCAGGAGGGCCTCGGCGTTGTCGACCCGTCGGGAGACCCGCTCGATGTTGCGGGAGAGCCCCAGTAGGTGACTGTCCGATTCACTGGCCGCCATTGGGCACCACCCCTGGGCGGGTGGCTCCCGCGGGCGGGATGGGCACGCTCGCCCACCCGGGTGCCGGGCGGGCGACGGTACCGGGCGACGTATCGGGCGCCCGGGTGATGCGGTGGGTGGACTTCCCGTGGACGCGGACGTCCCGTCGCTTCCACGCCATCGCCACCCGCCCGATCACGGGCGCCATGCCGCGCCGGAACAGCACCACCCGCCCGGACGGCACGTTGGCCAGCTGACCGGGCGCGAGAACGGGAACCTTGCGGACAGACCGCGACGTGACCTTGCCGCCATCGTCGGTGGTCACGACCGGCTCGTCGCGCTCCCCGGCGAGCGACGACCAGTAGCTCAGGTCGTCGCGGTCACGGGTGCCACCGAACACCATGATCGAGGCGGCGTTGTTGAGGATGATCGCCGCGCCGATCTGCCCCCAGCGGGCGATGACCTGAGCTCGGGACTGGAACGCGGCGATGATCGTGACACCCCGCCCGCCCATGTCGGCGGTCCACGAATCCAACGGAACCGGGGAGATGAGCGCCGCCTCATCCAGGGCGAGCGTCAGTGGGGGATCGAGACGACCGGACGGCTGGCCGGCAGCGATCCGCCGAGCCTCCCGTGCGACGTGCCCCGTGAGTGCGCACACGAGGGGTGCGGCGTGCGCCTCCTCCGCGCCGAGCAGGTACACGGTCGCCCGGGAACGAAGCAGCTCGGCGACGTCGAACGGCTGCGCACCGGTGGCCGCGGCGGATGCGGCTGGGCTCGTGAGCCAGCCGAGCGCAGGCATGATCGTCGAGGTGATCGAGGATCGGGTCCGCTCGTTCGTAGTGAGGAACTGAGCGGCGTCCTCGGTGTAGGCCGGCTCGGGGGAACGGCGAAGAAGGGACAGCACCTGGCCCTGCGCCTTGTCCGGGTCGGAGACCCAGCCCAGCACATCGCGCATGGCCAGGCCGCCGAGCGCGGCAGCGTGCAGGAGTGAGGCGAGCACCCGCCGGGCCTGCGCGTCCCAGAATGCCCGGTCACCTCCGTCGCCCGTGTTGCCGGCTGCGAGCAGGTCGGTTGCCCGCTCGGTCGCGCTGACCGGATCGGTGCATCCGGTCAGCGGATCGAAGGTGGTCGTCGACGGGAGATCGCCGAGACCGACGGCGTTGAACACGTGCACTGGGCCTGTCCGGGCTCGCAGGCCTGCTGTGAGCTGGTAGAGGTCGGGGCGGGTCGAGGTGACGAGCAGAGCCCCGGGGGCGTCGATGACGCGACCGGCGAGCCAGCCAGTTTTGCCGGTACGGGGCCCACCGAAGATGAGGGTGACGTCCTCGATCGACGACCACACCGCCAGGGCCCCGACCCTGCACAGGAGGACTGCCACCTCGGTCGTGCGGGTGCGGACCCGTTCCCTCCGCGTGCGGCCCGCGAGAGAGGGGCGGACGGTTGATGCTTTCCGTCGCATGACCGCAGCGCTGCTCAACCTGACGATATCGGTTGTCGTCGCGACCCCGGATGTTCGCCGCGCCCGGGCGCCCCAACGGTTGACGGTGCTCGAGGAGCGTCCGCGGCGAATCATCAGGATCACCGCGCCGACGACCACGCTGGCAGCAACGAGCATGAGCATCGGTACGAGCAGGGGCGCGGTGAGCGAGATAGCGATCGGCACCGCGCCGGTCACGGCTCCCACGGCCACCAGCCAGGCTCGGCGGCGGACGGCCAGGTAAGCCACGAACGTCAGGGCAAAAAGGACGAGCGCTTGCAACGATATGGCGCTCATCGGACACCTGCCGCGTGGCCGTTGCGCGAACCGCCGAGCATCTCCCGCGCCTGGTGTTCGCTGATCCCGAGCTCGCGGGCGAGCCGTCGCCGGCCGACACCCTCGGCGATCAGCGCCGCTGCTCGGTCAGTGTCATCGTCGGAGCGGTCCGGGTCGCCGGCGGCGACACCCTGGTCGGTCGGGGTTTCTCCCGGAGCCGGGAAGAACCCCGTGACGGGGGTACCCAGATCGTGGGTCCCCTCGGCCGCCGCCTCCTCCGTCTGCTCAGGGCGCCCTGTGTCGCCTTGCGCGGTCAGGGTGGCGAGGTGCACCACCGCGCCGAGCACGGCGGGCGGCAGCGCGGAGACGACCACCACGGCCCACCACGGGGCGACCAGGCCGTAGGCGGCCAGACCGTGCGCGGTCGCGTTGCCCGCCACCGAGCCGCCCAGCAGGACCAGCGCGAGAACGCGCCCGAACTGGCGGGGGGGACCGGTGCGACCCAGCCACGCCACGGTGCCGGCCGCGGCACCGGCGTCGAGGACCAGCGGCAGCAGCGCGGCGAGCGGGCCGAAGCCGCACAGCCGGCCTAGCTCGTCGAGCGCCGCGAAGCTGAGCACCGCAGCCGCACCGGCGACGATCGCGAGCAGGGCGAACAACACGAGGCGGGTCATCGCAGCCACCACCGCAGCACCGCGCCGGTGACGCCAGCGGCCGTCACCGTGGCGGGGATCAGCCAGATGTCGGCGCACACCGATCGGCCGTGCCCCCGCGGGAGCTGCTGGCTCCAGTGCTTCGGGTCGGTGGTCGGGCAGGTCTTGACGGCGCGCGTCATCGGGTCACCCGCAGCTGCAGCGCCTCGACGCGCTCCGCCTCGCACACCAGCGCGGCGGCCAACATGCGGGCGTCGGCCGAGTTGAGGTCGGCCTCGATGGTGATGGGGCGCCCACCGGGGTAGGTCGACTCGGTGTCCTCGATGTAGAGGTTCACCAGGATCTGGCCGGTGTGGCCGAAGGCGCCGGTGTGGTCGAGGCGGATCGTGCGGACGGTCAGCGCGGTGTCACCGGCGGCCGGCTTCCACGTGAGGCCGGCGGTGCGGTGCTCGGGGGTGTCGTCGTCGTGGTCGAGGTGGACCCGCGGGTCGCACCAGGTCGGGCAGGAAGAAACGTGTTGGATGTGCATGGGTCGCGGTCCTTCGCGATCAAGTCCCCGGCCGGTGTTGATGTCACCGCGTCCGGGGGCGTCCTATGTAGAGGGTCGGAGTCCGTCATAAGTCCGCAGACGGTCCGCAGAAATGCAGTACGTGGTCAACACTCACCACCAACCGCCAATCAGTAGATCGGCTGGTCAGGGCCGCCAGAGGTGCCTCCGTGGCAGGTCGGAGGCCCTCGCGCTGCAGTCGCAGCTCGACAGCTACCGCGCGCTCAGCGGCGTCCGGGCGGACCTCGAGGTCGCGGAGCGCAACCTCGAGGCCGTGGAGCGGGCGCTGCGCGACGCGCCCACCACCTCCGCCCTCAGCTCGCCCGACGAGGCCGCGGCGCTGACGGCCCTGCAGGAGCAGCGCGACCTGCGGCTGCGCCAGCGCGACGCCAAGAAGCTGGAGCTCGCGAGCCTCGAGGGCAACGTCGAGAAGGCCGCCCACACCCCGCTCCCCGACGACGGCCAGCAGACCACCGCGGTGAGCGACGAGGTGATGGGCGTCCTGCGCGGCGACGGCCGTGACGCGCCGAAGCCGGTCCCGGCCTCCGGCCCGGACCGCCCCGAGGTGGTCGGCCCCGGCCGGGACGGGGCTCCCGGGGAGGAGCGGCAGACCACCACCACGAGCGGGCCGCCCGACCCGCGCGGTCCCCGTGACGAGACGGCGCCGCGCGAGCCCGCGAGGCCGGGACCGGTCGGGCGGGTCGTCGACACCGTCGGTGACACGGCCGAGGGCGTCGGTGACACGGCCGCAGGCGTCGGTGACGCGGTCGGGGACACCGTCGGCGGCGTGTCCGGTCGGGGTTCCGGGCGTGGTTCCCGGGGTGGAACGCCGAAGCAGGAGTCCGCGCCCGCGGGCGGCGGCCAGGAGCGCACGGGATCCGGCGGGGTCGTCGGCACGGCCGGGAACGCCGTCGGGGATGTCGGGGACGCCGTCACCGGGGGCGCCCGGGAGCAGGCACCCGCACCGGCGCGGGAAGTCCCCGAGAAGGGGGCCACCCCGGCCCGGGCGGTGGCGCCCGCCGAGCAGCCCCCCGTTGCCGAGATCGTGGTCCCGCAGCAACGGTCGGCGCCGCCCCGCTCCACGGGGAGCGGTTCGCCTGCGAGCACCCCGGGTGCGGAGATGGCCATGGCGATCGTGTCGTCGGTGCCGGGCGGGGAGGTGGCCGCACCCGCGGTGGAGGCCGCGATGCGGGAGCAGGCGTCGGCGAGCGGTTCGTCGCAGCAGCGGCCGGACGGCTCGGGCAGCGCCACGGACCACACGGACTACTCCGGCTCCACGGACTACTCCGGCGCGAGCTCGTCGGACGGCTCGGGGGAGAGCTCGTCCTCCTCGGCCTCGTACACCAGCGCCGGTGCGGGCTCGTCCTCCTCCGACACCGGCGGGTGGTAGCCCGGCCGTTCCGCGTGGCAGCCCCGATCGCGCGGCCACCGCAGGTAGCGTGCCGGGCGTGACCGTTGCTCCCGCCCGTGCGTCCGCCGACAAGGCAGGCGCCGTGCTTCCCCCGCACGTCCGGACCGCCTTCGGCGTCAAGGACCTGGAACCGAGGCCGGTGGTGTGGGCCGGTCGTCGTGCGTGGCACTGCGGCGACGTGCTGATCCGGCCGGTTTCCGACAACGCGGTAGCGGCATGGTCGGCGGGCGTCCTCGACGGGCTGGAGGTCCCCGGCCTGCGGCTGGCGCGGCCGGTCCGGTCGTCCGACGGGCGCTGGATCGTGGCCGGCTGGGCGGCGGGCCGCTTCGTCCCCGGTGCCCTCGAGCCGCGCTACGACGCCGTGGTCGAGGCCGGGATGCGGTTGCACGCCGCCACCGCCCACGTCGAACGGCCCCGCGTGCTCGACGACCGCGACGACCTGCTCACGCGGTCGGCGGCCGCGGCGTTCGGCGAGCGCAGGCTGGCACTGGAGCCCGCCAAGGGCGGCGACCTCTACGGCCAGCTCGCGGCCTACCGCACCCCGGTCCGGCTGCCCGCACAGGTGGTGCACCCCGAACTGTTCGGCGCCGTCCTCTTCGACGACGAGGGCGTGCCCGCACTCGTCGACCTCGTGCCGTGCTGGCGCCCGAAGGAGTGGGCGGCCGCCGTGGTGGTGGTCGACGCGCTGGCCTGGGGCGGAGCCGACGAGGGCCTCATCCAGCGCTGGTCGCACCTGGACGAGTGGCCGCAGATGCTGCTGCGGGCCGTGCTGCACCGGCTCGCGCTGCACGCACAGCACCCGGAGGGTTCCGCTCTCACGCTCGCCGGCCTGGAGCGGGCAGCCGGGCTGGTCAGCGCCGGGCTCTGAGCCACGCGCGCTTCTCACAGCACATCGGCTTCTCGATCTGGTCGCTGTGGTCGGTGCTGTCCACGTGCTCTGCCTCGTCGTCACCTACGCCGTCCACCCGCGTCCGGTGCGGGCCGAGGCCTCGCGCCCGCGCAAGGTACTGGTCGGCGTCTGACCCGCGTTCGCGATCGCACATTTCCCGACCACTGCCCGATGACGGATGGTGAGGAGAAGGAGCGGCGGCGTTGGACCTCGCCATCGACGACGTCGACCCGGTCTCCGGGCGGCGGTGCCGTCGCGCGGGACCGTCGACGACCGCAGGGGTGTGCCCACCGTCGCATCGCCGATCTACAAGGAGTCGTTCCACCTGGTGGACGGCCGCTGCCTGGACGAACCTGACGTGAACGTAACGGTGCACCCGGTCCGCGTCACAGACGGCCGGGTGGAGATCGCGATACCCTGACGGGTGCCGTGACGACCACTGATGCGCCCGCCCACACCACCACCGATGTGCCGCCCCTGGCCGGCTTCACCGTCGGTGTCACCGCCGCGCGCCGGGCCGAGGAGCTCGCCACGATGATGGAGCGCCGCG
>NZ_JAOPWR010000543.1 GCF_025965585.1 Pseudonocardia sp.
GCCGACGGGGCGGAGGGCGGCTCCCGCGACGTCGACCGGGCCGCGCTGCTGGGTGCCGCGCTGGCCGCCGTGGTGGCGCTGACGTTCGGCGGTGAAGGTGAATGGGACTGGCTGGCGGCGGTCATCGGGGTCGCGCTGCTCGTCGTCCTCGCCGCGTTCTTCCGGCTGCCGTCCGGACCCGCACGGCCGGCGTGGCGGATGGAGCTCGCCGCGATGGCGGCCGTGGCGGGGCTCGCCGGCACGCTGGTGGCCGCGGCACCGCTGCAGGCGGCGCTGACCCGGACCGACGCCGGGCGCACCTGCGAGGCCAGCGCGGCGGTGGCCGCAGGCCAGGTCGTGGTCGACGACCAGCGGCGGCTCGGGGCGCAGGCGGGCGTCGGCGAGCTCGCGGCCGAGGGCACGGCCATGACCGCCGAGGAGGCGCTCTCCCGGACGGCGCAGGACGAGCGCCGGGCCGTGTTCGGCACGTGCATCGGGGCCGCGACCACGCGCTGGTTGTGGGCCCCGGCACTCGTGCTGACCGTGCTGATCTTCGTGGTGGCCGACGTGCGCGACCGGAGGGCGCGCCGACCCGGTCCGTAGCCCGCTCCGGTCCGGCCGTTCGACGGGTTCACCTGCGGCTATCCCACGGCCACTCCGCGGCCGGGATCCGCGCCGCCCGTGCCGGCCACCCGCGGTGCCCGGGGTGGCCGAGGCCCGGGCAGCCTCGTCGAGGGCCGCGCCTACCATCGACGCGTGGCCCGACCCGCGTTCCTCGACCGTCTCCCCGCAACGTCGCCGACCGTGATGCGCCGCCTCGCGATCCTCACCGTGATCGGTCAGGCGGGCATCGCCGTCACCGGATCGGTCGTGCGCGTCACGGGCTCCGGGCTCGGCTGCCCCACCTGGCCGCAGTGCTTCCCGGGGAGCCTCGTGCCCACCCCGCACTCCGACATCGCGGCGCTGACGCAGTGGATCGAGTTCAGCAACCGCCTGCTGACGTTCGTGCTGGTCGTGGCCACGGGCCTGGCGTTCCTCGCGGCGCTCAACACCCGCCCGATGCGGTCGCGGCTCACCTGGCTCGCGGCGGCGCAGCCCCTCGGGGTCGTCGCGCAGGCCGTCATCGGCGGGTTCGTCGTCCTCGCCGGGCTGGTCTGGTGGAGCGTCGCCATCCACTTCATGGTGTCGATGTTCTTCGTCTGGATGGCCGTGCAGCTCGTCGACGCGGCGGGCGACGGGGCGGGGCCGTCCCGGTCCGTCGTCCCCGCAGCGGTGCGGGGGCTGATCGCCACCAGCAGCGTCGTGCTGGTCGCGCTGCTGCTCGCGGGCACGTTCGTCACCGCGGCCGGGCCGCACGCGGGCGACGCGAAGACCCCCCGCCTCGGCCTCGGGGTGCAGGCCACCGCGCAGCTGCACACCGACATCCTGTTCGGGTACCTCGGGCTGGTGGTCGGGATCGGGTTCGCTCTCCAGGCCACCGGGGCGCCGCGACGCATGTGGCGCCGGTACTGGGCCCTGGTCGCGCTGGTCCTGGCGCAGGGCGCCCTCGGTGGCATCCAGTACGCCCTCGGCGTGCCCGAGGTGCTGGTGTCGTTCCACGTACTGGGCGCGGGGCTGGTCACGATCGGGGCCGCGTTCCTCTGGGCCGGCACGTCCGAGCGGCCGCACGTCGAGGCCACGGTCGAGCCCGCACCGGAACTGGTCGACGCACGCGCCTGAGGTGCGGGCATGATCGGCGCGTGCGCGCCATACAGATCTCCGAGGCCGGTGGGCCCGACGTCCTGATCCCCGCCGAGCTGCCCGAACCCGTCGCCGGGCCCGGCGAGCTGCTCGTCGACGTCACCGCGGCCGGCGTCAACTACATCGACACCTACCAGCGCCAGGGCATCTACCCCATGACGCTGCCCTACGTGCCGGGCATGGAGGGCGTCGGTCGCGTGCGGGCGGTCGGTGACGGTGTGACCACGCTCGCCGCGGGCGCCCGCGTGGCCTGGTCCGAGACGCTCGGCAGCTACGCGCAGGTGATCGCCGTGCCCGCCGAGAAGGCCGTGCCCGTGCCGGACGGTGTGTCGGACGAGGCCGCGGTCGGGGCGCTGCTGCAGGGCATGACCGCCCACTTCCTCGTCAACGACGCGTTCCCCGTCCAGGCGGGCGACGCGATACTCGTCCACGCGGCCGCGGGCGGCGTCGGCCTGCTGCTCACACAGCTCGCGGCGGCGAAGGGCGCCCGCGTGATCGCCACCGTCTCCACGAAGGAGAAGGAGGAGCTCGCGCGCGAGGCGGGCGCCGCGGAGGTGGTCCGCTACACGGATGTGGACGACCTCGCCGCCGCGGTCCGGACCCTCACCGGCGGCGTCGGCGTGGCCGCGGCGTTCGACAGTGTCGGCCTCACCACGTTCGACGCCAGCCTCGCGAGCCTGCGCCGCCGCGGGATGCTCGTGCTCTTCGGCGCGTCCAGCGGGCCCGTGCCACCGGTGGACCCGCAGCGTCTCAACGCGGCGGGCTCGGTGTTCCTCACCCGGCCCAAGCTCTTCGACTACGTGTACGCGCGCGAGGAGCTGACGGCGAAGGCCGCCGCCGTCTACGCGGCCGTCGCCGACGGAACCCTCGACGTCCGGATCGGGCACCGCTACCCGCTCGCGGACGCCCGCACCGCCCACGAGGACCTCCAGGCCCGCCGCACGACCGGGAAACTGGTGCTGCTCCCGTGACCGACCCGTTCGCCGACCTGCACGCCTACCAGCGGCTCCCCCGCGTCGCCGGCCTCGCGCTGTCCCCCGACGGCACGCGGCTCGTCGCCGCGGTGTCCGTCCCGGATCCCGACGGCACGCGCTTCCGGCCCGCGCTCTGGGAGATCGACCCCGCCGGCAAGCAGCCCGCGCGGCGTCTCACGCGCGGCACGACCGGCGAGTCGTCACCCGTGTTCACCCCCGACGGCGACCTGCTCTTCACCTCGGCCCGCCCCGACCCGGCCGTCACCGAGCAGCCGGCGGACGCGCCCGCCGCGCTGTGGCGGCTTCCGGTCTCCGGCGAGGCCCACGTCGTCGGGACGCGGCCGGGCGGGATCGCGGGCCCCGTGGTCGCCCGGTCGGCGGGCTCGGTCGTCGCCACCGCGATGACGCTGCCCGCCGCCGTCACCGCCGAGGACGACGACACCCGCCGCACGGAGCGCCGGGAGCGGAAGGTCACCGCGATCCTGCACGCCGGCTACCCGGTGCGGCACTGGGACAGCGACCTCGGACCCGACGAGCCGCGCCTGGTCGTCGGCACGGTCACCGACAACGGCCCGGTCGACTGGCGCGACCTCACCCCCACCCCGGGCGCGGCACTGCGGGAGGCCGCCTACGACATCACCCCGGACGGCGCCACCGTCGTCGCGGGGTGGCGGGTCACGGGACCGCGCGGCACCGGCCGGTCGGTCGTCGTCGCGATCGACACCGCCACCGGCGAGCGCCGCACCCTGGCCGACGACCCCGCGTACGAGTTCTTCGGGCCGGTCGTCTCCCCCGACGGGCGGCAGGTCGTGTGCCGCCGCGAGTCGCTGTCCACGCCCACCACCTCTCCGGACGTCCGGCTCGTCGTGCTGCCGGTCGCGGGCGGCGCGGCGCGCGAGGTCGCGCCCGGCTGGGACCGGTGGCCCGGCGACGTGCGCTGGACGCCCCACGGCGCTGCGCTCGTGGTCACGGCCGATGACGGCGGCCGCTCACCGGTGTTCCTGGTGGAGCTCGGGGACGGCGTCGACGGCACCGATGACCGGGTCAACCGCCTCACCGAGGACGACGGCGCCTACACCGACCTGCAGATCGCACCCGACGGCACGGTGTACGCGCTGCGCAGCGCGGTGGATGCCCCGCCCGCCCCGGTACGGATCGACACCGCAGCCCGGCAGCCGGTGCGCCTGCCCGGCCCCGCGCAGGCGCCCGCGCTGCCCGGGAGCCTCACCGAGGTGGTGGCCACCGCCGAGGACGGCACGCCGCTGCGCTCGTGGCTGGTGCTGCCCGCGGGTGCGTCGGAGCAGGCCCCCGCGCCGCTGGTGCTGTTCATCCACGGGGGCCCGCTGGGCAGCTGGAACGCCTGGCAGTGGCGCTGGAACCCGTGGCTGCTCGCCGCCCGCGGCTACGCCGTCCTGCTCCCCGACCCGGCGCTTTCCACCGGCTACGGCCTCGACTTCATCGCGCGCGGCTGGGGTGCGTGGGGCGCGGCCCCGTACACGGACCTGATGGCCGTCACCGACGCGGCGGTGGCCCGTCCCGACGTCGACGGCGACCGCACCGCGGCGATGGGCGGCTCGTTCGGTGGCTACATGGCGAACTGGGTGGCCGGCCACACCGGCCGCTTCGACGCGATCGTGGCGCACGCGGGCCTGTGGGCGCTCGACCAGTTCGGCCCCAGCACCGACGATGCGAGCTACTGGCTGCGCGAGATGACGCCGCAGATGGCCCGGGACAACAGCCCCCACCTGCACGCCGACGCCATCACCAGCCCGATGCTGGTGATCCACGGCGACCACGACTACCGCGTGCCGATCGGCGAGGCGCTGCGGCTGTGGTGGGACCTCGTGAGCCGGCACGACGGCGACGAGGCCGACCTCCCCCACCGCTTCCTGTACTTCCCCGACGAGAACCACTGGGTCCTGACGCCGAACAACGCCGTGACCTGGTACGAGACGGTGCTGGCCTTCCTCGGCCACCACGTGCTCGGCGAGGAGTGGACGACGCCCGACGTCCTGCGGTGATCCGGTTGGCGGCGAGCGCGGGCGGGTACGGCTTGTGCACTGACTCAATGACGAGGAGGAACGCATGGGTGGCAACAAGATCGTTGTGTACAAGGAGCCCGGGGTCGTCGCCGTGGAGGACCACGATGCGCCGAAGCTGGAGATTCCCGCCGAGGTCGCGTCGGCAATGGGGATGACCCGCAAGGCCGAGCACGGCGTGATCCTGCGCAACGTCTCGACGAACATCTGCGGATCCGACCAGCACATGGTCCGCGGGCGCACCACCGCGCCGGCTGGGCAGACGCTCGGCCACGAGATCACCGGCGAGGTCGTGGAGAAGGGCAGCGACGTCCAGTTCGTCGACGTCGGCGACATCTGCTCGGTCCCGTTCAACATCGCCTGCGGCCGCTGCCGCAACTGCCGCGAGGGCCAGACCGGTGTCTGCACGAACGTCAATCCGGCTCGCGCCGGCTCGGCCTACGGCTACGTCGACATGGGCGGCTGGGAGGGCGGCCAGGCCGAGTACGTCATGGTGCCGTTCGCGGACTTCAACCTGCTGAAGTTCCCCGACCGCGACCAGGCCCTGGAGAAGATCCTCGACCTGACGATGCTGTCGGACATCTTCCCCACCGGCTACCACGGTGCCGCCACCGCGGGCGTCACGACCGGTTCCACGGTGTACGTCGCGGGCGCCGGTCCCGTCGGGCTCGCGGCAGCCTACTCGGCGCACCTGCTCGGCGCCGCCGTCGTGATCGTCGGCGACCTGAACGGCGACCGGCTCGCGCAAGCCCGCTCGTTCGGCTGCGAGACCATCGACATCTCCAAGGACGCCACGCTCGAGGACCAGGTCGCACAGATTCTCGGCACGAACGAGGTGGACTGCGCCGTCGATGCGGTGGGCTTCGAGGCCACCGGGCACGGCTCGGGCGGCGGGGAGGCACCCGCGGCGGTCCTGAACTCGATCATGGCTCTGACCAGGGCGGGCGGGAAGCTCGGCATCCCCGGCCTGTACGTCACCGGAGACCCAGGTGCCTCGGACGCCGACGCGCAGGAGGGGACGCTGAAGGTCCGGCTGGGGCTGGGCTGGGCCAAGAGCCACTCGTTCGCCACCGGCCAGTGCCCGGTCCTCAAGTACAACCGGGGCCTGATGATGAGCATCCTGCACGACAAGGCGCACATCGCCGACGCGGTCAACGCGACCGTCATCGGCCTGGACGACGCGCCGCGTGGCTACCAGGAGTTCGACAAGGGCTCGGCGAAGAAGTACGTGCTGAACCCCAACGGCATGATCCCGGCGGCCTGACCGGCCACCCCGCTCGCCGCCCCGGGGCCCTCACGGCCCCCGGGGCGGCGGGCAAGGCCGTCTAGGAGGGCCAGCCCAGCACCGGCAGGCCCACCGCCGCGTCCACCGCGATGGCCAGGAACAGGCCGCAGAGGTACATGTTGGACAGGTGGAACAGCTTCATCGGGCTGACCTCCTGGCCGCCCGCCACCGCCGCGTGCAGGCGGTGGGCCTTGAAGACGAAGTACGCGCCGCCCAGCACCGCGACCGCCGCGTAGATCCAGCTCGTGACCGGCAGCAGCAGGAGCGTCCACAGCGCCATCACCCACGAGTAGGCGACGATCCGTTTCGACACCTGCACCGGCGTGGCCACCACGGGGAGCATCGGGACGCCGGCGGCCGCGTAGTCGTCGCGGTAACGCATGGCCAGCGCCCAGAAGTGCGGCGGCGTCCAGAAGAAGATGACGCCGAACATCACCAGAGCCGGCCAGCCGACCGTTCCGGTGACCGCCGCCCAGCCGATGACGACGGGCATGCAGCCGGCGGCCCCGCCCCAGACGATGTTCTGGGAGGTGCGGCGCTTGAGCAGCAGCGTGTAGACGAGCACGTAGAAGGCGATGGCGGCGACCGACAGGCCTGCGGCGAGCCAGTTGGTGGTCAGCCCCAGCCAGACCGCGCTGAGCACACCCAGGGCGAGGCCGAAGACCAGCGCGTTGGCCGGGGGCACCTCACCCTTGGCCAGCGGCCGGCGGGAGGTGCGCTTCATCACCTTGTCGATGTCGGCGTCGACCACGCAGTTGAGGGCGTGGGCGCTGGCCGCCGCCATCGCGCCGCCGACCAGGGTGGCCACGATCAGCCACACCGACGGGATGCCCCGTGCAGCCAGGCACATGGCCGGGACGGTGACGACGAGCAGCTGCTCGATGATGCGGGTCTTGGTGAGACCCAGGTAGGCCTGGATCGTGTCGCGCGCCCGGCCGGCCACGGCCCGCAGGCCGTGGGCGGGGCGTTGTGGCACCTCCGCCGGCCCCTGGGGGGACGACACGGGCACGGTCACCGGCAACCTCGAATCCGCATGTGGTGGTGGCTCCTTCTACGGCTTGTCGATGATAACCGCAGGCATGGCAGCAGGCCCTGGGGGGTAGACCCCCGGCGACCGTTCATGCAGAGATCACCGAGCGATCACACCGGCGTGGACGACCTGACTAGGCTGGCGGCAGAGCCGGGCGCCCAGCACACACGCTGCCGCGTACCGCCTGCCGATCCCCCGCCAGAACTGTAGAGGGAGTGCTGTGGCTGACATCGACATCGAGACGCTGACCCGGGCGGTCCTGCCCGACGACTGGACCGACCTGGACACGCGCGCCGTGAACACCGTGAGGGTGCTCGCCGCGGACGCCGTCCAGAAGGTCGGCAACGGCCATCCGGGCACCGCCATGAGCCTCGCGCCCCTGGCCTACACGCTCTTCCAGCGCGTGATGCGCCACGACCCGAGCGACCAGGACTGGATCGGCCGCGACCGCTTCGTGCTGTCGTGCGGCCACTCGAGCCTGACGCTCTACATCCAGCTCTACCTCGCCGGTTACGGCCTCGAGCTCGACGACCTCAAGGCGCTGCGCACCTGGGGCTCGAAGACGCCGGGCCACCCGGAGCACCGCCACACCCCGGGCATCGAGATCACGACGGGTCCGCTGGGCCAGGGCCTGGCCTCGGCCGTCGGCATGGCGATGGCGGCGCGGCGCGAGCGGGGCCTGTTCGACCCGGACCCCCCGCTCGGTGAGAGCCCGTTCGACCACCACATCTACGTCTTCGCCTCCGACGGCGACATCGAGGAGGGCATCACCGCCGAGGCGTCGTCCATCGCGGGCACGCAGCAGCTCGGCAACCTGACGCTCGTCTACGACGACAACAAGATCTCCATCGAGGACGACACGACGATCGCGCTGTCCGAGGACACCGCGAAGCGCTACGAGGCCTACGGCTGGCACGTGCAGGTCGTCGAGGGCGGCGAGAACGTCGTCGGCATCGAGGACGCGCTGAAGGCCGCCAAGGCCGAGACGAGCCGACCCTCGTTCATCCTGCTGCGCACGGTCATCGGCTACCCGGCGCCCACCAAGATGAACACCGGCAAGGCCCACGGCTCGGCGCTGGGCGACGAGGAGGTCGCCGCGGTCAAGGAGAAGCTGGGCTTCGACCCGGACAAGACCTTCGAGGTCGCGGCCGAGGTGCTCGAACACACCCGCAAGATCCGCGAGCGCGGCGCCGACGCCCACAGGTCCTGGAACGAGCTGTTCGAGGCCTGGGCCGCCCGCGAGCCCGAGCGCAAGGAACTGCTCGACCGGATGCTCGGCCGCACGCTGCCTGCCGGCTGGGAGAAGGCGCTGCCGAGCTGGGAGCCCGATCCCAAGGGAATCGCGACGCGCAAGGCGTCCGGCGAGGTGCTCAACGCCCTCGCCGACGTGCTGCCCGAACTGTGGGGCGGCTCGGCCGACCTCGCCGAGAGCAACAACACCACGATCGAGGGCGCCGACTCGTTCGGCCCCACCTCCATCGCCACGAAGATGTGGAACGCCCACCCCTACGGCCGCACGCTGCACTTCGGCATCCGCGAGCACGCGATGGGCGCGATCCTCAACGGCATTGCGCTGCACGGGCCCACCCGCCCCTACGGCGGCACGTTCCTCGTGTTCAGCGACTACATGCGCGGCGCGGTCCGGCTCGGCGCGCTGATGCAGTCGTCGGTCATCTACGTCTGGACCCACGACTCCATCGGTCTCGGCGAGGACGGCCCCACCCACCAGCCGATCGAGCACATGGCCTCGCTGCGGGCCATCCCGGGCCTGTCGATGCTGCGCCCCGGCGACGCCAACGAGACCGCCGCGGCCTGGAAGGCGGTCCTCGAGCGCCCCGAGGGCCCCAAGGGACTGGCGCTGACCCGCCAGAACCTCCCGGTGCTCGAGGGCACGTCCACCGAGGGCGTGGCGAAGGGCGGTTACGTCCTCGCCGAGGCCGGCACCGGCACGCCCGAGCTCATCCTCATCGCCACCGGATCCGAACTGCAGATCGCGGTCGAGGCGCGCGAGGTGCTCGAGGCCGACGGCGTGCCCACCCGCGTCGTATCGATGCCGTGCGTGGAGTGGTTCGACGAGCAGGACGACGCCTACAAGCAGTCCGTCCTGCCGTCCGCCGTGAAGGCGCGCGTGTCGGTCGAGGCGGGAATCGCCATGCCGTGGCACCGGTTCACCGGTGACGCGGGTGAGAACGTCTCCATCGAGCACTTCGGAGCCAGCGCCGACTACCAGACGCTGTTCAGGGAGTTCGGTTTCACCACCGAGAACGTCGTCGCCGCGGCCCGCCGCAGCCTCGCGAAGATCGCGTAAGGGCCACTCGTCCGGCCCGCACCATCAACTCCGAGGAGGAGCACACAATGAGCACCGACCGACTCGGCGACCTCGCAGCCGCCGGAGTGTCCATCTGGCTCGACGACCTGTCGCGCGAGCGCCTGCAGACCGGCAACCTGCAGAGCCTCATCACCGACAAGCACGTCGTCGGTGTCACCACCAACCCCACGATCTTCGCCGGTGCGCTGGCGCACGGCGAGGCCTACGACGAGCAGGTCCGTGAGCTCGCCGCCCGCGGCGCATCGGTCGACGACGCCGTCCGCGAGATCACCGTGGCCGACGTCGTGCAGGCCTGCGACGTGTTCAGCGGTACCTACGAGGCCACCGGCGGCGTCGACGGCCGCGTGTCGCTCGAGGTCGACCCGCGCCTGGCGCACGACACCGCCGCCACCGCCGCGCAGGCGCTGGACCTGTGGAAGGCCGTGGACCGGCCCAACCTGCTGGTCAAGATCCCCGCCACCGAGGCCGGTCTGCCGGCCATCACCAGCGCCCTCGCCGAGGGTGTGTCGGTGAACGTCACCCTGATCTTCTCCGTCGAGCGCTACCGCGCCGTCATGGGCGCCTACCTCGACGGGCTCGAGCAGGCCGCGGCCAACGGCCAGAACCTGGGCGGGATCGCCTCGGTGGCGAGCTTCTTCGTCTCCCGCGTCGACACCGAGATCGACAAGCGGCTGGAGAAGATCGGGACCGACGAGGCGCTCGCGCTACGGGGCAAGGCCGGGATCGCCAACTCGCGGCTCGCGTACGCCGCGTTCCAGGAGGTGTTCTCCGGCCCGCGCTGGGAGGGGCTGAAGGCCAAGGGCGCCAAGGCCCAGCGGCCGCTGTGGGCCTCCACCGGCGTCAAGAACCCGGACTACCCCGACACGATGTATGTGACCGAGCTGGTCGTCGCGAACACGGTCAACACCATGCCGGAGAAGACGCTGGAGGCCTTCGCCGACCACGGCGAGGTGCTCGGCGACCGCGTCACCGGCCGGGCCGCGGAGGCTCAGCAGGTCTTCGACGCCCTCACCGCGGTGGGCATCGACCTGACGGATGTCTTCCTCGTCCTCGAGAGCGAGGGCGTCGACAAGTTCGAGAAGTCCTGGGCCGAGCTGCTCGAGTCGGTGCAGGGGCAGCTCGCCGGCGCCAAGGAGTGATCCCTGACGCCGTGGCGTTCACCGTCCCGCCGCCTGCCGACACGGTCGCGCGGCTGGCCGGTGACGCCGTCGCGTCCCGGATCACCGAGGGCGACACCACGCCGTGGCCCGCGGCGACCCGGCCCGGCTGGGTCTCGGCGCCGCGCACCGCCCGTCCGCTCGTCGGCGAGATCGAGGGGCTGCACGAGCGGCTGCGGCTGGCCGGGCTCACGCGCGTGGTCCTCGCGGCCGCGGGCGGGGTCGGGGTGGCGGCAGAGGTGCTCGCCGCCGAGTGGAGCCTCGACGGAACGAGGATGCGGGCTGCGGAACCGCGCCTCATCGTGCTCGACGGCACCGACCCGGTGCAGGTGGGCGACGCGCTCGCCGGCGACCTCGACGCCACCGTGCTGGTCGTCAGCGCACCGCCCGGCGAGGACACGACGGCCGTCGAGCTGCTGTGGGACACCGTCGCGAGCGTGTTGCAGGCCGAAGGCCTCGACGCCGACGCGCAGACCGTCCTCGTCGCCGCCCCCGGCAGTCCGCTGCTCGACCGCGCCGGGGGCGCCACCACCGTCCTCGGCCCGGCCGACGTCGACGGGCCGTGGGCCGCGCTCACCGCGTTCGCCCTCGTGCCCGCCGGGCTGGCCGGAGCCGACGTCGGGCTGCTGCTGGCCGACGCGGCGGATGCCCGCTCGGAGTTCGGCGCCGACGACCCCGCCAACCCCGCGCTCGCCCTCGGTGCGTTGCTCGCCGACGCCCCGCTGGTCACCCTCGCCGGCGGCCCGCTGGCCGAGTGGGTGACGCAGCTGGTGGCCGGTGGGCTGGGCAAGGACGGCCACGGTCCGCTCCCCGTGCTGGTCGAGGCGCCCGAGGCGCCGGGCTGGGCCTCCCCCGGCGCGCTGACCGTCGCCGTCGACGGATCCGGGCCTGCCGACATCGTCACCAACGGGCCTGCCGCCGTGCAGCTGCTGCTCTGGCAGTACGCCGTCGCGGTGGCCGCGCACCTGCTGGGCGTCGACCCCACCGACCGCCCCGACGCCGCTGCGACGAGCGCGGTCCGGACGACGAACGGAGTCACGGGCCTGCCCGAGGCGTTCGTCGACGGGGTGGTCTCGGTGCACGGCGGCGACTGGCTCCCGGACGGGTCGGCCACGGTGGCCGACGCCCTGCGGGCACTCCTCGACGGCGCCGACGGCACCGGCATGGGCAACGGCTCCCACCTGGCCGTCCACGCCTACCTCGACCCCCAGGACGACGCCTCGGTCGCGGTGCTGCGCCCCGAGCTCTCCCGGCGCACCGGCCTCGTCACCACGTTCGGGTGGGCGCCGCGGTGCCTGCCGGGCGTGGGGCAGCGCGACAAGGGCGGGGCGGCGGGCGTCGTCGTGTGCCAGCTGACCGGTGCGGCCGACGCCGAGCTCCTCGGCGACGACCCGCTCGGGGCGTTGCAGCAGGAGCAGGCGCGCGCCGACGCCGCAGCACTCGCCGCCCGGGGCCACCGCGTGCTGCGCCTGCACCTCGCCGACCGCGTCATCGGCCTGGTGACGCTCGTGCGAGCCGTGCAGGAGCTCTAGACCGGGCGCTGCAATGATGGCGGCTGACGAGCAAGATCGATCGAGCACCACCACCGACTGGGAGACATGGATGAGCGCCGACGCGATCGGGGCGAAACAGTGGGTCAACCCGCTGCGCGACCCGCGTGACAAGCGGCTTCCGCGGATCGCGGGCCCGTGCGGGCTGGTGATCTTCGGGGTCACCGGCGACCTGTCGCGCAAGAAGCTGATGCCGGCCATCTACGACCTCGCCAACCGCGGCCTGCTGCCGCCGGGCTTCGCGCTCACCGGGTTCGCCCGGCGCGACTGGGAGACCCAGGACTTCGGGCAGGTCGTCCTCGACGCGGTCAAGGCGCATGCCCGCACCCCGTTCAACCAGACGGTGTGGGACCGGCTCGCCGAGGGCTTCCGCTTCGTGCAGGGCAGCTTCGACGACGACGACGCCTTCGACCGCCTCGAGCAGACCGTCGAGGAGCTCGACCGGATCCGCGGCACCAACGGCAACCACGCCTTCTACCTGTCGATCCCGCCCAACGCGTTCCCCGTGGTGTGCAAGCAGCTCGCGCGCTCGGGCCTGTCGGCGCAGGAGGGGCTCGACCAGTGGCGCCGCGTCGTCATCGAGAAGCCGTTCGGGCACGACCTCAAGTCGGCGATCGAGCTCAACGGCATCGTCAACGAGGTGTTCCCCGAGGACTCGGTGTTCCGCATCGACCACTACCTCGGTAAGGAGACCGTCCAGAACATCCTGGCGCTGCGCTTCGCCAACCAGCTGTTCGAGCCGATCTGGAACTCGCACTACGTCGACCACGTCCAGATCACGATGGCCGAGGACATCGGCCTCGGCGGCCGCGCCGGTTACTACGACGGCATCGGCGCCGCCCGCGACGTGATCCAGAACCACCTGCTCCAGCTGCTCGCGTTCATCGCGTTGGAGGAGCCCACCTCGTTCTCCTCGAACGAGCTGCGCAGCGAGAAGATCAAGGTCCTCAACGCAACCAGGCTCGTCGGGCCGCTGGACGAGACCACCGCCCGCGGCCAGTACGCCGGCGGCTGGCAGGGCGGCGAGCTCGTGCCCGGGCTGAAGGAGGAGGAGGGGTTCAACCCCGAGTCCAAGACGGAGACGTTCGCGGCCATCACCTGCGAGATCGACACCCGGCGCTGGGCGGGCGTGCCGTTCTACCTGCGCACGGGCAAGCGCCTTGGCCGCCGCGTCACCGAGATCGCCGTGATCTTCAAGCGGGCCCCGCACCTGCCGTTCGACGCGACGATGACCGAGGAGCTCGGCCAGAACGCGTTCGTCATCCGCGTGCAGCCCGACGAGGGCGTCACCATGCGGTTCGGCTCGAAGGTGCCCGGCAGCCAGATGGAGGTCCGCGACGTCACGATGGACTTCGGCTACGGCACCGCGTTCACCGAGGCCTCCCCCGAGGCCTACGAGCGCCTCATCCTCGACGTGCTGCTCGGCGAGCCGTCGCTCTTCCCGGTGAACGAGGAGGTCGAGCGATCCTGGGAGATCCTCGACCCGGTCATCGAGCACTGGGCCGCGGAGTCGTCCGGGCCCGATCCCTACCCGGCCGGGTCCTGGGGTCCGGCCTCCGCCGACAGCATGCTCGCCCGCACCGGTCGCACCTGGAGAAGGCCATGATTCCCGAGTCCGAGCCCAGGAGGCGAGCATGATCACCGATCTGCCGTCCACCACGGTCTCCGCGGTCAACAAGAAGATCGTCGAGCTCCGCGAGAGCGGCGGCGTGCTGGCCCTGGGCCGCGTGCTGACGCTCGTCATGATCACCGACGACGGCCGCGACATCGAGGCCGCCATCGAGGCGGCCAACGCGGCCAGCCGCGAGCACCCCTGCCGGGTCATCGTCCTGGCCCGTGGGCAGCGCAAGGCCGCGCCCCGCCTCGACGCGCAGATCCGGGTCGGCGGCGACGCCGGCGCCAGCGAGGTGATCGTGCTGCGCGGCTACGGTCCGCTCGCCGCCGAGGAGGCGGGTGCGGGCATGGTCATGCCGCTGCTGCTGCCCGACGCTCCCGTCGTGGCGTGGTGGCCGGGCGAGGCCCCCGCGAGGCCGTCCGAGGACCCGGTCGGCAAGCTGGCCCAGCGCCGCATCACCGACGCGCTGGCCTCCAAGAACGCACTGAAAGCGTTCGAGCAGCGGCGGGCCAACCACGTCGCGGGCGACACCGACCTGACCTGGACGCGGCTCACGCCGTGGCGGGCACTGCTGGCGGCCGCGCTCGACCACCCGCCGCACGAACCCGTCACCGCCGCCGTCGTGGCCGGCGAGGCGATCTCGCCGTCCACCGACCTGATGGCGGGCTGGCTCACGGAGCGACTCGGCGCGAAGGTCAAGCGCTCGCCCGCGGCCACCGGTCCCGGTCTGGTGTCGGTCCGGCTGGAGCGCGCCAGCGGGGCCGTCGAGCTGACCCGTCCCGACGGCAAGGTCGGCACGCTCCGGCAGCCGGGCCAGCCCGACAGGCACGTCGCACTGGCCCGCCGCGAGGTGCGTGACTGCCTCGCCGAGGAGCTGCGCCGCCTCGACCCGGACGAGATCTACGGCGAGGCCCTCGCCGGTATCGGGAAGATCAGCAGGGGCCGCACCGCCGTGAAGGTCCCGACGCTCGTCACCAGTTCGTGAGGAGGCTCTGATGACCCAGGCGGATATCGCCGTCCACGCCGCCCCCGACGTGCTCGCCACCGCCGCGGCGGCCCGGCTGATCACGCGGCTGGTCGACCTGCAGGCGGCGGGCAACATCCCGAAGATCGTGCTCACCGGCGGCGGCGTCGGCATCGCCATGCTCGAGCAGATCCGCGCCACCGTCGCCCGCGACGCGGTCGACTGGGCCAATGTCGAGTTCTACTGGGGTGACGAGCGGTTCCTGCCGCCCGGCGACCCCGAGCGCAACGAGACGCAGGCCCGCGCGGCACTGCTCGACCACATCCGGATCGACCCCGCGAAGGTCTTCCCGATGGGCGCCGACACCGGTACGGGCCCGTCGGGGGCCGATGCGGCGGCTGAGGAATACGCGCGGCTGCTCGCGAACAAGGCCCGTCCCGAGGACCACGGCCCGGTGCCCTCGTTCGACGTCCTGATGCTCGGCATGGGCCCGGAGGGCCACACCGCCTCGATCTTCCCGCACTCCCCTGCGGTGTACGAGACGGAGCGCACGGTCGTGGCCGTGCACGGGTGCCCGAAGCCCCCGCCCACCCGCATCACCCTCACGCTGCCGGCCATCCGCGCCGCCGCCGAGGTGTGGATCATCACGGCGGGCGAGGAGAAGGCCGCTGCCGTCGCGATGGCGCTGAGCGGCGCGGGCGAGGTCGCCATCCCGGTGGCGGGGGCGCGGGGCCGCCGCCGGACGCGCTGGCTGCTGGACCGGGCCGCCGCGTCCAAGCTCCCGCGCGACCTGGTACCGGCGATCGGCTGACCACTCCTCCTGTTCGCGGATAACGTTGTCACCCATGGTGTCCGCACACGACCGAGGGAGCCGTCCGATGCTGCACCTGATCGTCGACGCGGCGAACGTGGCCGGGTCGACGCCGGACGGCTGGTGGCGCGACCGCCCGGGCGCCGCGGTGCGGCTGGCCAACCGGCTCGTCGCCGCGCTGTCGGAGGCACCCGAGAAGCTCGCGGCGCTGGGCAGGCACACGGTCACCGACGTCACGGTCCACCTGGTGCTGGAGGGGGCGGCGCGGCGGGCCGCGGACCGGCTCCCTTCCCATCCGCGGTTCCGGGTCGTGCTCGCCCCGGCCGAGGGCGACGACGCCATCGTCGCCCTGGCGGAGGAGCTGGCGGGCGAGGACGTCCTCGTGGTCACCGCCGACCGCGAGCTCCGCCGTCGCGTGGAAGCGGTAGGCGCGCGCACGATCGGCCCGGGAGCGCTGCTGAACGTCCTCCCCCGCTGACGCACTCACCTCGCGCGGGCCCGATGTCCTCTCCGGGCGCTCGTGAGCGTCGCGCGGGCTTCTCGGTGCCGGGCCTCAAGCCCGCCGTCGCGAGGCGCTCGCCGCGGCGGCGCTCGCCCCGACCGCGCTGCCCACCACGGGACGCCGGGGCAGCGGGCTGGAGTAGACGACGCTCGTCGTGACGGCGCCGATGCCCGCGATCCGGCCCGTGACCTCCTCGAGATGGCGCATCGAGCGCGCCCGCACCGTCAGCACGAAGCAGTCCTCCCCCGTGACGTGGTGCGCCTCCCCCACCTCCGGGGTGGTGGCGAGCAGGTCATGGAACGACTTGTCGCTGCCGTGGGGGCAGCACAGCCGCACCATCGCCGTGATGGTGAGCCCGAGCTTCTCCTGATCCACCTCCGCGGCGTAGCCCGTGATCACCCCGGTGTCCTCCAACCTCCGCACCCGCTCGGTGACCGCACTCGCCGAGAGCCCCACGAGCCGGCCGAGGTCGGCGTAGCTGGCCCGCCCGTCGCGCTGCAGCACCTCGAGCAGGCGCCAGTCGAGGTCGTCCAGGTTTTCCACGCCCATGCGGTCAGATTACGACGGATTCCCCGGCAGAAGTGGAGCGACACCGGCAACATCCCCTCCCAGACGGGTTGCTGACTCCTACCCAGGTCGGCATGACCGGACCCGGCGCCACCCGAGATCGCTGTCTATCCTGGCGATCATGCCTCTGCTCGACACCCCCATCGCCACCCTCGACGGCGCACCGCTCGACCGTGACGCCCTGGCAGGCAAGACCGTCCTCGTCGTCAACGTCGCGTCGAAGTGCGGGCTCACCCCGCAGTACACCGGGCTGGAGCAGCTGCAGGAGCGCTACGCCGGCCGCGGCTTCACCGTCCTCGGCGTGCCGTGCAACCAGTTCGGCGGCCAGGAGCCCGGCACTCCTGCCGAGATCGCCACCTTCTGCTCCGCCACGTACGGGGTGAGCTTCCCGCTGACGGAGAAGGTGGACGTCAACGGCGCAGGCCGGCACCCGCTCTACGCCGAGCTGACCACCACTCCGGACGACGACGGCACCGCGGGCGACGTGCAGTGGAACTTCGAGAAGTTCCTCGTCGGTCCCGACGGCACCGTCCTGCACCGGTTCCGCCCGCGCACCGAGCCCACCTCCCCCGAGGTGGTCGCCGCGATCGAGGCCGCTCTCCGCTGAACCACCCGAAGCACCAGGACCACCGGCATGGCAGGGTGCAACTCGTGCGGAACGGACGACGCCGGGTGACGGGGTCCACCACGCTCCTGCTCACCGGCCTGTCCGCCGTCGCAGCCCTCCTCGCCGCATGCACCGCCGGCGAGCGTGTCGGTCCGGCGCCCCAGGCCCAGCCCCCGCCACCGCCGGCCGCCTGCCTGCTCGACGGCACCGAGCTCACGGCCACCACCGGACTGACCTGGACACCGGACCAGAACACCGCCACCGACACCCGCTGCGTGTACGACCCCCCGGGTGGGAGCACTCCCGCGGGGTTCCTGGCGGTCGACGTGGGATCCACCACCGACGACGCGGCGAGCCAGCTCGACACGATCGCGGAGCTCTGCGACTCGGGTTCGCGGGCCGAGGTGGATGCGGCCGACGGCGGCTTCGTCTGCCGCTTCGACGGCGGCAACGTCTACGCGGTGCTGGTGCGCGGCGGGCAGGTGGTGACGGTGTCGACGTCGGCGCTGCCGACGGGCACGACCTACGCGAAGCTGGCGGTGGCGATGACGCAGCAGCTCAGCGCGATCGCGGCCCGCTAGCGCGGCAGGCTCAGGTGAGCCGGACGACGACCTGCTCGTTGTCGAGCGTGTATGCCTCGTAGCGGAAGGCCAGGTCGTGGGCCTCGGCGTACTCCGCCCAGGCGCGCGCCTCGTGCGCCTCCCAGCCGGGGTAGTTGAAGAACTCGTCGAACACCACGACGCTGCCCGTGCGCAGGCGCGGTCCGACCTGCTCGAGCACGGACGCCGCGGAGCTGTAGAGGTCGGCGTCGATGTGCAGCAGGTCGACCGTACCCGGGTGAGCGGCCAGGAAGCCGGGTAGCGAGTCGTCGAACAGCCCCACCACCAGCTCGGCGCCCGGGACCTCGGGCGGTGCCTCGACGTCGAAGGTGCCGGACGCGAACCCGATGCGCCAGTCCTCCGGCAGGCCGTCGAAGGAGTCGAAGCCGTACACCTCACCGTCGCGCTGCGCCGCGATGATCTTCAGCGTGGTACCGGTGTAGACGCCGAACTCCAGGACCATCCCGCCCGCGGGCGCGAGGGCGAGCGCGTGCTCCAGCGTGGCGTGCGGGTGATCGAAGTGGCGTGCAGCGGTCATCTCCCGCTGCACGAACCGCGCGGTGGAAGCCACGGCCTCCCGCTCGGCGGCGGCGAACGTGTCGCGCCGGTCGCGGATCTCGACCGCACGGATCGCCTCGATCACGCGGTCGACCTCGGAGCGGACCTCCGCGCGCACCCGGGCGACGATCTCGTCCGTCTGCTCACGGCGGTGCCGCGACACCACGTCGTCGACCACACGCAGGAGCTTCACCCTCAGGGCCTCCCGGACACGCAGCGGTGCGCGGGCGTCGAGCACCGCTCGGATGCCCACCCTGGCTAGAGCTCCCGCGACGCCCGCAGCCGGCCGAGCGCCTCCTCGAGGATGGCCGCGCCGTCGGCATCACTGCGACGCTCCTTCACGTACGCGAGGTGCGTCTTGTACGGCTCGGTGCGCGGGGCCGCGGGCGGGTTGGCGTTGTCGCGCCCACCGGGAAGGCCGCAGCGCGGGCAGTCCCAGGAGTCGGGGATCTCGGCCTCGGCCGCGAACGACGGCGTGGTGACGTGGCCGTTCGCGCAGAAGTACGAGATGTGCGAGCGGGGCGCGGTCTCGCCTCGCTCGGACTCACCCATCGGACCGGCACCCACCCGGGTGCCGCGGATAGCGTTGCCGCCAGACATGGCCATTCTCCTCAGACCCCGATCTTCACGAGCAGGCCCGTACCGATGATGGCGATCACCCAGATCGCGCCCACGAACAGGGTGAGCCGGTCGAGGTTCTTCTCGACCACACTGGACCCGGAGAGGCTGGACTGCACGCCACCGCCGAACAGCGTCGACAGGCCGCCACCACGGCCGCGGTGCAGCAGGATCAGCAGCACGAGCAGCACGCTCGTGACGATCAACACGATCTGCAGGGCGAGTTGCATCCATCCTCATTCTGGTCGTCACGCGCGGAACCCCACCAACGTCCCGGCCCCGCTCGGTCCCGCCAGGGTACCCGGGGCCGATCGGCGGGTTGTCCGGGGTCACAGCCCACCACCGACACGGCACGCCCGCCCCCGGTGCGGGACGGGCGTGCTGTCGAGATCGTCGCGGAGGTCGTGCCCGTTACGGCAGGGGGCCACCGGCCGCGATCGCGCACAGCTTCGGGAACTCGTCGGCGTCCAGGCTCGCGCCGCCGACGAGCGCGCCGTCGATGTCGGCCTCGGCCACGATCTCGCCGACGTTCGACGCCTTCACCGAGCCGCCGTAGAGCACGCGGACGCCCGCCGCGAACTGGTCGCCGTAGAGCGAGGCCAGGGTCTGGCGCAGCGCGCCGCAGACCTCCTGGGCGTCGGCCGCGCTCGCGACGCGTCCGGTGCCGATGGCCCACACCGGTTCGTAGGCGACCACGAGGTCCTTGGCCTGCTCGGCGCTGACGCCCTTCAGCGCCGCGGTGAGCTGGGCCGTGCAGTGCGCCACGTGCTCGCCGGCCTCGCGCGTCTGCAGTCCCTCTCCGACGCACAGGATCGGGGCGATGCCGTTGCGGATCGCCGCCTGCACCTTGCTGCCCACGATCGTGTCGGTCTCGCCGTGGATCTCCCGGCGCTCCGAGTGCCCCACGATCACGTAGCGGCAGCCCAGCTTCGCGAGCATCACGCCGGACACGTCGCCGGTGTAGGGGCCCGAGTCGTGCGGCGAGAGGTCCTGCGCGCCGTGCACCATCAGCAGGCCGTCGCCGTCGATCATGGTCTGGATGCTGCGGATGTGGGTGAACGGCGGCAGGACCGCAACCTCGACCTTGTTGTAGTACTTCTCCGGCAGCGCGAACGCGAACTTCTGCATCAGGGCGATGGCCTCGAGGTGCGTGAGGTTCATCTTCCAGTTGCCCGCGATGAGCGGCTTCCGCTTCTTGCTCGCCTGCGCCATCAGTCGTTCTCCAGTACTGCCACGCCGGGAAGGGTCTTGCCCTCGAGGAACTCCAGCGACGCGCCGCCACCGGTGGAGATGTGCGAGAAGCCGTCCTCGGGCAGGCCGAGCGCGCGGACGGCGGCCGCGGAGTCGCCGCCGCCCACGACCGAGAAGGCCGTGCCGTCGACGATCGCCTGCGCGACGCCGCGGGTGCCCTGCGCGAACGGCGCGAGCTCGAACACACCCATCGGACCGTTCCAGAACACGGTCCTCGCACCGGCCAGCACCTCGCCGAAGGCCGCGACCGAGGCCGGGCCGATGTCGAGACCCTTCCAGCCGTCGGGGATCGCGTCGGCCTCGACGGTGCGAGTGTTCGCGTCGGCCGAGAAGTCGTCGGCCACCACCACGTCGGAGGGGAGCACGATCTTGCCCGACTCCAGCAGCTTGCGGCAGGTGCCGATCTGGTCGGACTCGAGCAGCGAGTCGCCCACGCCGTAGCCCTGCGCGGCGAGGAATGTGAAGCACATCCCGCCGCCGACCAGCAGCGCGTCGACCTTGGGCAGCAGCGCCTCGATCACCGCGAGCTTGTCGGAGACCTTCGAGCCGCCGAGGACGACCGCGTACGGGCGCTCCGGCTTCTCGGTGAGCGTGCGCAGCACCTCGACCTCGGCCAGCACCAGGCCGCCCGCGTAGGCGGGCAGCTTCTGCGCGACGTCGTAGACCGACGCCTGCTTGCGGTGGACCACGCCGAACCCGTCGGAGACGAACGCGGCGTCGTCGCCCACCAGCGCCACGAGCTCGTCGGCGAAGGCGGAACGCTCGTCGTCGTTCTTGCTGGTCTCGCGGGGGTCGAAGCGGATGTTCTCCAGCAGCACGACGTCGCCTGCGGCCATGTTCGGCAGGTGCTTCGCACCGTGCTCGACCAGGCGCACCGGGGCGCCCAGCAGATCGCTGAGCCGGTCGGCGACCGGGGCGAGCGAGTACTTCGGGTCCGGGCCCTTGGGCCGCCCGAGGTGCGCGGTGATCACCACGAGGGCGCCCGCGCCGGACAGCTCCTGGATGGTGGGCAGCGAGGCCCGGATGCGGCCGTCGTCGGTGATCGTGGTGCCGCCGAGGGGGACGTTCAGGTCCGAGCGGACGAGTACGGCGCGCCCCTCCACCCCCTCGTCGATGAGGTCGTCGAGCGTGTTCACAGCTTCGACGCCACCAGCCCGGTGATGTCGACGTGGCGGTTGGTGTAGCCCCACTCGTTGTCGTACCAGCCGACGATCTTGACCTGGTTGCCGATGACCTTGGTCAGGCCCGCGTCGAAGATGCACGAGTGCGGGTCGGTGACGATGTCGGACGAGACGATGGGGTCCTCGGTGTAGGACAGGATGCCCTTCATCGGGCCCTCCGCGGCGGCCTTCATCGCGGCGTTGACCTCCTCGGCCGTGGTCTCACGACCAGCCGTCACGGTGAGGTCCGTGGCCGAGCCCGTGGGGATCGGCACCCGCAGCGCGTAGCCGTCGAGCTTGCCCTTGAGGTGCGGCAGCACGAGCGAGATGGCCTTCGCGGCGCCCGTCGAGGTGGGCACGATGTTGATCGCGGCGGCGCGGGCGCGGCGCAGGTCCTTGTGCGGGCCGTCCTGCAGGTTCTGGTCCTGCGTGTAGGCGTGGATCGTGGTCATCAGGCCCTGCTGGATGCCCACCAGGTCATCGAGCACCTTGGCCATCGGCGCGAGGCAGTTGGTGGTGCACGAGGCGTTGGAGATGATCGTCTGGCTGCCGTCGTAGTCGCCGTCGTTGACGCCCTTGACGATCGTGATGTCCTCGCCGGTGGCCGGCGCGGAGATGACGACCTTCTTGGCGCCCGCGTCGAGGTGCTTGGCGGCGGCCTCGCGCTTGGTGAAGATGCCGGTGGACTCGACCACGACGTCGACGCCGAGGTCCTTCCAGGGCAGCTCGGCGGGGTCGCGCACGGCCAGGCCCTTGAAGCCCTTGCCGTCGACGATGATCTCCTCGTCGGTGGACGACACGTCGTAGGGCAGCCGGCCCAGGATCGAGTCGTACTTGAGCAGGTGCGCAAGCGTCGCGTTGTCGGTGATGTCGTTCACCGCGACGATCTCGATGTCACTGGTCCCGGCCACGCGCTGCGCGTCGACCGCACGCCAGAAGTTGCGTCCGATCCGCCCGAACCCGTTCACGCCAACCCGCACCGTCACGGTGCCTCCTCGACCCTCGATGT
>NZ_JAOPWR010000545.1 GCF_025965585.1 Pseudonocardia sp.
GATCCTCACCAGCCTCCTGCGCACCCACATCCCGCTGCGCGTCTGGCGGGGCGTGCACCTCGCGAGCTACGCGCTGTGGCCCGTCGCCGTCGTCCACGGGCTGGGCATCGGCGGCAGCGACAGCACGCAGTGGTGGGTGATCGCGCTCAACGGGCTCTGCGCCGCCGCGGTGGTCACCTCCGTCACCCGCAGGCTGCTGGCCCGCCACCCCGACGCGCAGGCGCGCCGGGCCGTCGAGGCGAGCATGCGATGACCACCCTGGCCGACCGCCGGGGCGTCCCGGTCCCGTCCCGGGTCCCGATCGACGTCGCCCGGCTGTTCGCCCGCGGCGCCGACCCGACGCGCACCGCCGGCCTCCCCGAGCACCTCGCCCGCGTCGGGCCGCTCCCGCTGGCCGCCTACCCGAACAGGCCCGGGCGCGACCGGCTGATCGAGACGATCGCGCGCGCCGGCCTGCGCGGCCGTGGCGGCGCGGGGTTCCCCACCGCCGAGAAGCTGGCCGCGGTGGCCGCCGCGAAGGGACGCACCGTCGTCGTCGCCAACGGCTGCGAGGGCGACCCCACCAGCGCGAAGGACCAGGCTCTCCTCGCCCGCTCGCCCCACCTCGTGCTCGACGGAATCGCGATCGCCGCGCACGCCGTCGACGCCCGCGAGGCGATGCTGTGCGTGCACCGCGGCAGCCCGCTCGTCGACCTGCTGCACGCCGCACTGGACGAGCGCACCGACGACCGCGTGCCCGTCGAGATCGTCGAGGTGCCCGACCGCTACGTCGCCAGCGAGGCGTCCGCGCTGGTCAACTTCCTCACCACCGGCACCGCCAAGCCCACCACCCTGCGGGCGTCCGAGCGCGGGGTGAAGGGGCGTCCGACGCTGGTGGACAACGTGGAGACCCTCGCCCACATCGCGCTCGTCGCGCGGTTCGGCGGCGACTGGTTCCGCGAGGCGGGTACCCCCGAGTCCCCCGGCACCCTGCTCGTGACGGTGGGTGGCGGGGTGACCCGGCCCGGCGTCTACGAGGTCGAGGCCGGGCTGCCGCTGAGCGACGCGCTCGAGCTGGCGGGCGGCGAGGCCGAGGCGTTGCAGGCCGTGCAGATCGGCGGGCTCGGCGGGAGCTGGCTGCCCGTCGAGGACGCCCTGGAGCTGCCGCTGGCGCACGAGACGTGCCAGGACGTGGGCATCCCGCTCGGCGTCGCCGCGCTGGTGGCGCTACCCGCGCGGGCGTGCGGGATCGCCGAGACGGCGCGGGTCCTCGCCCACCTGGCCGACGAGTCGGCCGGCCAGTGCGGGCCGTGCATGTTCGGCCTCCCCGCGATCGCCGACGACATGGCGGCCCTCTCGATGGGCGACGGCGCCGTGCTCGGGCGGCTGCGCTCCCGCCTCGGCGTGATCCCCGGCCGCGGCGCCTGCTCCCACCCGGACGGCGCCGGCCGGCTGGCCGTCACCGCGCTGCACTCGTTCGCGGCGGACGTCGCCGCGCACGCGAACGGCCGCCCGTGCGCCGCGGCGGAGGGCCCGTTCTGGACACCGATCGGGGTGCGCCCATGAGCCGCCGCGCCGCGAGCATCCCCGCGCCGCGCGCCGTCGCCGGCGAGGATCCGGTGGAGCTGCGGGTGGACCCGATCATGTGCCACGCGCACGGGCTGTGCGCGGAGATGCTCCCCGAGCTGCTGCAGCTCGACGAGTGGGGTTACCCGATCATCGGCGGGGGCTGCGTGCCCGCGGAGCTGCGGGCGCAGGCCCGCCGGGCGGCGTCGGCCTGCCCTACGCTCGCGCTGCGCCTCGAACGCCGGCCTCCACAGGGCTGAGCTCGTCGGACCGCCGCGGCAGCGGGACGAGCCGGAGCGACGGCGCAGGCTCTGCCTGAGACGCCTGCGACGCCTGCGACGCCTGCGACGCCTGCGACGCCTGCGACGGGCGCGCCAGGGACCGCCGGACCGACGCGGCGACGTCGCGTGCGATCACGTCGCAGGCCTCCCGCAACACGGCTGCTAGCGGGCGTCTCTGCAGGGGATCGAAGAGGTTCGGCACGGTGGTACTCCCGACTTCTGAACGGTCAGCAGCAACGTCGCCCTGGGTGCCCTCTCCGTTACAGAGGGCACCTCGCAGTGCGCCGATCAGCGCCCGCCGGGGTCGAGGACCAGGATCCCGAGCGGCAGGCCGTCCAGGCGGTGGAGGACGGCCCCCTCGCCCGTGCGGCCGCTCCACAGCGCGGGGACGTCGGTGCTGTGGGTCACCGCGCCCGCCACCAGCGACGGCTCGTTGGCCACCACCACCCGGCCCTCGGCGTTGACCAGCGCCGCGGGCTGACCGACCCGGTGCAGCAGCGGCAGCAGCCGCCGCTCCAGCCAGCTGTTGACGATGTCGGCGCCGACCACGCCGAGGTACTCGCGGCCGCGCCCGGGATGGCTGACGTGGAGCGGCACCGTGAACGTGAGCGTGTACTCCTCGGTGCACAGCCGGTCGACGTACGGCCCGGTGACGTGCCGCGCGCCCGTCTCGCGCGGGATCACGAACCACGGCAGCACCGTGTAGTCGTAGAAGTTCTCCACCGCCGGGTCGAGCACCGGCCGCAGCCGGCGCACCCCCGCGTCTCCGCCGGGGCCGCGGTGCCACCACTCCATCCAGTGCTCGGCGTCGGCCAGGGCGCCGGGCGCGAGCACCAGCCCGGCCCCGACCAGCGGCGTGCCCTCCGCCTCCAGCACCGGCCGCACGACCGTGGCGATCTGCTCGATGTCGGCCCGGCGCAGCGGCTCGCCGTCGGACGCGCGGAGGAACAGCTGCTCGGCCACGCCGCGCAGCCCGTCGACGGCGGCGAACGTGCTCTCGCACAGCCGGGACACGCGATCCACGAGGCGACCGACCGGTTCCGTCACCACTCGCCCTCCGGGGTCCTCGCCGAGCAGGGTCAGCTGCAGGGCGCTCGCGCGGGCGAGCGCCGCGTAGACGTGAGCGCCGGCCACGGCACGGGCGCGCGGCCCGTCGCCCGCGGCCACCGCGGCGAGCACGTCCCGGAGCTTGCCGAGCACGTCCTGCTGGGCGGCGTGGGTGCCGGCCGAGAGCCACAGCAGCGGCCCCACCTCGGCCTGCATGCCGATCACGGCGCGCGTGAGCCGCGGGGACTGCGCCGCCGCGGCGAGCTCGACGTGGAAGCGGGACTCGGCACGCCGCCGGGCGTCGGCGTCGACGGCCCGCTCCAGCGCGGCGACGCCGTCGGCGATCAGCGCGATGTCCTGCTTCCCCGCACGGTCGGCGGCGAGCAGCGCGCTGGTGCCGGACAGGGCGACGTAGTGGTCGGCGAGGTCGCGCAGCTCCGACGGGCTCACCTCGCGCAGGCGCTCACGCAGCACCGCGGACGCGCCGCCCGGCACGTCGCGGACGAAGCTGCCACCGTTGCGGCCCCGCCGGGTGATGACGAGGCCCTGGCCGCGCAGCGCCGTGAGGGCCTCCCGCACGGTGACGGCGGAGACGCCGAACGAGTCGGCGAGGTCGCTCTCGCTGGGCAGCTGCTCGTCGGGAACGAGCAGGCCGAGCCGGATGCCCTCGGACAACCGCCGGACCACCGCATCGGCGCGCCTGCCGGCAGGCAGCGGGGCGAAGACGGCAGCACGGCCACCGCTCGACGGTCCGCTGCGCACGGCGTCATCGTGCCACGACGGTTGACGCCAAACCTATGGACTCATAGGTTTTCTGCACCGACCCGAGGAGCTGCACGATGCAGACGTTCCACAACATCATCGACGGCAAGCCGGCACCGGCCGCCGACGGGCGCACCCTCGACATCCACGACCCGAAGACCGGCAAGGTCTACGCGACGTCGCCCCTCTCGGGCCCGGCCGACGTCGACACGGCCTACCGGAGCGCGAAGCGGGCCTTCGACGAGGGCTGGCGCGACACCACCCCCGGCGACCGCATGAACGCGCTGCTGAAGATGGCCGACGCGATCGAGGCCAACGGCGAGGAGCTCGCCGCCATCGAGGCGCAGGACACCGGCAAGCCGCTCGGGCTCACCCTGAGCGAGGAGGTCGGCCCGATGGCCGACCAGCTGCGCTTCTTCGCCGGTGCCGCCCGTCAGCTCGAGGGCCGGGCCACCGCGGAGTACATGGCGGGCCACTCGTCGTCGATCCGGCGGGAGCCGCTCGGCGTCGTCGGGGCCGTCACGCCGTGGAACTACCCGATGATGATGGCCATCTGGAAGATCGGGCCTGCCATCGCCGCGGGCAACACGCTCGTGCTCAAGCCCTCGGACACCACGCCGGCCAGCACCGTGCGGATGGGCGAGCTGTTCGCCGAGGTCCTGCCCCCCGGCGTCCTCAACGTCGTCTGCGGCGACCGCTCCACCGGCGCCGTGATGACCGACCACGACATCCCCGCGATGGTCGCCATCACCGGCAGCGTCGCGGCGGGCAAGGCCGTGGCCGAGGCCGCGTCGAGGCGCGTCACCAAGGTGCACCTGGAGCTGGGCGGCAACGCGCCGGTCGTCGTGTTCGAGGACGCCGACATCGCGGGGGCGGCGGCCGACATCGCCGTCGCCGGGTTCTTCAATGCCGGGCAGGACTGCACGGCGGCCACCCGCGTGATCGCGCACGAGTCGCTGGCCGTCGAGCTGGCCGACGCGCTGGCAGCCGAGGCCGCCACCGTGCTGCTGTCCCGCGACGAGCAGCCCGACTCCGAGGAGCTCTACATCCCGCCGATCAACAACGCCGCGCAGCTGGAGAAGGTCTCCGGGCTGGTGTCGCGCGTGCCGTCGACGGCACGGGTGCTGGCCGGCGGCACCCCCGCCGACGGCGCGGGCTACTTCTTCCCGCCCACCGTGATCGCGGGCGTCACGCAGGACGACGAGATCGTGCAGACCGAGATCTTCGGTCCGGTGATCACCGTGCAGTCGTTCTCCGGCGAGGCCGAGGCGATCGCGATGGCCAACGGCACGCCCTACGGCCTGGCGTCGAGCGTCTGGACCACCGACCACTCCCGCAGCATCCGCGTCTCCCGCGCGCTGGACTTCGGCTGCGTGTGGGTCAACTGCCACATCCCGCTGGTGGCCGAGATGCCGCACGGCGGGTTCAAGCAGTCGGGCTACGGCAAGGACCTCAGCTCGTACAGCCTGGAGGACTACACGCGGGTGAAGCACGTCATGAGCAAGTACGAGTAGACGGCACCGCCGCCGGTCGCGCCCCGCTGTCCACAGGAGTGCCCACAGCCCCCATCAGCGTGAGGACAAGGGTGTCCACGGCCAGGACCAGGCGTTCCGCCGACGCCTCGGCGACCGTCCCGGCCCACGGGGCGAGCGGCTCGGCGTCGTTCCACATGTCCACACCCGTGGGTGTGGACGCGGGCGAGGCCCGCCGCCGGCACCGGTGCTCCCGCCGGCCGGGCACGCCCGTACCGGCGATCACAGACCGCCCGTGTCGAGCAGCAGGTTCGGCGTGCCGCCCGTGCCGCCGCCGTCGATGACGTTCGGCACGGCGTGGTCCTCGATCCACTGCTTGACCGTGGCGCTGGGCTTGTCGCCGAACGTCTGCTTGTAGAGCGCGGCGACCCCGGCCACGAACGGCGCGGCCATCGAGGTGCCCGTGTACGACGCCGTGCCTCCGCCCGGGACCGGCGCGACGATGCCGGTGCCCGGTGCGTAGAGGCCCACGCAGCTGCCGGTGGACGAGGTCGGGTTGCGCTTGTCGTCGATGGTGGAGTTGGCCACCACGAGCACGCCGACCGCGGCCCGGGGAGCGACCGTGCAGTCGTCGGCGCCGGTGTTGCCCGCCGAGGACGCGACGAACACCCCCTGCGCCACGAGCTTCGACACGGCCGCCACCAGCACGTCCGACGGGCCGTAGCTCCACGACATGACGGCCACCGACGGGCCGTGTGCGTTCTTGGCGACGAAGTCGATCCCGGCGAGCAGCGTCGAGAGCGTGCCGGAGCCGTTGCAGTCGAGCACCTTCACGGAACGGACGGTGGCCTGCTTCGCCACCCCGTGCAGCGACGACGCGGCGATGCCCGCCACCACGGTGCCGTGGCCGTCGCAGTCGCCGGCGGTGGAGTCGACGGTGTTGTCCACCTGGGTGGCGCGCCCGCCGAACTCCGGGTGGGTGGTGTCGACGCCGGTGTCGAGCACCCACACCGTGACCCCGCTGCCGGTGGCCTTCGTCGTGTACCTCCCGTCGAGAGGGAGGTTGCGCTGGTCGATGCGGTCGAGGCCCCAGTTGGGCGGGTTCAGCTCGGTCGCCTCCGTCAGGGGGGCGGGCGGCGCGGGCTCGATCGGCGTCACCCGGCGGTCCTGCTCCACACCCAGCACGCCCGGGCGGGACTCGATCCCCTGGACCTGCGTGGGGGTCAGCCGGGCGGCGAAACCCGCGAACGCGGAGTCGTAGGTGACGGTGGGCGTGGCCCCCACCGCCCGGGCCGCGTCGGTGGCCGCGGCGGTGGTGCTGGCGTGCACGACGTAGGCACCGACCATGGCGGCACTGCCGTCCGACGCGGAAGCCACTCCGGTGCCCGCGATCAGGGCCACGAGCTGGAGGCCGATCGCCACAGGGGCGATACGCAGGAACAGGCGTGTCACGTGGAGCGACGGTACGCACGCGTGAAGGACGGGACCAGAGACACGATAGTGGCTGGAGTGACTCGTGTGCCCTATGGGGTGACGTTCTGTGCAGCCCTCTTCGATCACCGCACTGATGCGCATCGGCTGAATGTGTGGACGATACGATCCGCACCTGCGGATCAGGGGTCGATCAGCTGCTCGCCGCGTGTATCCCGACCTCGGTGGCCTTGACCACGAACCACAGCTCAGCGCCGGGCTCCACCGCGAGATCGGCCACCGCGGCGGGCGTCACGTCGGCGGCGAGCCCGTCCACCCACTCCGGGCCACCCTCGACGGCCCCCGCCCGCAGCCGCACCGTGTCGCCCCGGGGCTCGATGGCGGCCAGCCGCACCGGCAGCACGTTGCGCGGGCTGCCCGACGGCGGCGACGCGTAGACGGCCACCGCCGACGGCGGGAACACCGCCACCGCGGGCTCGCCCTCCTCCACGTTCTCGGCGTGCCCCGACACGAGCAGGCCGTCGGCCGTGCGCAGACCGTCGGGGGCGGCGACGCCCGGGATCAGGTCGAGCCCCGCGATCCGCGCCGTGAACGGGCTGCGCGGGCGGGCCAGCACGTCGCGGGTCGGCCCCTGCTCCACGAGGTTGCCCCCGGTCAGCACCACCACGCTGTCGGCCAGCACGAGGGCGTCGAGCGCGGAGTGGGTGACGAGCAGCGCCGTCTGCTTGCGGTCGCGGACGATGCGGCGCAGCAGCGACCGCATGGCCGGGGCGGCGTCGACGTCGAGGGCGGCGAGCGGCTCGTCGAGCAGCAGCAGTTCGGGGCCGGGCGCGAGCGCGCGGGCCAGCGCCACCCGCTGCTGCTGGCCGCCGGACATCTGCGACGGCCGCCGGTCGGCCAGCGCCGCGGTGTCGACGGCCGCCAGCAGCTCGCGGGCCCGCTCCTCGGCCTCGCGCCGCGCGACGCCCTGCGCACGCGGCCCGAACGCGACGTTGCCCAGCGCGGTGAGGTGCGGGAACAGCAGTGCCTGCTGCGCGAGCAGGCCCACGCCGCGGCGGTGGGCAGGCACGTGAACGCCGGCGTCGACATCGGTGACGGTCTCGTCGCCCATCCGCACGTACCCGCCGTCAGGGCGCAGCAGCCCGGCCAGCACCGCGAGCAGCGTGGACTTTCCGGCCCCGTTGGGCCCGAGCACCGCCACCACCTCGCCGGGCGCCGCGCTGACGGTGACGTCGAGGGTGAAGGCCGCACGCCGCACGAGCACCCGCGCCTCGAGGCCCGGGGTCACGCCACGCCCTGCACGTTGCGGGGCCGGGCCAGCGCGATGACGACGATCGACACCACCACGAGCAGCAGCGACGTGGTCACCGCGGCGTCGACGTCCTCCTCGCGCTGCTGGTAGACGAGCAGCGGCAGCGTCTGGGTGACGCCCTGGAGGCTGCCCGCGAACGTGATGGTGGCGCCGAACTCCCCCATGGCGCGCGCGAACGCGAGGATCGAACCGGACACCAGCCCGGGCAGCAGCAGCGGCACCGTCACGCGCCGGAAGGCGAGCCCCGGTGTCGCGCCGAGCGTGGCGGCGACCGCCTCGTAGCGTTGCCCGGCCGTGCGGATCGCGCCCTCCAGGCTCACGACGAGGAACGGCATGGCCACGAACGTCTGGGCGATGATCACCGACGCCGTGGTGAACGGGATCGTGACCCCGAACGCGAGGTCGATCCCCCGTCCGACGAGTCCGGTCCGGCCGAGCAGGTAGAGCAGCGCGAGACCACCGACCACCGGCGGGAGCACCAGCGGCAGCAGCACCACCGAGCGCAGCAGCCGCAGTCCTCGCAGCCTGCCGCGGGCGAGCACCACGGCGAGCGGGCCGCCGAGCACGATGCACAGCGCGGTGGAGACGGCGGCCGTCTCGAGCGAGAGCAGCAGCGCGTCGATCGACGCCTCGCTGGCCAGGAGGCTGGGGATGCGCGGCCAGTCGGCCTTCAGGAGCAGGCCGACGACCGGCAGGAAGATGAGAGCGAACGCCAGAACCGCGGGGACCCACAACCACCGCGGCAGTGCGAGGGCGGCCCCGCGGTCCTCGTCGCGCCGCTCGTCCGAACGCCGCGGCGCCGGACCGGCGATCGCCGATCCGGCGCCGGGAGGGGTCACGGCGCGCCGAAGCCGGCTGCCTGCAGGGTCTTCTGACCCATCTCACCCTTGACCGCCGCCACGAACTTCGCCGCGAGGTCGGCCTGCGACGCGTTCTTGAGCACGGCGATCGGGTAGTTCGTGACCGCGTTCTTCGCCTCCGGGAACGAGACGCCCTGCACGGTGCCCTTGGCCGCCATGACGTCGGTGACGTAGACCAGCCCGGCGTCCGCGTTGCCGGTGGTGACCTTGCTCAGGGCCGACTTGACGTCGGGCTCCTCGCTGACCGGCTTGAGCGTCACACCGGTGGCCTTCTCGATCTTCGTGGCCGCGGCGCCGCAGGGCACCTGCGCCGCGCAGACGACGACCTTGAAGTCGGGCTTGGCCAGGTCGGCGAACGTCGCGATGCCCTTGGGGTTGCCCGGCACCGTGGCGATCTGCAGGACGTTGGTGGCGAAGATCGTCGACGGCGAGGCGGTGAGGTTCGCGTCGGTGACGGTCTTCATCGTGGCGTCGCTGGCGGCGGCGAACACGTCGGCGGGCGAGCCGTTGACGATCTGCTGGGCGAGATCGGAGGAGCCGCCGTAGCTGAACTTGACCGTGACACCGGGGTTGTCGGTCTCGAACTGCTTGCCGATCGCGGCGAACGTGCCCGTGAGCGACGCCGCGGCGAGCACCGTCAGGGTGCGCGCTTGCGGCGCCCCCGACGTCGCGGCCGAGCCGCTGCTGGTGGACGACGAGCCGCACGCCGCGAGCGTGAGCACGAGGCCCGCCGCTGCGACGGAGGCCAGGACACGCTTCATCACGAGGTTCCTCCAGGGGTTTCCACGACGACGTTCGTCGACTTGATCACGGCCACGGCGAGCACGCCGGGCTCCAGTCCGAGCTCCCGCACGGCTTCGCTCGACATCAGCGACACCACTCGGTGCGGCCCGCACTGGATCTCCACCTGGGCCATGACCGTGTCGGCCACCACCGAGGTGACGAGCCCGACCAGCCGGTTGCGCGCGGAACGTTGCACCACCGAGGGATCGGGCGTCGTCTGGGCGTGCTCACGGGCGAAGGCCGCGAGCGCGGCGCCGTCGATCACCTTGCGGTTGGATGCGTCGGCCTGCACGGGGAGCGTACCGGCGTCCACCCAGCGGCGGACGGTGTCGTCGCTGACGCCCAGAAGTCGGGCGGCGTCAGCGATCCGGAACTGCGGCACGGCGCGGATCCTAGATCCGTGGTTGCGAGTTTGACCAGAGGAGCCTCACCGTGTGGTTGGCTCGTGGCCGTGGACTTCGAACCCAGCGCCGTCGCTGCCGACTACACCAAGCGCATGCGGGCCTTCCTCGACGAGAGGATCCTGCCCGCCGAGGCCGAGTACGACGCGTTCCGCGCCGAACGCCGCGGCACCCCGCAGGAGTGGGACCTGCCGCCCGTGGTGGAGGAGCTCAAGACCGAGGCGAAGGCCCGCGGGCTGTGGAACCTCTTCCTCCCCGACGTCTCCGGGCTGAGCAACCTGGAGTACGCCCAGGTCGCCGAGGTGTCCGGCTGGTCGCCCGTGATCGCGCCCGAGGCGATCAACTGCCAGGCCCCCGACACCGGCAACATGGAGACGCTCCACCTCTTCGCCACCCCGGAGCAGAAGGCCGAGTGGCTCGAGCCCCTGCTGGCCGGCGAGATCCGGTCGGGGTTCGCGATGACCGAGCCCGACGTCGCCTCCTCGGACGCCACGAACGTCCAGACCACGATCCGCCGCGAGGGCGACGAGTACGTCGTCTCCGGTAAGAAGTGGTGGATCTCCGGCAGTGCCGACGAGCGCTGCAAGGTCTTCATCGTCATGGGCAAGACCGATCTCGAGGCGGCCACGCACCGCCAGCAGTCGATGGTGCTGGTCCCTCGCGACACCCCCGGGCTGACCATCACCCGGCACCTGCCGACGTTCGGCTACCAGGACCAGCACGGCCACTCCGAGCTCGAGTTCCACGACGTGCGCGTGCCCACCGCGTTCCTGCTCGGCGAGGAGGGCGGCGGCTTCGCCATCGCCCAGGCCCGGCTCGGCCCCGGCCGCATCCACCACTGCATGCGCCTCATCGGCATGGCCGAGCGCGCGATCGACCTCATGGTCAAGCGCGCCCAGTCCCGCGTGGCCTTCGGCCGTCCGCTGTCCGAGCAGGGCGTGGTGCGCGAGCAGATCGCGCAGTCGCGCATCGAGGTGGAGCAGGCCCGGCTGCTCGTCTACAAGACGGCGTGGCTGATCGACA
>NZ_JAOPWR010000028.1 GCF_025965585.1 Pseudonocardia sp.
CGCGGCCGCGCACGAGGCCGCCGGCCGCACCGCCGTCGTCGTGCTGCTCGACGGCGAGGCGGTGGGCGTGCTGGCCCTCGCCGACGAGGTCCGGCCCGAGGCCAGGGCCGCGGTGGCCGCGGTGGAGCGCGTCACCGGGTCCACGCCCGTCCTGGTCACCGGCGACGCTGCCGCGCCCGCCGCGGCGGTGGGCACCGCGCTGGGCATCGCCGACGTCCGGGCCGGGCTGCTCCCCGCCGGCAAGACCGCGGCCGTCGCGGGGTGGCAGGCCGAGGGGCGGCGGGTTCTCGCCGTCGGCGACGGCATCAACGACGCGCCGCTGCTGGCCGGCGCCGACGCGGGCCTGGCGATCGGGGAGGGCGGCAGCGCGCTCAGCGTCCAGGCCGCCGACGGTGTGCTGCTGCGCGACCCGATGACGGGGCTCGCCCCGCTGCTCGAGCTGGCCCGGCGCGCCCGGCGGATCTCCCGCGCCAACCTCGCGTTCGCCTGTGCGGTGATCGTCGGGCTCGTCGGGTGGGACCTGCTCGGCACCCTGCCGCTCGCGCTCGGCGTGGCCGGCCACGAGCTGTCCACCGTGCTCGTCTGCCTCAACGGGCTGCGGCTCCTGCGCTCGGCCCGGGGCGCCGCGGCCGTCGAGCGGGTTCCCGAGCTCAGCCCGACAGGCCGGTGAGCGCGGCCAGCGCCATGCGCCGCAGCAGCGCCGCGGCCTCGGCGCCGCCGCCGGTGTGCGGCGTGGAGTTGAGCAGCCCGAACGCACCGTGCGCGGCCACGCGCGCCGACTCGGCCGGCAGCCCCGGGTGGGCGCGGCGCAGCGTGTCGACCCAGATCTCGACGTAGGTGCGCTGCAGCTGCCGCACCTGGCGGCGTGCGGTGGGCGGGAGGTTGGCCAGGTCGCGGTCCTGCACCACGATCAGCTCCGGCTCGCGGCGGGCGAAGTCGGCCTGGAAGTCCACGAGCGCGACGAGCACCTCGTGCGGGTCGTCGGAGGCCGCGGCGCGCTCCTGCCCGCCGGCCAGCAGGTGCTCGCTGATCCCGACGAGCATCTCGGCCAGCAGCGCCTCCTTGCCGGGGAAGTGCCGGTAGAGAGCGGGCCCGCTGACGCCGACGGCCGCGCCGAGCTCGGCGATGCTCACGCCGTGGAAGCCGTGGCGGGCGAACAGCTGCGCCGCGACGGCGAGGATCTGCTGCCGCCGGCCGGTGCCGGCGCCCGCCGTGGCCGCCATCCGCCCAGCTTAGACAGCGCCTGGGCGACGTGATCGCACGCTCAGCCCGGTCACAGGCCTCGGCGGATACCCTCGTGACGTGGCGATGACACCCCGGTGGCTGCGCACACGCATCGGCGTGCGCGCGGCATCGGCGCTGTCCGCGGCCGCCGTCGTGGCGGTGGCGCTCGCCATCGGCGGCTTCGCCCTGGTGTTCCTGGTGAGCCAGTCGCTGCACAGCGCGGTCCGGACCTCCGCGCAGCAGGAGGCCGATCAGCTGGCCGAGCGCGTGCACGCCAACGACAACGGGCAGCCCAACAAGAACGCGTTCTTCGCTGTCGACACCCTCGCGCGGTCCGGCGAGGACATCGTCCAGGTGCTGGTCGACTACACGCAGGACCCGGGCGACCCCGTCGTGACTGTCGAGGGGGCCAACAACACCTCCGAGCACGTCCCGATCGCGAACCTGCGCCCGGCCGACCGGCAGGTGATCGTGCAGGACAACTTCGTGATCAAGCGCCCCAACGGCACCAGCGTGAGCACGTTGCTGGTGGCGCAGGGCAGCGAGACCCTCGGCCTGCCGGTCTACGTCTACGTCGCCCAGCCGCTGACGTCCGTGCAGGCGGCCACCGACACGCTGCTGTTCTACCTGCTCATCGGCGTGCCGATCCTCATCCTCGTCACCGGCATCGCCACCTACGAGTTCGCGGGCCGCGCGCTGCGCCCGGTCGAGGCCATCCGTAGGCAGGTCGCCCGGCTCACCGAGAAGGATCTGGGCAAGCGTGTTCCCGTGCCGCTGGCGCGCGACGAGGTGGGCAGGCTCGCCGAGACGATGAACGAGATGCTCGCCAGGCTGGAGGACGGCCAGGGCGTACAGCGGCGGTTCGTGGCCGACGCGAGCCATGAGCTGCGCAGCCCGCTCGCCACCATCGCCGCGGGCCTCGAGCTGATGCAGAACGGCGAGTCGAGCCCCGAGACCGACGCGGCCACCATCACGGCGCTGCGCGGCGAGACCGAGCGGCTCAACCGCCTCGTCGACGCCCTGCTGCTGCTCGCGCGGGCGGACGAGCGGGGCCTGCAGCCGCGCCGCGAGGAGGTCGACCTCGACGACATCGCCGACGCCGAGCGCGTCCGTCCCGGCGACAGCGGAGTGCCCGCCGAGGTGCACGCCGAGCCGGTGCGCGTGATCGGCGACCGCGGCCAGCTCGCCCGCGTGGTGCGCAACCTCGTCGACAACGCGCGCCGCCACGCGTCCACGCGCGTGCTCGTCACCGTCCGCCGCGAGGGCGGCGATGCCGTCGTCGAGGTGTCCGACGACGGGCCCGGCGTGCCGCTCGCCGACCGCAGCCGCGTGTTCGAGCGGTTCGTCCGTCTCGACGACGCCCGTGCCCGCTCCGACGGCGGGTCCGGGCTCGGGCTGGCCATCGTGTCGGAGGTGCTGGCCGCTCACTCCGGCTCGGTGGAGATCGACGACGCCCCGGGTGGCGGCGCGCTGTTCCGCGTCCGGTTGCCGGCCGCGCCCGTCCCCGAGCACGCGGCAGGGGCGCCCGTGGACGCCGACGGGGGTCTCATGTCCGGCCCGATCCCGGAGATCGAATCGGTGCCGCGACAGCTCGCGCTGCCGCGGCCGGGGCTCACGCCGCCGGTGCGCGACAGCGACGCCCGGCAGGACCCTCCGACGGCGCCGTGGGGCATGCCGGCCGTGAGTGCGTCCGCGCCCGGCCGGCAGCCCAGCCCGGCGCCGCGGCCGAACCCCGTGGGGGCCGCCCGCGGTGGGGGTCAGCCCGGCTCGGACATCCGGTAGCCGACGCCGCGCAGCGTCTCGATGCTGCGCGTGCCGAACGGGGTGTCGATCTTGCGCCGGAGGTAGCCGACGTAGACCTCCACGACGTTGACCTCGCCCTCGTAGTGGGCGTCCCAGACGGCGCGCAGGATGTCGGTCTTCGTGACGACCTCGCCCGCGCGGCTCATGAGGTGCTCCAGCACGCCGAACTCCCGCGGCGTCAGCGTGATCTCGGTGCCGTCGCGGAAGACGCGGTGGCGCGCTGGGTCGAGCTCGAGGGTGCCGACCTTGAGCACGGTGGGACGGGCTTCCCCGGATCGGCGCAGCAGGGCGCGCAGCCGCGCGAGCAGCACCACGAACGAGAACGGCTTGATCAGGTAGTCGTCGGCGCCGAGGTCGAATGCGTCGGCCTCGTCGTACTCGCCGTCCTTGGCCGTGAGCATCAGCACCGGCGTCCAGACCTGGGCGGCGCGCAGGTGCTGCAGGACCCGGTAGCCCGACAGGCCCGGCAGCATGATGTCGAGCACCACGACGTCGTGGTCGCCGGTGCTGGCCGCGGCCAGGCCCGCGTTGCCGTCGTGCACCACCTGGACGGTGTGGCCGTCGGCCACGAGGCCGCGCCGCACCATGTCCGCCAGGGGCACCTCGTCCTCCACCAGCAGCACGCGCACGCGCCCAACGTAGCGCGTGGCGCGGACGGAGGTCTGGCGCCCGACGTTAATGAACGTTAACATCGCTCCCATGACCGTCACCACGTCGAGCACGGCGCAGGCCGGCCCGGAGGCCGCCCACGAGGCGCTGGTGGCCGACCTGCGCGACAAGCTCGCCACGGCCCGTCTCGGTGGCCCGGAGCGCTCGCGGGCCCGCCACGTCGAGCGCGGCAAGCTGCTGCCGCGCGACCGGGTCGACCAGCTGGTCGACCCGTCGTCCCCGTTCCTGGAGCTCTCCCCGCTGGCCGCGCACGGCCTCTACGGCGGTGACGCGCCGGGTGCGGGCGTCATCACGGGGGTCGGGCGGGTGGCCGGGCGCGAGTGCGTCATCGTCGCGAACGACGCGACCGTCAAGGGCGGCACGTACTACCCGATGACGGTGAAGAAGCACCTGCGGGCGCAGGAGGTGGCCCTGCACAACCGGCTGCCCTGCATCTACCTGGTCGACTCCGGCGGTGCTTACCTGCCCGAGCAGGACGACGTCTTCCCCGACCGCGAGCACTTCGGCCGGATCTTCTACAACCAGGCCCAGATGTCCGGAAAGGGCATCCCACAGATCGCCGCGGTGCTCGGGTCGTGCACCGCCGGCGGCGCGTACGTACCCGCGATGAGCGACGAGGCCGTGATCGTCCGCAACCAGGGCACGATCTTCCTCGGCGGCCCGCCGCTGGTGAAGGCCGCGACCGGTGAGGTCGTCACCGCGGAGGAGCTGGGCGGTGGCGACCTGCACTCGAAGATCTCCGGCGTCACCGACCACCTCGCGAACGACGACGCCCACGCGCTGGCGATCGTCCGCTCCATCGTCGGCACGCTCGGCCCGCGTGCGCCGCGCCCGTGGGACGTGCTCCCGACCGAGGAGCCCGTCGCCGATCCGGACGAGCTCTACGCCGTGGTGCCGACGGACTCCCGCACCCCCTACGACGTGCGGGAGGTCATCACGCGGATCGTCGACGGCTCGCGGTTCCACGAGTTCAAGTCCGAGTACGGCACCACGCTGGTCACCGGCTTCGCGCGGCTGCACGGGCACCCGGTGGGGATCGTGGCGAACAACGGGATCCTGTTCTCCGAGTCGGCCCTCAAGGGCGCGCACTTCATCGAGCTGTGCGACCAGCGCGGCATCCCGCTGGTGTTCCTGCAGAACATCTCCGGGTTCATGGTCGGGCGCGAGTACGAGGCGGGCGGCATCGCGAAGAACGGCGCGAAGATGGTCACCGCCGTGGCGTCCACGCGGGTTCCGAAGTTCACGGTGGTGATCGGCGGCTCGTTCGGCGCCGGCAACTACTCGATGTGCGGGCGGGCGTACTCGCCGCGGTTCCTTTTCATGTGGCCCAACGCCCGCATCTCGGTGATGGGCGGCGAGCAGGCCGCGATGGTGCTCGACGCGGTGCGCAGCCCCGAGGACCCGGAGCCGTCCGAGGAGTTCAAGGGCCGCATCCGCGCGCAGTACGAGACGCAGGGCCACCCCTACTACTCCACCGCGCGGATCTGGGACGACGGCGTGATCGACCCGAAGGACACGAGGACCGTCCTGGGCCTGGCGCTGACGGCGGCGGCGAACGCGCCCCTGGCGGACCCCGCCTTCGGCGTCTTCCGGATGTGAGCGCCGTGCCCTCCGCGCCGCCCGCCCCTGCCCCCACCCCAGTGATCAAGGCGCTGATGTCGTCAGTCGATCACCATGGACGGCGTCCCCGCCTTGGTCACCGCTCGGGGCGGCCCGCTCATCTCCACCCCTCGACCGGAGGCCCCCGTGTTTGACACCGTGCTCGTCGCCAACCGGGGCGAGATCGCCTGCCGGGTGATCCGCACGCTGCGGCTGCTCGGCGTCCGGTCCGTGGCTGTGTACTCGGACGCCGACTCCGAGGCGCCGCACGTCTCGCTCGCCGACGTGGCCGTGCGGATCGGGCCCGCGGCCGCCGCCGAGAGCTACCTGTCCATCCCGGCTGTGATCGAGGCCGCGAAGGCCACCGGCGCGCAGGCCATCCACCCGGGCTACGGCTTCCTGAGCGAGAACACCGCGTTCGCCGCCGCCTGCGAGGCCGCCGGGATCGCGTTCGTCGGGCCGCCCGCGTCGGCGATCGAGGCGATGGGCGACAAGATCCGCGCCAAGCAGACCGTCGCCAAGGCGGGCGTGCCCGTCGTCCCCGGCTCCGACGGCTCGGGCCTCGACGACGCCGCGCTCGCACTGGCCGTCGAGCAGGTCGGCTACCCGGTGCTGCTCAAGCCGAGCGCAGGCGGTGGGGGCAAGGGCATGCACGAGGTCCACCGCCCCGAGGACCTCGCCGCGGCCATCGCGACGGCCCGCCGGGAGGCGCGCAGCTCGTTCGGCGACGACACGCTGCTCGTCGAGCGGCTGGTCACCACGCCCCGGCACATCGAGATCCAGGTGATGGCCGACCAGCACGGCACCGTGATCCACCTCGGTGAGCGCGAGTGCTCGCTGCAGCGGCGGCACCAGAAGATCGTGGAGGAGGCCCCCTCGGCGCTCCTCACCCCCGAGCAGCGGGCGGCGATGGGCGCCGCCGCGGTCGAGGCCGCCCGTGCGGTCGGCTACACCGGCGCCGGAACGGTCGAGTTCATCGTCGGCGCCGGCGCCCCGGACGAGTTCTTCTTCATGGAGATGAACACCCGCCTGCAGGTGGAACACCCCGTCACCGAGCTGGTGACCGGCCTCGACCTCGTCGAGCTGCAACTGCGCGTGGCCGCGGGCGAGCCGCTGCCCATCACGCAGGACGACGTCCGGCTCGACGGGCACGCCGTCGAGGTGCGCGTCTACGCCGAGGACCCGGCCGCGGGCTTCCTCCCGACCGGTGGGCGCATCCTCGCGCTGCGCGAGCCGTCGGGGCCGGGCGTGCGCGTCGACTCCGGCATTGCCGAGGGGGGCACGGTCGGCTCCGACTACGACCCCATGCTCGCCAAGGTCGTCGCCCACGGCGCCGACCGCGCCGAGGCGATCCGCAGGCTCGACGCCGCCCTGCGCGCCACCGTCCTGCTGGGCCTGGGCACCAACATCGGCTTCCTGCGCGCCCTGCTCGACGACGACGACGTGCGCGCCGCCCGCCTGGACACGGGCCTCGTCGGCCGCCGTGTCGACGAATGGACCGCCGACTCCCTGCCCGGCGACGTCCTCGCCGCGGCCGCCGTGCACGCGCTGCTCGAGCTGGAGCCCACCGGCCCCGTGGTCGACCCGTTCGACGTGCCCGGCGGCTGGCGTGTCGGCGAGCCTGCCTGGACGACGTGGCGGATGGTCGTGCCCGGCCACGAGCCCGTCGCGGTGCGGATCCGCGGCCGGGCTGCGGCGGCCGAGGTCCAGGTGGGCGACGCGACCCCGGTGGAGGTGAGGGGACGACGCCGACCCCACGGGTTGGAGGTGACCTTCGGAGGCCTCACCCGCTCCTACGCCTGCGCTCTGGACGGCGACATCCTCTGGCTCGGCCGGGACGGCCACGCCTGGGGCGTCCGCGAGCAGGCCCCCCTCGACGCCGCCGCGGCCACCGACACCGGGGCCGGCGGACCCGTGCTCTCGCCCATGCCCGGCACCGTCACCGTCGTCGAGGTCGCCGAGGGCCAGCAGGTGGCCGCCGGTGACCGGCTCGTGGTGGTCGAGGCCATGAAGATGGAACACGTGCTCACCGCACCCGTCGACGGGGTGGTGCGTCAGCTCCGCGCCCGTACGGGTGCCACCGTCGCGCGGGATGCCGTGCTGCTGATCGTCGAAGGAGCTGATGATGGATCTGAACCTGAGTGAGGAGTACGAGTCGCTGCGCGCGACCGTCGAGGACTTCGCCCGCAAGGAGGTCGCCCCCGTCATCGGCGAGCTCTACGAGCGCGAGGAGTTCCCGTACGAGATCGTCGCCAAGATGGGCGCGATGGGCCTGTTCGGCCTGCCCGTCTCCGAGGAGTACGGCGGCATGGGCGGCGACTACTTCGCCCTCTGTCTCGCGCTGGAGGAGCTCGCGCGCGTCGACTCGTCGGTGGCGATCACCCTCGAGGCGGGCGTCTCGCTGGGCGCGATGCCGATCTACCGCTTCGGTACGCCGGCGCAGAAGCAGGAGTGGCTTCCGGCGCTCGCGGCCGGTGAGCGGCTCGGCGCGTTCGGGCTCACCGAGCCCGGTGGTGGCTCCGACGCCGGCGCCACCCGCACCACCGCCCGCCTGGACGGCGACGAGTGGGTGGTCAACGGCTCCAAGGCCTTCATCACGAACTCCGGCACCGACATCACCTCGGTCGTCACGGTCACCGCCATCACCGGCGAGGGTGCGGGCGGCAAGAAGGAGATCTCGGCGATCATGATCCCGTCCGGGACGGCGGGGTTCCGCGTCGCGAAGCCGTACTCGAAGGTCGGCTGGTGCGCGTCCGACACCCGTGAGCTCTTCTTCGACGACGTGCGCGTGCCCACGGCGAACCTCGTCGGTGAGCGCGGCCGCGGCTACGCCCAGTTCCTCTCGATACTCGACGAGGGGCGCGTCGCGATCGCGGCCCTGAGCGTCGGGCTCGCGCAGGGCTGCGTCGACGAGTCGGTGCGCTACGCCCACGAGCGGGAGGCGTTCGGGCACACGATCGGCTCCTACCAGGCGATCCAGTTCAAGATCGCCGACATGGAGGCGCGCGCCCACACCGCGCGCCTGGCCTACTACGCGGCCGCGGCGAAGATGCTCAAGGGGCAGCCGTTCAAGAAGGAGGCGGCCATCGCGAAGCTCGTCTCGTCCAACGCGGCGATGGACAATGCCCGTGACGCCACGCAGATCTTCGGCGGCTACGGCTTCATGAACGAGTACCCGGTGGGCCGCTTCTACCGCGACGCCAAGATCCTGGAGATCGGCGAGGGCACCAGCGAGGTCCAGAAGATGCTGATCGCGCGGCAACTGGGCCTCTGAGAG
>NZ_JAOPWR010000084.1 GCF_025965585.1 Pseudonocardia sp.
GCCGACGAACTCCGGCCTGTCAGATTCCCAGCGCTGCACGCAACCGAGGCATGTGGCGGCGCGCGACGGGGATGGCCTCATACCCGTGGTGCTGGGTGCTCACCGTGAGCGTCCCCTTGCTGATGCCCTGGCCGACCTCCCGTATCCGATGCAGGTTCACCAGATAGCTCCTGTGCACGCGGAGGAATCCGGACGATCCGAGCGCGCGTTCGATGTTGTCGATCCCGTGGTCGGCTGCCCGCACCCGCCCCCGGTCCGTGATGAGCCAGACGACGTGCCGGTCAGCCGCCGCGTACCGGATCTCGTGTGGCGAGAGAATGATCAACTGGCGCTCGTGGATGCCGACGACACGCACTGGGATGTCGGCGCCGCCCGTCTGGGCGATACCGCCGGCAAGTCGTGGACCATCCGCGTCGACAGCGCTGACCAGCAGGATGCCGATGAACCCGCCGTCGAGGTGGACGGGACGCACCGCGAACGCCATCTGCTCGCGCAGGAGGCCGACCCGGAAGACGGCGGTCCACGACGGATCCGACGTGGCGTGAGCCGCCGCGATGGCCGCGATCTCCCTGAGCTCGACCGACAGGAACCGCCGACGGGGGGTCGGCTCCACGGCGGGGACCGACGGCAGGTGGCCACCCAGGTCGTGGGCATACTGGTTGGCCGCCACGACGTTGCCCGCGACGTCGGCGACCACGACAGCCTCGTGCGTCGTTGCCCGATCGGCGGCTGCCACGAAATCCGCCAACAACGCTCTGCCCTCCCGGACCGCCTCCTCCCGCAGCAGTGCACGGATCGACGTGACGGCCCGCTCCATCCCGTCGGGCGCCCCGCAGACGGATCTCCAGAAGGAGACGTTGACGGCAGCGAGGGGCCGACCGGTCACCGCATCGCTGACCGAGATCCCGTGGCAGGTCCAGTCATGCAGAGCCGCACGCCAGTGCTCGGGCCCCCGGACCGACACCGGGTAGGGCATCCCCAGCGAGGTACCGAGTCCGTTGGTGCCCGTTCTGGACTCCGACCAGGTGTACAGCGGGGCGAGGCTGACGTCCTCGGCACGACGCCGAGTGTCGGCGTCACCCCACGAACCCAGGATCCGTCCTGAGCCGTCGGTCACGGTGGTGAGCGATCCGTCCGTGCCCGCTGCGATAGCGGCGGCAACCCCACCAAGCTGGGCGACGACACCCGCATGCAGCAACGACGTGGTACTGGCGCCGGCCGTGCCGCCGGCACGCGGTGGGGCGGCGTTCAGCGGATCCACCCCGTACAGGTCGCGGCTGCGCTGCCAGGACAGCAGGATCACGGCGGGCACATCACGGACATCGTCGTCGCCCGCAGCGAACCGCTCCCATGCCGCCCTCGTCGTTCGCGCACGCTCGCTGAAGGTCCGCACCGGTGGGGATGGCACGCCGCCCCAGTTCTTGACGATCACACCGCCCACGCGCTTCTCCTGCCCGCTTGTGCTCATCCACAAGCGTGCTTATGAGAGTATGACGATCCGCTTTAATCGGCCAGTGCCCCGAGGGAGGAATGACGTGGCTGAACGTCACCGGACACACGAGGCGTTGGCCGTGGCCAGCCGCGTCCAGATGATCGACACGTTGCGCGCCAGCCCGCGAGCGCTCACCGCTGGGGAGCTCGCGTCAGCCTGTGGCTTGCACGTCAGCACGGTGCGGTTCCACCTCGACATCCTTGCGAGGGCCGGGCTGGTGCACAGCCGGTCCGAGCCGACGGGGACGCGGGGTCGGCCGCGGCACCTGTACACGCCGACGACAGCAGGCGGCCCGGAGTCGTCCGCGGGCACCGGCTACCAGTTGCTCGCGAGCCTTCTCGCGGCACATTGGGACGGGACCGCTGACGAACGGTCTACACGCGCCGAACGCGCCGGTCGAGCCGCGGCCGGCGCGCAGCAACGCTCGGAGTCACCGCCGCGATCGCTGCCCCTTCGTGAGGCCGTCGCCGAGGTCGCCGGCACGTTCGCCGAGCTCGGATTCGAGCCCGAGCTCGTCACGGAGGGCGCAGGCGTGCAGATGCGCCTGCACGCCTGTCCCTTCCGCGCGGTGGCCGTGGCGCACCCGGAAGTCGTGTGCTCATTGCACCTCGGTCTGATCCGAGGTGCGCTGGACGGGTTGGGCGGTGCGGCCGCGGCAAGCAGCCTCGAGCCCTTCGTCGAGCCACATCTGTGCATCGCCCACGTCATCCCTGCCGAGCAGGTGACCGCGCAGTGACCGCCGGTCAGGCCCGGCCCTGGACGGATCCGGAACGTCGCGTTCCTGGCGCCGTGCCGGAACCGTCGAAACCCGGGCGACCGGTGCAGGGTCTCCTCGATGTCGGCGAGACGATCCGCCGGAGCTGGGCGATCGTCGAGCCCCGCACAGAGGAGCTGACACAGCTGTTCTACGGCCTGCTGTTCGAGCGGGCGCCGGCGAGCCGGTCCCTGTTCCCGCTGAACATGCAGGTGCAGCGCAGCCGGCTGCTGCGGGCGCTCCTGCACGTGCTGCAGATGGTCGACCAGCCCGAGAATCTCGATCCGTTCCTCGACCAGCTCGGTCGCGACCACCGCAAGTTCGACGTCGTCGACGAGCACTACCGCGTGCTCGGCGACGCGTTGACGGGGGCGGTGGCCCACTTCTCCGGCTCTGCGTGGACACCTGAGGTCGCGTCAGCCTGGGATCAGGCCTACGAGATGGTGGCCGACCGCATGACCTCGGCCGCACGCGCGGATCGCGGTCCGGCGTCGTGGACGGGACGGGTCGTCGACCACCGCAGGCTCGGCTGGGATCTGGCCGTCGTCACCGTTCAGACCGCTCCGCCGATCCCGTACCGGGCCGGCCAGTACATGAGCATCGAGACCCCGCACCGTCCACGGTTGTGGCGCTACCTGTCCCCGGCCAACGCGCCACGCGACGACGGCGTACTGGAGTTCCACGTCAGGGCGGTCGAGAGCGGGTGGGTCAGCCGGGCGATCGTCGCCCACACGAGGCCGGGTGAGACGTGGCGGATCGGCCCGCCGATGGGCCGGATGCGGATCGACCCGGCGTCCACCGACGACGTGGTGATGGTGGCCGGAGGCACCGGGGTCGCGCCGATCAGAGCGATGCTGCAGCACCTGATCGAGCAGGGCTCCCGCAGGCACACCACGCTGTTCGTCGGCGGTCGCACCAAGAAGGATCTCTACGACCTATCCCATCTCCGCGCCCTGTCCTCCGACCACCCGTGGCTCTACGTCGTGCCGGTGATCGAGCACGTCGACGACCACCACGTCCTCGACGAACCGAACCCGCTCGTCGCCGGGGCCGTGACGGGCACACTGGCCGACGCGGTCACCGGCTACGGCGCCTGGCGCGACCACGATGTGCTCGTCTGCGGATCGCCGCAGATGATCCGCGCAACCGTCGGCCAGATGTTGGTGGCAGGCACTCCCCTCGACCGCATTCGCTACGACCCGTTCACTCTCGACTGATGCGCTGACCGTGGACGTCCACCGCGTCTTGCGGCTCGTGTCGACTTCAGGATCGACGATCCGTCGGCGTCCGGCGACTTGCCCGCACCGTCGGTAGTGCCTGTCTCGGCGACCCACTGAGGCGCTGTTCGTGCGCGCCGCGCGGCCGTTCGTGCGGCATTTGCCAAAGCTCGTGCGATGTCTCTTCCCGAGATTGGCCGCAGACCCGATAGTGCACCCCGACGCAGGTCGCGGCATAGCAGAGCGATCCGAGCGTCAACGCATTCGGCGTGACTCGTTGTAAATTTCGACGGAGGAGCTCGCATGGCCATCGACTTTACTCTCAGCCCGGCACAGAAGAAGGTTCAGCTGGACGCCCGGGACTTCGCCGAGAACGTCTTGGCGCCGATCGTGCGAGATGCGGACCGCGAGCCTGATCCACTCAAGGCGTTCCAGATGACGAAGCCGGCGTACGTCGATTCCTACAAACGCGGTATCGCCTTCTGCATGCTCCCGAAGGAGTATGGCGGCGGAGGCCTCACCAACGTCGAACTGATCCTCGCGGCGGAAGAGATTTGCGCGATTGATCCCGGGTTCGCGTGCACCGTCCTTGTGAACGGGCTCGGCCTGCTGCCGATCTGGTATTGGGGCACCGAGGAGCAGAAAAAGAGGGTCTTCACGGAGGCAACCTCCGACCCCACAGGCGAATGGATCGCCGGGTACGGCGCCAGCGAGCCTGCCGGAACTCCAGGAGGTACGGCGAACTTCGACACGCCGCTCCCCTCACCGGCAGGTATCGGCGTCACCGCCATCCTGGACGGCGACTCCTACATCGTCAACGGCCGCAAGTACTGGCCGTGCAACGTCGGCGGCTGGGACGGTCAGGGCGCCAACACGAGCCTCTACGTCGTCCGCACCGATCCGGAACTGGGCGGCACCGAGGGCCTCGCCGGCCTCATGGTCGATCGCGGCACCCCGGGCGTCACCTTCACCACCATCGATACCTTCGGACACCGGCTGACCCCGAACTCCGAGGTCGTCTTCGAAGATGCCCGAGTTCCCAAGGCGAACCTCATCGAAGGCACCAAGGGTAACGGCGACCTGCTCATCAACCGCAACTTCGCCTGGTCCGGACCCGTGGCCGGCATCGCCGCAGTGGGTGTGGCCCGAGCCGCCTACGAGGCGGCACTCGCCTGGGCGAAGACCTACACGGCCGGAGGACCTTTCCCCATCATCCATCACCAGAACGTCGGCTATGTTCTAGGTGACGTCGCAGGGAAAATCGAAGCCGCACGCTACTTCTGCTGGAAGGCCGCGCACTACATCGACGAGCACGACTACCACGGCGAACTCATCGGCGCGATGAACAAGGTCTACTGCACCGAGTCGCTGTTCGACGCCGTCTACAAGTGCATGCAGGTCGTCGGCGTCAACAGCGCAGACAAAAAACACATGTTCGAGAAGTACCTCCGCGAGGCGGCGATCTTCCCGATCTACGACGGTGGCAATTTCGGAATGCAGCGCCGCCGCGTACACGGCGTCCTAGCCAGCCCGGACTTCGACCCGCGCGCCCTGATGGACAACAACTACGTCGAGTTCACCAAGGAGATGGAGACCATCGACACCATTGCGACGCCCACACCCGTCGGCGCCCGCTGAGCGCCGCCGCTCTCAACGGCGGCTGGTTGATGACGGTGCCTCGCCAGCGGCAGGATGGCGTCAGTCACGCGGCAGTATCGCCGCGCGGCTGACGCCATCCGGGCCCCACGCCCCGCCGACGTTCATCCGTCCAGCCCGCCGCTTCTGGCCGCTGCATCCGCAACGTCGGATTCTGGTTCGAGGCGGACGCAGCAGCGGGCCGGGGTGGGATGCAGGTGGGCAGCGAGTCCGGTGCAACTGATGCCGTCGAGGATGCCGTCGAGCAGACGTAGGTTCATCCCGCAGACGAGCTCGGTGTGTTGCTGGGCCAGCGTGTGGAACGGGCAGTTCACCAGCGCGATGTGGGGGCCCTCGACACGCGGCTCGTAGCCGTGGGCTTCGAGGACGGCCAGCGTGGCGGCGCGTGCGTCGCCGCCGGTGGCGGGGTGCGCGGTGGCGGCGAGGCCCCGCCCTACCGTGTAGGCATGGCGGCCGAGTGCGGCGCGCGGCGAGTCCCCGGACCGGTCAGCCTCCTCGAGTGCAGCGGCAAGAAGTTGCCCGGCCAAGGCGTAGTGCCGTTCGGGCAGCGACACGGAGACTTCACAGCCCGACCGACGGTAGAGCTTGGCCGGTCGCCCGGCGCCGGGCCCGGTGCGCCCGGTGCGCCGCTCGAAGACGACATCGAGCAATCCCTCGTCGACCAGGCGGTCGAGATGGAAGGCCACGGTAGTGCGCGGCAGCCCCAGTTCTGCGGCGGCGTCGTCGCGGCTGACGGGGCCGGCTTGGCGCACCACGTGGTCGTAGGCCCGACGACGGGTGGGCTCGTCCAGCGCAGCGACGGCCGACACCTGTGCCTCACGATGTTCCTTCATACCCACACTCTATAGACAAGTTGCATTGACGAAACTTCTCGGCCAGGTCTACCGTCCTTCTACCAACAGCTTCTGTTGCAAATAGAAGGAGTCATGATGTCCACTGAGGTGTCGACGGCCCGCCGGGCCGCTCTGTCCGACCCGGCGTACCGGGCGTTCCTGCTGCTGCGCACGGTGTTCACCGTGGCGCCGGTCCTGTTCGGGCTGGACAAGTTCACGAATCTGCTCACCGACTGGCCGCACTACCTCGCCCCGTGGCTCGATGCCGTCGTTCCCGGCACGGCGCAGCAGGCGATGTACGCGATCGGCGTCGTCGAGATCGTCGCCGGGATCGCGGTCGCGCTGGCGCCCCGGTTCGGCGGGTGGCTCGTCGCGGCCTGGCTGCTCGGGATCATCGTCAACCTGCTGACCTTCCCCGGGTTCTTCGACGTTGCGCTGCGCGATTTCGGCCTGCTCGTCGCCGCGGTGGCGCTGGCCCAGCTCGCCACCCGCTACGCCGTCGGTCGCCACACCCGTTCCCACCCGGCGTCGTGACCTCCGCCCAGACCGGCACGTCCCTGCCCGGGCTTCCGGCGGACGGACGGCGTCGGAGTCTGCGTGTCATCCCACGCCGGGAAGCGGTCGACCTGCCCGCCGCGGAGCGGGCGGTGACCGCCCTGCTCGTCGCGTTGGGCAAGGACCCGACCGACGAGCACCTGTCCGGCACCCCGGATCGAGTGGCCCGTGCTTATGCCGACCTGCTCACCCCACGCGCGTTCGACCTGACGACCTTCCCCAACGACGAGGGCTACGACGAACTGGTGCTGGCCAGGGACATCCCGGTGCAGTCGCTGTGCGAGCACCACCTGCTGCCCTTCCACGGGGTCGCCCATGTCGGCTACCTGCCCGGTGACCGGATCCTCGGACTCTCGAAGCTGGCCCGGATCGTCGAGCAGTTCTCCCGCGACCTGCAGGTTCAGGAACGCCTGACCCAGCAGGTCGCCGACCGGCTCCAGCAGGACCTGACCCCGAAGGGCGTCGGCGTGGTGATCGAGGCGGAGCACCTGTGCATGTCACTGCGCGGGGTCAGAGCCACCGGTTCGCGCACCGTGACCTCGGCCCTGCATGGGGCGCTGCGCGAGGACGCCCGCTCGCGCCAGGAGTTCTTTGCCCTGACCGGGATCTCCCGTGCCTGACCCGCTCGCCAAACTGTCCGCGGCCGGGGTGTCGATCTGGCTCGACGACCTGAGCCGGATGCGACTGGTCTCGGGATCGTTGGCTGGTCTGATTCGGGACCCCCATGTCGTGGGAGTGACATCCAACCCGACCATCTTCGCCACCGCGATCGCCGGCAGCGATCTCTACGACGAGCAGATCAGGGACCTCGCCGCCCGCGGGGTCGGTGTCGACGAGGTCGTCCGCATGATCACCACCTTCGACGTCCGATGGGCCTGCCACGTGCTCCGCCCCGTCTACGACGCCACCGACGGCGTCGACGGGCGGGTCTCGATCGAGGTGGACGCCCGGCTGGCGCGCGACACCGGCACCGCTGTCGCCGAGGCGGGGGCGCTGTGGTGGCTCGTCGACCGGTCCAACCTGTTCATCAAGATCCCCGCGACCGAGGGCCCGTCGCCGCGATCGCGCCGTGCTTGGCCGAGCGCATCAGCGTCAACGTGACGTTGATCTTCTCCTGCAGCGCTACGCCGCCGTTGTGGACGCCTATCTCGAGGGCCCGGGCCACCGCCGCAGGGCGTGACCTGTCCCGATCGGCCTCGGTCGCTTCGTTCTTCGTCAGCCGCGTCGACACCGAGGTCGACGCGCGCCTCGACGAGCTCGCCACGACGGCCGCCAGCGCCCTCCGGGGCAGGGCCGCCGTCGCCAACGCCGTTCTCGCGTTCGCCCATCACGACGAGATCCTCGCCTCCGACCGCTGGGCACGACTGGACGCCGCCGGGGCCCGGCCGCAGCGACCGCTGTGGGCCTCCACCGGCGTCAAGGACCCTGCCTACGACGACACCCGCTACGTCGTCGACCTCGTCACCGCTGGAGTCGTGAACACGATGCCCAAGGCAACGCTCGACGCCGTCGCCGATCACGGAAAGTTGCGCGGCGACACGGTCCGGGGCTGCCGCGAAGAGGCCCGGAAGATCCTCGACGCGCTCACGGCGGTCGGCATCGACTACCACCGGGTTGTCACGACTCTGGAGGGCCAGGGGGCAGCCAAGTTCACGGCGTCCGGGGCGCAGCTCGCCACATCGCTCGCCGAGCGCCTCCGCATCCCGCAAGCCCAGCCCGAGACACCCGATTTTCGATGAGAAGGAGACATCACCGTCATGGGCACCCACCCGATATTCGTCATCATCGGCGCCGGCCTGACCGGGGCCAAGGCCGCCCAGACCCTGCGCGAGGAGGGCTTCGACGGGCGGATCGTCCTGATCGGCGCCGAACCCGACCGCCCCTACGAGCGACCCCCGTTGTCGAAGGGCTACCTCACCGGCACCGACGACCTGGCCAGCCTCTACGTCCACGACCAGAGCTGGTACGCCGAACACGCCGTCGAACTGCTACTCGGCCGTCGCGTGAGAGCCGTCGACCGCGTCGCGCACCAGATCGAGCTCGAGGGCGGCGACCGGCTCGACTACAGCAAGCTGCTCATCGCCACCGGGGCCCTCCCCCGCCGTCTCACCCTCCCCGGCGCCGACCTGGACGGGGTGCACCACCTGCGCACGGTCCAGGACTCCGCACGATTGCGCGAGGCGATCCGCGGCGGCGGACGGGTCGTGGTCGTGGGCGCCGGATGGATCGGGCTGGAAACCGCGGCCGCCGCCCGCGGGTACGGGTGCCACGTGACCATCATCGAACCGCAGGCCGCGCCGCTGCACGCCGCGCTGGGCCCCGAGATGGGCAGCTTCTTCGCCGACGTGCACCGCCGCCACGGTGTCGATCTCCACCTTGGCCGCGGCGTGACCGAGCTCCGCGGCACCGGCCAGGTCCGCGCAGTGGTCACCGATGCCGGCGACGAGATCCCCGCCGACACCGTGATCGTCGGTATCGGGACCCGGCCCTACACGGAGCTGGCCGAACAAGCCGGACTTGCGGTCGACAACGGCATCCTCGTCGACGAGTACCTGCGCACCACCGACCCCGACATCTTCGCCGCCGGTGACGTGGCCAACGTCTTCCACCCGCGCTACGGCGCCTGGATCCGCGTCGAACACTGGGCCAACGCCCTGCACGGAGGCCCGGCCGCGGCCCGAGGCATGCTCGGCCACGACGTCGTCGAGGACCGCATCCCGTACTTCTTCACCGACCAGTACGAGATCGGTATGGAGTACGCCGGCTCGTTCACCCCGGGCGGCTACGACACCTTCATCACGCGGGGTGATCTCGACGCGGCAGCCTTCACCGCGTTCTGGCTCTCCGACGGCCGGATCGTGGCCGGTATGCACGTCAACCAGTGGGACACGGGAATCGCACCGATACAGCAGCTGATCCGCGCCGGCCGGCCGGTCGACCCAGCGCGGCTCGCCAACACCTCCGTTCCGCTGGCGGACGCGGTCACCCACCCACCGTCCCCATCCGCCTCCCCTGCAGGCATCGTCCGATGAACGGTGAGCCACGCTCCGCATGCCGGCCCCATCCGGCGCGCCTTCTGGGAGCCGCCGTGGATCTGCTTCAGGAGGACCCTGGATGGGTCAGGGTCGGTGCACAATGGACCAGGCCAAAGCGGCGTTGGCCGGAGATCGCCGGTGACCCGGTGCATCACGCCCTGCACGGCTGGTCACCGGCCTCGACGTCTGTCAGCGTGCGTGGCGGTCCAGCTCGCCGAGCCTGGAGTCGAGCTTCCGCGCCGCAGCGAATGCACTCGCCGGCTCACCTTCTAGACCCCACGATGTCGCCATCGGGCACGGGACCGAGCCGAACGACGATCGCGATCACGGCCCGGCACGTCGATGGATAGGTGATCACATGGACCACGAGCGACACGGTGTGGACGCAACAAAGGCAGGTGACCCGGTCTGCTGGCTGCACGAGCTCTGCTCCGAGTGTGGCGCGATGCCCACAGCCGGGTCGCCCGACCGCTGCTGGCGTTGCGACACCGCGCTGGACGGCACCACAGACAACCCCATCACACCCGACGATGTCCGAACGCCGGCTGACTGAACACCGATCCGCCGCATCACCGATCCGGACCGTCTCTCTACGATCGAGAGACGGGCGAGGACAGGCATAACCCGCGCTGCTCGAAGAGTCGCGGCACACTCGCCCTGCTCGCCGCGCACGGCATCGAGCCCGCCGTGGTGCGTCATCTCGAGGCGGCACGGCGCGTCCCGAGATCGAGGACGTCCTGCGCAGGCTCGACACCGACGACCCTCTCACGACCACCCGAACCGGCGAACCGCTCTACCGCGAGCTCGGCCTGCCCGGTGCCGCTCGCGGGGACCTGCTGGATGCGCTGGCCGGGAACGCCGTACCGATCGAACGCCCGATCGTGCCCCTCGGCGACCGGGCCGTCATCGCACGTCCACCCGAAGGCGTCCTGGAACTGCTGTCCTAACCGTGCCCTGACCGGCTGCCGAAGGCCTCAGCCATCGGCGGCCGCGTGTCCGCTCGAACGGATCTGCATCCCCGGCCGGCGGCGGTGCACAGTCAGATAGGCAAGGCCGTCGGCGCCGACAGCGAGGCTGCGAACCGAGCCGCGGGGCAACCACACCAACTCGCCAGGGCCGAACGTGAGCAATCCGGCCTCGGTGACCATCGTCCCGCTGCCCGCGACGATCACCAAGAGCACATCGAGATCAGCCTCGACATGGGCGCCGATCCTCTCCCCCGCAGGCAAGTTCAGCACGTTCACATCAAGCTGACGGCCGACCTCCTCCAACCGCCACACCACCCCCACCGGCTGCGCCGTCTGGTCGGCGACGATCGGCTGCACACCGTGCAACACACGCGGCAGATCACGCATCGCCGATCACCCGTCCACCGGGAGCCTCGTGACGCTGCCCTGAATACGGCTCTCCGAGATCGATGTCACGATACTGCCCCTCTCCCGCCACAACACGTTGCGCCGCGACGCACGGAACCCACCAGATGGAGCACCAGTCTGACCACCCCCCGGACTCCCCGCCCAGCCGCCCACCGTGGACGCGCCACCCCACCCCGGTGACAGGGCCGACAAGAAACACTATTAAGCGGACGGGCAACTCGACGAGGCCGTTGAGCGCCCAGTTGTGAGCTCAGGTGGGAGCAGCGCAGCGATGAGCGCGTCGGCGATGAACGCGCCGAATCGCTCCAGGGGCCAGCCCCGGCGCCGGACGAGCAGCTCATAGACCTCGGACGAGCTGTAGGTCCACATGACCTGGCCGGCGTGCTCGACGGTGATGTCGTCGCGCAGATGCCCGGCGGCGGCGAGGTTCTGGGCGTTCTGCGTCATGCGCTCGAGTCGCTGGTCCTGCATCTCGGTGTAGAGGGCGGCCATCTCGGGGTCCGTGGCCGCGGCGTCACGGGCGAGCAATTGGATCGGCGCCACCCGCGGGGCGACCTCGGTGCTCAGCGTCCCGAAGCCTCGGATGATGGTGCGCGCGTCCACCTCGGTGGCCTGCAGCAGGTCCGAGCGCACCTGCGGCGGTACCGGCCCATCGCCGGCGAACGCCTCCTCGCACAGAGCCCGGACCAGGCCGGGTTTGCCCCCGAAACCCTTGTAGACGGTCTCGACCGACACCCCCGCCCGGGTGGCGATCGCCGCGACCGTGGTCGCCGCGAACCCCCCTGACAGGAACAGCTCCCGGGCCGCCACCAGCACCGCAGCCCGGTTCTCACGCGCCTGCACGGCTCGCCGGGAGGAGTCATAACGCCGGGTGGCCTTGACGTCAGCCATAATCCGCTCCATGGTTATGTATCGGTTACAGTCAACTGTAACATCGGACGGGAGATGGCCATGGACACGGTTGAACGCAACGGCGCCGCGGCGGTGATCGAGCGGCTGTGCCGGGCCACCAACGACCACGACCTCGACGCGATCGTGGCCTGCTTCAGCCCGGACTACCGCAACGAGACCCCAGCGCACCCCGCCCGCGGCTTCACCGGCCGCGAGCAGGTACGCCGCAACTGGACGCAGATCCTGGCCGCCGTCCCCGACCTCACCGCCGAAATGCTGCGCTGCACCGCGGACGGCGACACCGTCTGGACCGAGTGGGAGCACCGTGGAACCCGCCCCGACGGGTCACCCCATCTCCTGCGCGGCGTGATGATCCTCGGCGTCGCCGGCGACACCATCCGCTGGGCCCGCTTCTACCTGGAACCCGTCGACCAGAACGAGGCCACGGTGGACATGGCAGTACGCGCTCAGGTCGGTGCGCGATGACCCTGCCCGCACTACCGCGATCGGCACCCGTGCGCTCTCAACCGCCTCCCCTGTGGCTCATGTACCGGGTCGTCAACCCCACTGCGCGCCGGATAGTCGCCTCACCCCTCGGGCGCTGGACCGGCCCGGTCCTGCTGCTGCGCTTCACCGGCCGGCGCACCGGACGGCGCCTCGAGATCCCGGTGATCGGACACCACCTCGGGGAGTCGTTGCACGTGTTCACCGACGCGGCCTGGGCCCTGAACTTCGAAGGCGGCCGGACCGTCACCGTCATCGGCCGGGGACAGCAACGGGCGGCACACGGGCGACTCGTCGACGACCCCGCCGAAACCGCCGCCGCCATGCGGCGCGTTCTCGGGCAGGTCCCCAGTCCGCGCCGCCTCGGCTTGCACATCGACCCCGGCCACCGCCCCAGCGACAACGAACTCGCCGCCGTCCGCCGGACGATCAGCCTCTCCGTCCCGTAGCAAACGCCCACGGTGCTGAGTGAGACGGTCAAGGAAGATGAGCAGCATCGACGTGAAGGGGATGAAGACCTGAATGTCTCGGCGTTGATCCATAGCCACCCCGGATGGTGCCGACGCCGTCGGCGTTCGCCCCGATCCTCGGGCGTCCCACGCAACCCGACCCCGGATCCTCGCCTACGACAGACAGTCTGCGACACGCGGGAGCAGCACCCGACGCTCGGCAAGCACGGTGGGTGCGAAGACCCGCGCTCGCGCTGGCCAGACTCGCCGCCGACAGCACCCTGTGACCCGCG
>NZ_JAOPWR010000111.1 GCF_025965585.1 Pseudonocardia sp.
CTTCAAAGCCCTGCTCGGCGCGCTCACATCTGCAGCGCAGCGACGTCTGGTGTTCGGAACCCAGCACGGCCTGCTCAATGTCGGGCTGAGCGTCGGCACCCTGGCCGCAGCGGTGCTGATCGGTCCCGGCACCGTGACACGATTCCAGTTCCTATACGTCCGCCATGCCGCGTCGTTCCTGCTCGCGGCCGCGCTGTTGAGGTTCGTACCCTCGGACCGCCCTTCAGCGCACGCCGAGTCGGCGATCCCCGCCGAGGTGGTGAGCTCGGCGACGACGCCCGCCTCGCCAACCGCGAGCTACCGCGACGTCCTGGCCGACCGTACGTTCCGCCGGGTCTGCCTCCTCCAGGCGCCCCTCGTCGTGTTCGGCTACGCGCAGTACCACGCCGCGCTGCCGATCGTGCTCTCAAGGCCCGGGGCGATGCGCCCGGCAGACATCGCGCTGGTGTTCGCGGTAAACACCGTGATCGTGGCCGGTTTGGCGATTCCGGTCGCCGTCGGTACCCGCGCCGTCGCGCGCAGCCGGCTGCTGGTCGCCGGTGAGCTCTGCTTCGCCCTCTGCTGGCTGTTGCTGGCCTCCACCAGCCCGCTCGGAGGGAGCGGCCCGGCGGTGGCGCTGGCCGCTGTGGCCGCAGCGGTGATGGGAATCGGAGAAACGCTGCTGTCCCCGTCATTAGGCCCGCTGGCCAACGACCTTGCATCCCCGCAGCTGCGCGGTCGCTACAACAGCATCGACGCCCTCGTCCTCTCCCTGGGCAGCATCGCCGGACCCGGGCTGACAGCACTGTTGTTCGGCACAGGATCCATATCGGTGTTCCTCGTCACGCTCGCCGCCGGATGCCTGGACGCGGTGGCCGTCGCTTTAGGTCGAACGATGCGACAGATCAGTGGATAGGGAGACCTGTCTGGGCTGTTGGAGCCGGAATCGGCTCGGAGCCGGGTGGCCAGGGATCGCAGGCGCGCCGTGAGGTTCCCGGTTTGCTCGGTAAACGATGATCAACCGAGTGCCTCGAGTACGGCTGCTGCTCCGGTGTCGTTGATGCCGCGTCCGAAGTATCGGTCGCTCGTCATTGAGGGCTTGGCGTGGCCGAGTTGGTCGGCGGCGTTCAGGGCGGTAAGGCCTGCTTGGTCCATGAGGGTGGCGACGGTCTTGCGCAAGATGTGGGAGGTGACCCAGTCGAACCCGGCAGCGGCGAAGGCGTCGCGGAGGTCGGCTTGGGTGTTCGACGGGTCGCGGAGTCCTCCCAAGGGAGCGGGGAAGACCGGCGCGTCGGGCGGAGCTGGTTGCGAGGCGCGTCGTCGGAGCATGTCGATGGCCCAGCTGGGGAGTCGCAGGGTCCTGGGTGTGGCTTTAGTCGAGTCGTCTTGTTTGATCTGGAGGCCCTGGCCTCGGACTCGGATGACGATGCCGCCGGCTTGGACGGTGCCGTTGTCTAGGTCGACGCGGTCCCACGTGACGGCGCAGGTTTCGCCGATGCGCAGGCCGGTGGCGAGCATCATCGAGACGAGGTCGGGGAGGTCGCGTTTGATGGCTTGTTCGTCGTAGGTGAGAGCGGCGCGTAGTTGCGCTGCTTGGGCTGCGGTGAGCGCTCTGGGTGGTCGGGTGGGGGTGGAGCGGGTGATGGCGGTGACGTCGCGGACGGGGTTGCGGTCCAGGGCGTCGTGGCGGGCGGCGAGGCCACACATGCTCGAGAGCACGGTGCGGACGAGTTTGGTGGTGCCGGCGCCGTGGCGATCGTTGACGACGCGCAGGTGTCGGTCGATGGTGCCGGTGGTCAGCTCCCGGACGCGGAGCTGGCCGAGGGAGGGGATCACCTGGCGGTCGAGCCGGTCGCGGTAGTTGCGCAGAGTGCCGGGGGACAGACGGGCTCGTTCGACTTCAGCCCACCACGCTTCAGCGAGGGCGTCGACGCGGGTGTCGGAGGTGATCAGGGAGCCGGAATCGGAACGGTGCCGGTCGCGCAATGCTTCGACAAGGGCGCGCTGGGCGGCGGCCTCGGTGCGACCGTGTTTCTGCACGTGGCGGGTGGCGCCATCCCAGTCGCGGTAGAGGGTGCGGGCCTTCCAGCCGTCACCCTGGCGGTAGGTGCGGATACGCCCATAGGTGCCCAGAGGCAGCGGTGGTCGAGACATCGCGACGCTCCACACGTGAGGCGGTGATCATCGATGGTCCCATCTTAGTCCCATTAATCAATGACAAACGATGAGAGGCGTCGAGCAGCTCGATGCACCGTAATCGCTGCTCAAGGGGAGTGTGTGAGTACCTGTGGGTAGCGCTGAGAGGTATCTGCTGCATATCGGGCGGTTACTGGTTCGAATCCAGTCGGAGGAGCAACTACCAGCGACGATGCCGCTGATGATCTCACATCTGGTGATCGGTTCCTGGTTTATCCCTGTGATCCACTTCTCCGAGTGTCGACGTGTGATCGACTTCGGGCTCCGCCTCACCGTCGGCTTCACCAGTTCGGGTGTCAGACCGGGTTCTTCCTCGCCTCGAGCCGGTCCAGCAGCTTGCTGCGCCGCCAGCGGAGGTGCCGACCGATCTTGTAGGGCCGAGCCTCATGGAGGGCAGTGCCCCGGCCCGCCAGGGCCGGGCTTGAAGACGTACAGAAGGTTCTCCCCGATGCAGGCGGGGCCATCGAAAACAGCGCTGTCTCGTCAGGTCGGAAGTTGAAGCTGATCGAGCCTCCGGACGGGTGATCGGCTACAGCTACTGATCACAACCCGTAGCTCGACTACGCAAATCAACATCAGCAGCTGCGCCCCCAAAACGTTCGCGACGGCAAGTCCGAGGAGACCGTCGTAAGCACGTACAACCGCGGCAGTCTTGCGATACCACTGCGGTGCGGCGCCGCAACGTATGGCTTTCAGTACGTCGTGCAGCGCGACCGTTGGAGCGACGCATTCGACTCACGGGTAGCGCAAAAGGTGAAGCATGTGCGCTGGACCACTGCAGAGCTCCTGGAGCACGTCAACGTTCCTCTTGAGAGCCCGGCTCCGAGTCCACAGGAACGAACGATTGCAGTCGAAGGCGTCGATACGGACGGGAACGCATTACTTGTCGAGGTCGAGGTAACCACTCCTCGCCGGCAAGGGAAGCGGACCTGGTCTCTGAGCTTCAAATCGATGTGGGCCGACGTGCGGGACCTGCCGCTCGCATCAGCAGCGCTGACCGCCCGCGCAAACATTGAGGAGTGGTGGGACACCGGCGCCGAGGAGGACGGGCCAGGCAACCTGGTCTCGGCACGCCGCACGGCGTGATACTGGTTGTCGAATTTGGATGGATGCGCTTGGGCCCGCGGAATGCACCAGCACCAACTAAAGCTGAGTATCGAAGATTCAGGAACGGGAGGTCGATTACGCCCAATACAGGAGTCGAATCGTATATCACTCCCAGTGACACTCCCCAGAGCGGGATGCCGTGAATGAAATTGACAGTTCCGTCGACTGGATCAGCGCCCATGCGTAACCAGGTTCTGAACTTCCACAGCCCGATCGCCGGTCCGTCCTCGCCCCGCTCGGGTGTCCGGGATGGGAAGAAGATTTTGCAGGATTCGACGTTGTCAGCTCAGGCGCCCTGCACTAGACGCTCCAGCCCGGTGGCGAGGTGGCCTGCGACGTCGAGGTTCGGATCGATCATCGCTTGAAGGATGAGGCCGTCGACCAGCGCCATGGCCATGAGGCCGATCGCGTCGTCATCGTCTTCCTGACCACCGAAACGGTCTTCCTGACCACCGAAACGCCGGAGCAGGGCGCCGAGCTCGCGGTTGGCCTGCTTGAAAGCCGTGCGGTGACGTTCGGCGAGTTCGGGGTTGCGAGCGGTGGCAAGGGTGAACTCGGCATTGGCGAGGAACCAGGCGCCCTGGTTTCGGATCGCTTCGGCGAGCCAGGATCCGACAGCCCGCCCGCCGTTGTCCGCGGTGTCCTCGGAGTTGACCGCGCGCCACTCGTCGAACATCGCGTCGGCCCGGGTCTCCGCCAGCTCGAGGAACAGCTCGTCCTTGCTCGCGAAGTTCTTGTAGAGCGCCCCACGGGTGAAACCGGCGCGTGCAGCGATGGCGTCAAGGGACGACGCGGCGAAGCCCTGCTCGCAGAAGACCTCGTAGGCCGCTTCCAGGAGCGCGCTGCGGGTCTCCCTGGCCCGGCGGTCCCTGCTCGTCTCACGGACTTGACGCGCGGCCTCGTTCATATACCCTTTGTACCAGAGATACAGGCTGCATCTGAGAATCAGACTGCACCTGACCGGCAGAACGGCACGGCCCACCTCCTCCTCCCGTTCGGAGACCCTTGATGAGCTCGCCCCTCCCGAAACCACGTGGCCGTGCGGCCACGGTGGGGACGTTGTGCGTCGTGACCGCGGCCTTGTTCGCATACTCGACGCTGGAAACCATGCTGTCGCCGGCCCTGCCCCTCATCCAGGAAGCGGTGGGGGCCTCGACGCCGGCCATCGCCTGGGTGTTCACCGGGCTACTGCTGGCCGGTGCGGTGTCAACGCCACTGGTGGGGCGCCTGGCTGACGTCTGGGACAAACGGCCGGTGCTGCTGGGTGTGCTGGCGATCGTCGGGATCGGCACGCTGCTCGCCGCACTCGCCTCGAACGTTGCCCTGCTCACCACCGGTCAGGTCCTGCAGGGCGTGGGGCTGAGTCTGGTACCGCTGGCGGTGGGGATCATCCGGGACACCCAGCCCGCGGAGCGGGTCGCATCCAGCAACGGGCTGATCGTCGGGACAGCGGCGTCGAGCACGGCGGTGGGACTGGTGATCGCAGGCCCGATCCTGCAGGTACTGCCCTACACGTGGCTGTACTGGATCCCGCTGGTCGTGATCGTCGCCGCGCTCGTCGTGGCGTGGGCGGTTGTCCCCTCGTGCCCGCCGACGAAGCAGGGCAGGGTGGACTGGCCCGGTGCGGCGTTGCTGGGAGCGGGGCTGGCACTCGTGCTCATCGGCATCTCACGCTCGTCTCGGGCGGGCTGGGGATCGTTGCTCGTCCTCGGCCTGCTCACCGCGGGTGTCGTGGTTCTCGCGGTCTTCGTGGTGGTCGAGTTGCGCACCCGGGATCCGCTGGTGGACCTGCGGTTGCTCGGGCAGCGTGCGGTACTGCTGACCTGCGCGGTGTCCTTCGTCGTGGGTTTCGGGACGTTTGCGGTGTTCGTGCTGGTGCCGATCCTGGTGGAATCGCCCGCATCGACCGGGTACGGCCTTGACGGATCCGCTCTGGACACCGGGTTGTACCTGATTCCTCTCGGGATCCTGGGCACAGCGGTCGCGCCACTCACGGGGCGACTCGAGAGGGCAATCGGCGCCCGTGGGGTGATGCTGGTCGGTACCGGGGCCATGGTTCTTGCGTCCCTGGCCCTGCTCGCGGCGCCAGGGCGTCCCTGGATGATCCTGGTGTCGACGGCATTGGCCGGCGTGACCGTCGGATTCGGGCTCACTCAGGCGATGAACAACGTCGTGGCGACGGTTCCCGAGGAGCGCACAGCCAGCGTCAGCGGTCTCACCTTCGTGACCAAGAGCATCGGCGGCACGCTGGGGGCGCAACTGGGCGCGGTCCTGCTGGCGCAGTCGGCGGACCCGGTGACGGAGCTGCCCGCGTGGTCGGGCTTCCAGGCCGCTTTCCTGCTCTCCGCAGCCGTGAGCGTCGCCGCGGTGCTCCTCAGTCTCGCCCTTCCCGCCCGGCTGACCCGCCCCGAGACACCGGCCACGCTCACGGTCGGGCAGACCGTATGACGACCCGACCCGACCTCACGGCCCTCGACGCCGTCCTGACTCGCGCAGCGCTGGGTCACGCCGTCGCCGGCGCCGCGGTATGCCTGATCGACGGTCGCACCGAGCAACGCGCGACCACCGGAGTACGCCGAATCGGCGACCCGGCCGTGGTCAGCCCGGACACGGTGTTCCCGCTCGGTTCCGTGACCAAGATCGTCGTGGCGACACTCGTGTGCCGCCTCGCGGCCGCGGGTCGTCTCGACCTCGACGACCCGGTGGGCGCAACGGTTCCGGAACTCGCCCTCCTCGGCGACCGCGGAACGACGATCACTGCTCGCATGCTGCTCAGCCACAGCTCTGGTCTGGTCGACGCCTGGGACGATTCGGGCTCGCTGGCCGAACTGCTCGTCGCGACCGGTCTGTTCGCTGAGCCCGGAACGGTGTTCTCCTACAGCAACACCGGCTACGTCGTGCTCGGGCGGCTGATCGAGAATCTGTACGCGACGAGTTGGGAGGAAGCCGCCAGGCACGAGGTCCTTGCCCCTGCCGGTGCGACCTCCGCGGTGTTCACCACCCCGTCGGCCGCAGCGGCCGGACACGTCCTGAACGACCACGGCGTGCTCGTCGCCGGTGATCTGTGGCCACCGGTCAGCTCGCTGTTCGGCGCCGCGGGGGCGACCATGCACGCCACTGCCGCGGACACCGCCCGGCTGGTGCTGGCCTGCGCGTCGGGGCGCACGGCTGACGGCACGCAGCTGTTGCCGGTGTCGATGCGCGACGAGATGCTGCGCCAGCAGATCGCCCTGCCGGGGGCTCCTTTGCACTTTCACGGGTGGGGACTGGGGTGGGCCCTGCCCGCTCCGACCGCTACCCGCGGCGCGACAGCGCGGCGGGTAGTCGAGCACATCGGCGGGACCAACGCATTCGTCCATGTGGAGCCGGATCGCGGGCTCGCCCTTGCTGTGTTGACCAACTTCCCGGAGGGCTGGGCGTTGGGCGAGGACGTCCTGCGCGGTGCACTGGGCCATCGGCGCGACCTGCCGCCCATCGGACCCGGACCTGACGATGTGCACCCCTACCTGGGCGAATACCGCTCGCCGGCGTTCGGGGTGACGGTGCGGATGGCGCTCGACGGCCGGCTACGGATCACCAACCCGCTCACGGGCGGCGAGACCGATCTGCACCATCAACACGGTGACTCGTTCTGGGCGGACTTCGGTGATCTCGTCTCCGAGGTGAGCTTCCTCGTCGACGGCGGGCGGGCACGGCACGTCCACACCGCGTTGCGGATGCTGCAGCGTGCTGACTGACCACCCGACCTCGGACGTCGTCGTGGTCGGCGCCGGGATCGTCGGTGCCCTGATCGGACGGGAACTGGCCGGGCAAGGACGACGGGTCGTCCTCGTCGACCCTGACCCCGGTGGGGGCGCGTCGGTCGCCAACGCCGGGATGTTGGTCCCGAGCTACTGCCGGCCGATGGCCACACCTGCCACGCTGCGAGCCGGAATGCGTGGGTTGATCGGGCGGGACGCGTCGGTCACCCTCGGATCCTTCGCGCCGAGCGTGCTGGGCTGGCTCGCCCGGTTCGCCTGGGCCGCGCGGCCCGGCCGGGCACGACAGGTGGCGACCCGCCTGGTCGACTCCGCCCGCACCGCCGCCGACGGCTACGCCGAACTGGCCGCAGAGACCGGAGTCGCACTGGGGCTGCGCCGCAGCGGGTGGTTGCAGGTCGCCGGCTCTGCCGCCGTGCTGCGCCAGCAGATCAACGCGGCCCGCGAGCAGAAGGACATGCCGTTCGACATTCTCGACAACCACGCGTGCCTGCGCCGCGAGCCCGGCCTCGGACCCCACGTCGCCGGCGGGGTGCACTTCGACGGAGACGCCTCCCTCGATCCGGTCGCCGCCACCCGCGCGGCCCTCATGGCCGCCGAACACCGTGGCGCCGTGATCCACCGAGCTCTGATGACCGGACTGGCAGTGCGGGACGGCCGCGTGCGAGCCGTGCACACGACCGCCGGCGACGTCAGCGCAGCCACGTACGTCCTGGCCACCGGTGCCGCCCCGGCCTCGGGCACGCAGGTCCAACCCGGCTGGGGATGGAGCATCGACCTGCCCACCGTCACGACCCTGGTGCACGCACCGCTGATGGGCCTCGACGACCACGTCGTGTTCAACCCGCTCGCGGAGCGCATACGGATCACCGGTGGCATGCGGATCGGCGGAACACCCTCGCCCGAGCACGACCGCGTCGCCGCTGCCGCGATCCGCCACGCGGCCGAACGTCTCGTCCCGGGCCTGCGGGATCTCCGCAATGCGACGGTACTGCGCGGAGCGCGGCCCATGACCCCCGACGGCGTGCCTCGGATCGCCTGGACCAGGCCCAACCTCATCACCGCGACCGGCCACGGCACCCTCGGCATGACCCTGGCTCCATCGACCGCCAAAGCGGTGAGCGCACTTCTTCGCGCCCAGGCGCGGGCGCCGCGCAGATGACGGCCGCGACAGACGGTCAACGGCTCAACGCCCGCTGCCTTGTCGCCGACGCCCACAACGACCTGCTCGTGCTGGTCGCCCGCCGCCCGCGCGGACGGTGGGCGAGCTACTTCCGCGAACATTGGTACCCACAGCTGCGCGCCGGCGGTGTCGACCTGCAGGTGCTGCCGGTCTACGTGGACGAGGAGTTCCGGCCCGAAGGCGCGCTGCGAGAGAGCCTGCGCATGGTGGAGGCCGCACATCGCATCGCTGAAGCGAACGCGGACCTCGTGACGCTGTGCCGCGACGGCGCGGACATCGACGCCGCGATCTCGTCGGGCCGGATCGCGCTCGTCCTGGCCCTCGAAGGTTGCCCACAGATCGACACCGACGTCGAACTGCTGGAGACCTTCGCCCGTCTCGGCGTGCGGATCGTGTCGTTCACCCACTTCGGACGGTCCGCCCTGGCCGACGGGTCCGCGGAGGACGCAGCCGGTAGCAGGCTGACCCGGGCCGGTGTCGAAGCCCTCGAGCTGCTCGAATCCCTCAACGTCGCGGTCGACGTGTCGCATTTGGGTTCCGCCGGAATCGACCATGTCCTCGAGCTGGCCGGCCGACCCGTGCTGGCCACGCACAGCGCCTCCCGTTCGGTGCACGAGCACCATCGCAACCTCTCCGAAGAGCATGTGCGCGGAATCGCGGCGACCGGTGGAATCGTGTGCCTCAACCTTTATGCCGGGTACCTGACGACCGAGCGACCAACGCTGGCTCACGTCGTCGCGCACGCGCGGCATCTGGCCGACGTAGCCGGATCCGAGCGGGTCGGGATCGGTGCGGACTTCGTCGTCGAACTGTTCGCCGAGAAGATCCCGCACTGCGACCGACCACTGATCCTGGAAGGCACCGACACCGAGGTACTCGTGCCAGGGCTGGACGGCCCGGCCGGGCTCCCACTCGTCAGTGACGCGCTGCTGCGCTCCGGGATGCCCGCCGCCGAGGTCGAAGGAATCGCAGGCGCGAACCTTGCGCGCTTCCTCGGTGCCGGCGCCTCATGAAAGCGACCTGTGGAAGAGGAGCAGATGCTGCCCTATCTCGACCCCGCCCGGATCCACGAACTGTTGCCGTACCCCGACGCCGTCGCCGCACTACGGCAGGCCCAGGCCGACGGACCACCCGCAGTGGCGGCTCCGCCGCGAACCGCTGTCGCGGCCGCCGGCGGACACATGCTGCTCATGCCGGCCGGCGACGAGCACATGTTCGGTGTGAAGATCGCCGGAGTCGCCCCGGCCAACCCCGCTCACCAGCTCCCGCGGATCACGGGGACCTACCTGCTCCACGACGCCACCACCCTGCTCCCCGTGCTGGCGATCGACGGTCCGGCGCTGACCCTGTTGCGCACGGCTGCGCTCTCCGCGCTCGCAGTCGACGTCCTCGCCGCACCCGCGGCCACGAAGCTCCTGGTCTACGGCACGGGCCCGCAGGCTGCAGCCCACGTCGAAGCCATGCAGGCAATTCGAGACTTCCGGACGATCAGCGTCGCAGGCCGAACGGCCGAGTCGACGTGCGCGTTCGCCCGAAACCACGACCTCGGCCAGGCCGGGCCCGACTCGCTCCCCGCCGCCGACGTCGTCGTCTGCTGCACCAGCTCCGCGACGCCGCTGTTCGACGGAACCAGACTGGCCACGCACAGCACCGTCGTCGCGATGGGTTCGCACACCCTCGACGCCCGCGAACTCGACACCGACACCCTGCGCGGCGCACAGGTCGTCGTCGAGGACTCCGCCACCGCCGCCCGCGAGGCAGCCGATGTCGCCGATGCGATCAACACCGGCGACCTTGACTGCACCATCCCGCTGCACGCGGTCCTGAGCGGGCAAACCCCGGTCGACCACGACCGCAGACGAGTGTTCCGGTCGGTCGGCATGGCCTGGGAAGACCTCGTCATCGCCAAGGCACTCCACGCCGCAACGTCCTGAC
>NZ_JAOPWR010000275.1 GCF_025965585.1 Pseudonocardia sp.
CCGGCTGCGCCCCCCGCGAGCGGCGCACCGCTGCCACCGGGCGGCACGGCGGCCACCCCGACCTCCGCGGCCGCGCCACCGCAGGGCACGCGCGGCGACTGCACCCTGTTCAACCCCTGCGGCTGACCATCTGCGGCCACTACGGTTGTGGCGTGGCCACCCCGTCGGACGAGCGGACGTTCCAGGTGGTGGCCTGGCTCGCCGACCGGCGGCTAGTGCTCTACGTGCCGGAGATCGAGGCGGCCACCAGCGTCACGGGCATGCCGGAGGCCGACGCCGCGGCGCGCACCCTGATCGCCGAGCTCACCGGTCTCGACGAGGCCGTCGTCCGCTGCGAGATCCGGGTCGGACGCGCCCCCGGCTCGATCGACCGGCTGCCCCGCACCTGACCGCGGGAAGGACTTGCGGTTGACGCCGCGTCAACTCCTACCGTTCCTCCCATGCGTTGGTCCACCGCCGAGGTCGCCCGGATGTCCCGGGTGAGCAGCCGCACGCTGCGCCACTACCACCACCTGGGGCTGTTGCGGCCTGCCGACACCGGGTCGGGCGGGCTGCGGTTCTACGAGCGGCCGCAGCTCCTGCGCCTGCAGCACATCCTCGTGCTGCGGGAGCTGGGGCTCGGGCTGGACGACATCGCGGCGGTGCTCGACGGGCAGACCGACGAGGTGGCCGCACTGCGCCGCCATCACGAGCGGCTGCTCGCCGAGTCCAACCGCCTGCGCACGCTGGCCGCCACGGTGGCGGCCACGATCCACGAGAGGGAGGACGGGCCGGAGATGGCTGCCGAGGATCTGTTCCAGGGGTTCCGCGACGACCCCTACGCCGCGGAGGCGCAGGAGCGCTGGCCGGAGGCGTACGCCGAGTCACAGCGCCGCACCGAGGGTCTCACCAGGGCCGACGAGCGGCGCATCCAGGCCGAGGGCGATGCCGTGAACGCCGACCTGGCCGCGGCGATGGCCGCCGGCACCCCGGTCACCGACGCGGGCGTCCAGGCGATCGTGGCCCGCCACCACGCCTGGGTCGGCCACTTCTGGACGCCGGGCCGCGAGGCGTACACGAACCTCGGGCAGATGTACGTCGACGACGAGCGGTTCACCGCCACCTACGACGCCGTCGCCCCGGGGCTCGCGGCCTACCTGCGCGACGCGATCGCGGCGTACGCCGCCCGGGCACTGTCGTGACAGGGAACCTCACGCAGGCGTGAGGGAGTCCAGCACCGCGGCCGGGACGACCAGGTCGGCCCGGCCCCGGGTGTCCTCCACCAGGTCGGCGTTGGGCACGTCCACGGCCTGCACCCACGACGCCGCCTGCGAGGGGTCCTTGCCGAACGCGACGTGTCGCGCCGTCAGGCGTTCCCTCCGCACGGCCGGGTCGGGGGCGCAGAACCACACCTCGTCGAGCTGGGGGCGCACCTCGGACCACCGGCCCGCGTCGAGCAGCAGGTAGTTGCCCTCGGTGAGCACGAGCCGGGCCGACCGCGGCACCGCGATCGCGCCGGCGAGGGGCTGCTCGAGGTCGCGTTCGAACATCGGCGCGTACACGACGTCCTCCGTGTCCTCCCGGATCCGGCGGAGCAGGGCCACGTACCCGCCCGCGTCGAACGTGTCGGGGGCACCTTTCGCGTCCAGCCTGCCCATTGCGGTGAGGGCCACGTCGGCCAGATGGAAGCCGTCCATCGGGACGTGCGCCACCCCGTCGCCGAGCTCCGCCAGCAGGGCCGCGACCAGCGTGGACTTGCCGGCACCGGGGCTGCCGGTGATGCCGAGGACGGCACGGCGGGGGCCGGCGGACAGCGCCCGCGCCCGGTCCACGAGATCGGCGAACCTCATGCGTCCACCCGCACGGCCAGCACCGCGATGTCGTCGCCGGTGTCGGCGGAGCTGCCGCGCACGAGGTGGTCGCAGAACGCCGGGAGCGGCAGGTCCACGCCCGACCGCACCAGCTCCAGCAGCTCCGCGGCGGCCCGGTCGTCCGGGTCGTCACGCCGCTCCATCAGGCCGTCGGTGTAGAGCAGCAGCGTCGACCCCGGCGGCAGCTCCACCTCCCGGTCGTGCCGGCCGGCCTCCGGATCCACGCCCAGCACCACGTCCGCACCCCTGAGCAGCCGGGGCGCCGCACCGGGCACCACCAGCACCGGAGCGGGGTGCCCGGCGTTCGACCAGCGGAACAGCGTGCGCTCGCCGCAGCGCGTGAGCGTGCCGTAGATGAGCGTCGTGAACGCGGTGACCGCCAGACCGCACGCCACGCGGTCCAGCCGCGCGACCACCGCGGACGGCGTGGCGTCGCCGCCCTCCGACGAGCTGTCGTGCGCGAGGCCGCGCAGCATGCTGCGGAGCTGGCCCATCGTCGCGGCGGCGGGCAGGTCGTGGCCCACCACGTCACCGACCCCGACGGCCAGGCCCCCGCCCGGGAGCGGGAACGCGTCGTACCAGTCGCCGCCGATCTGCAGCTCCGCTGCCGCGGGCAGGTAGCGCGCCTCGATCTCGACGCCCGGATGGGCGGGCGGGGTGGCCAGCATCGCGCTCTGCAGCGCCACCGAGACGCGGCGGCTCTGCTGGAACGTGATTGCGGTGTCGAACGCGATCGAGGCCCGCTCCGCCAGCTCACGGACGAACGCGAGGTCGTCCTCGGTGTAGCGGGCCCGGTCGCGGCACGACATCAGCAGCAGCGCCGCCACCACCTCGCCCCGCGACTCGATCGGCGCCACCAGCATCGAGTTGGCCCCGATCTCCCGGCCCCAGCGGACCTGCTCGCCCCCGGCGCCCCACTCCTGCATGGTGTCGGTGGTGATCGGGACGAGCATCGGCGTGCCGGTACGCATGCTGCGGGCGATCGGGTGCGAGTCGCGGAAGGCGAAGCGCTCGCCGTTGGCCGGCGGGTGGCGCATCCAGCGGGCCACCCGCGTGACCGACCGGCGGCCCGACACGGCGCGGGAGCGCTGCGGCCCGGGATCGAACAGGTACACCCGGCACAGATCGGCGAACGCCGGTACCACGGCCTCGGCCAGCGCGGCCAGCTCGCCCTCGGGGTCGAGGGCCGCCTTCATCGCGTACGTCGCCTCGGCGAGCACGTCGAGCCGCTCGCGGGAACGCATGGCGTCGTCGATGTCGGTCTCGGTGCCGACCCACTCCACCACCCGTCCACCCGCGTGCACCGGAACCGCGCGCGTGCGGAACCACCGGTACTCGCCCGCCGCCGTACGCAGCCGGTAGACCCGCGTGAACACCCCGGCGAGCTCGGCGGCCGCGGCGGCGCGCCAGGCCCGGCGCAGCCCGTCGCGATGGTCCGGATGGACGGCGTCGGCGAATCCCCAGCCCATGTACTCCGCGGCGGTCTGCCCGGTGATGGCGCGCAGGGCGGGGGCGTCCGAGGAGGCGCTGCCGTCGGCATCGCGGATCCAGACGGCGGCGCTCGTGGCCTCCACCAGGCTCTGGTAGCGGTTCAGCGCGTGCTCGCGCTCGGCGGCCACCGCGGCGAGCTCGCGGCGGTTGCGCTCGGCCGCGGTGGCGTCGGTGATCACCACACCGCCGCCGACGATCGTGCCGTCGGGCGATCGGACGGCGTAGTAGTTGACGCGCCAATCCTGCTCAGGGCCGCGCCCGTGCCACAGCCTGCCCTGCACCGGTACGTCCGTCCGGGTGCGGCCGTCGGCGAGCGTGGCGATCAGCCCCTCGGCCATCGCGGCGCCGGTGGGGCCGTGCACCTCCTCCAGCGTCCGCCCGATGCGGTCGTCGGCGCTCCCGCCGTCCATGTCGAGGACCGCGCCGTTCACCCGGCGGTAGCGGCCGCCGATGTCGAAGTAGGCGAGTCCCACCGGCGCGGTCTCCCACAGGGCGTCGAGCAGCGCGAACGCCTCGTCCTCGGCCCCGGTGTCGACGACGTCACGCAGGAGGCCGACGATCGTGCCGCCGGGGCCGGGCGCCGCGCGGAAGTACACGGAGCGCCCGGTGGCGGTGGAGGCGGGCAACCTGCCGCTGAACGCGCGGCCCTCGCGCAGCTCGTCGAGGATCCGGTCGGCGGTGCGGACGTCGAGCGTGGAGCCGGACACGTCGTGCCCGACGACGTCCGCGGCGGCCCAGCCGGTGAGCCGCTCCGCAGCCGCGTTCCACAGGATGAAGCGGCCGCTCGCGTCGAGGGCGAAGATCCCGGCGGGGAGTGCCTCCACGACCCCGGCGAGGACGTCGGCGGGGCGGTCCACGCTGCGCATCGTAGGTGTTGCAGGACCGCGGGCTGCCATCCTGTCCGTATGGACCTGTACGTCGATGAGTGCGCCGGGTCGACCCGGAGGCGGAGGTGACGGGGTGACCGACCCGCTCCCGCGACTGCGCGCGCTGTGCCTCGCGCTGCCCGAGGTCACCGAGAAGGTCAGCCACGGCGAGCCCACGTGGTTCGTGCGCAAGGCCTTCGTGTCCTACACCGACCGTCACCACGACGACCCTCTGGGCTTCTGGTGCGCGGCGCCGCCGGGTGTGCAGCAGGGGCTGCTGGCCGAGCGGCCCGACCGGTTCTTCCGTCCTCCCTACGTCGGCGGCCGGGGCTGGCTCGGTGTGTACCTCGACGTGCCGGTGGACTGGCAGGAGATCGCCGAGATCGTCACCGACGCCTACCGGGAGGTCGCCCCGAGGAAGCTCGTGGCCCTCCTCGGCACATAGGCTCGGGAGGTGGCTGATCTTCCTACGGTGGCGGTGCCCGGTGGGCACGTCGAGTACGACGACATCCCCGGCGACCGGGGCCTCGCTCCCCTGCTGTTCCTGCACGAGGGCCTCGGCTCGGTGGCGCTGTGGCGCGGCTTCCACCAGCGGATCGCCGCGGCCACCGGACGGCGCGCCGTCGCGTACTCCCGCCTCGGCCACGGCTTCTCCGATCTGCCGCCCGCGCAGCGCACCCACACGTTCATGCACGACGAGGCCGACGCGGTCCTGCCCGCGCTGCGCGACGCGCTCGACCTGCCCGACCCCGTGCTCGTCGGCCACAGCGACGGCGCCTCCATTGCCCTGATCCACGCGGCCACCCACACCGTCCGGGGCGTGGTGGTGCTGGCGCCGCACGTGGTCGTGGAGGACATCGGGCTGCAGGGCATAGCGGCGGCGCGCGACGCCTACGAGTGCGGCGATCTGCGCGTGAGGATGGCGCGGCGGCACCGCGACCCCGACGTCACCTTCCGCAGCTGGAACGACGTCTGGCTCTCCGGCGACTTCCAGGACTGGGACCTGCGCCCGCTCCTGGCCGGCATCACCGCGCCCGTGCTGGCGATTCAGGGCACCGACGACCCCTACGGCACGGTCCTGCACGTCGAGGCCGTCCGCGACGCGGCCACCGGCCCCGCCGAGCTGCTGGTGCTCGGCTGCGGCCACTCCCCCCACCTGGAGCTCCCCGACGAGGTCGACCCGGCGGTGGTCGCCTTCCTCCGCACCCTCCCCTGACACATGATCACCACGAGCCGCACAGGAGCGGGCGCCGGCGTGCGGCCGGTGGCGATCACGAAGCCGCCCAGCCGCTCCAGCGGGTCGGGGTGATCACCACGACCACCCCGTCCGGGGGTGCCGTCGCATAGGGCTCGTACTTCTCGACCAGCGCCCCCAGCGCCCGGCCCCGCAGCTCGCCGTCCTCGTGGATCTCCGCCGTGCCGTCGATCCGGACCCACCACAGCTGCGACCAGTCGTCGGCGTAGTGGTCGACGAGCAGCCCGACACGGGGGTCGCGGGCGATGTCGGCCAGCCGGGCGAGCCGCGTCGTGGTCTTGGGCTTCACCTCGTCCACCACGAAGCAGACGAGACCGTCCACCAGCGCGAACGTCACCGGCACCAGCCGCGGGGTGCCGTCGGCGCGCAGCGTGGCCAGCCGCCCGACCCGGGCGGCTGCCACGCGCTGCCGCTGCTCCTCGGGGGTCACGACCCGATGGTGGCCGGTACCTCCACGCGCGTCGCGAGCAGCACCGCGTCCCGCGTGTCGCGCCGTTCGTGCTCCGCGAAGCTCGGCGCGGTGCACAGGAAGAGGGTGTGGCCGTCGTCCCCGCCGAGGGTGACGGCGAAGACGCCCGTGCCGGCGTCGACGGTCTGCACGATCTCCCCGCCGACGATCCGCACCGCCCTGTTGCCCAGGGCGTCGGCCGCCCAGACCGCGCCCTCGGCGTCGGCGCAGATGCCGTCGGCGCCGACCACCAGCGCAGCGAGCACCTCCCCGAACGCCCGGCCCGCAGGCGGGTCGCCGAACGTCGCCCAGTCCCGCCGCTCCCCCACGCTGCCGTCGGCGCCGAGGGCGAAGGCGCTGATCCGGTTGCCCAGCGTCTCGGCCACCACCAGGTCGCTGCCGGTGCTGCCGTTCCTGATGATGGCGGCGCCGTTGGGGAAGTAGAGGTCGTCGGCGACCTGCGTGGCGGTCCCGTCGGGCTCCACCCGCACGAGCGCGGCGGTGCGCATGTCGTCGCCCGCCATGAGGTCGAAGCCGAAGTTGCCCACGTAGGCGCGGCCCGCGGAGTCGACGACCATGTCGTTGAGGTGGCCGGTGCAGAACTCCGACAGGTCGGCGTGCACCACGAGCTCCCCGGAGGCCTCGCGACGCAGCAGCCGGTGGTCGCGCATCGAGACGATCAGCAGGCGCCCGTCGGGCAGCCACCCCAGCCCGGACGGCTGCGTGGGCACCTCGGCCTCCACGCGCGGATCGGAACCGTTGGGCAGGGCGGACAGCACTTGGTGGGTGTAGAAGTCCGAGACCCAGACGCGGCCTTCGTGCCACCGCGGCCCTTCCAGGTAGGACAGCTTGTCGAGTACGACGGTGAGCTCAGGGGTCATGCGGGCCATGTCACCACAAGGAGCCGCCCGCGGTGCCGTTATCACCCCGATGTCGCATCGGGCCGGCTACCGGTCGCTACACGCGGCCGCTCCCCGACCGCGACGGGCTCGCTGCCCGCGATCACGGGATCACCTGCCCGCTCGATGCGGCGTCGCGGAGTGGGAACATCGGCGGTGTTCGCACTGTTCTGCGGGTAGTTGTTCACTCAACATCCTGGAGGGTCCGATGCCTGCCGTCACCGTCTCCGACGTCACCGTCCTGCCTCGGGTCCCCGAGCCCGGCGAGGCGGCCGTGGACCGCCCGGTGAAGTCCGTGACCACCGCGCCGTCCGGCTTCGAGGGCGAGGGGTTCCCCGTGCGCCGCGCGTTCGCGGGCATCGACCTCCGCGACCTCGACCCGTTCCTGATGATGGACCAGATGGGCGAGGTCGAGTACGCGCCCGGAGAGCCCAAGGGCACCTCGTGGCATCCGCACCGCGGCTTCGAGACCGTCACCTACATCATGGACGGCACGTTCGAGCACCAGGACAGCCACGGCGGCGGCGGCGTCATCACCAACGGCGACACCCAGTGGATGACGGCGGGCGGCGGCCTGCTGCACATCGAGCGCCCGCCGGAGTCGCTCGTGGCGAGCGGCGGCCTCTTCCACGGCCTGCAGCTGTGGGTGAACCTGCCCACGGCCGACAAGTGGCTGGAGCCGAAGTACCAGGACCTGCGCGGCAGCGAGTCGGCCCTGGTCACCACACACGACGGCGGCGCGCTGATCCGCCTCATCGCGGGTGAGCTGGCCGGCCACGCCGGTCCCGGCACCACCTTCACCCCGATGACGATGGCGCACGCCACGATCTCGCCCGGCGCCTCGTTCCGGCTGCCGTGGCGGCGTGACTTCAACGCGCTGGTCTACGTCCTGTCCGGCACCGGCACCGTGGGCACCGCTCGCCGTCCCGTCCGGACCGGCCAGGCCGTCGCGTTCGGTCCCGGCGACACCATCACCGGGGCGGCAGACCCCACCCAGGAGTCGCGCCTGAACGGCATGGACGTCGTGATCCTCGGCGGGCAGCCCATCCGCGAGCCGATCGCGTGGGCCGGGCCGTTCGTCATGAACACCAAGGCGGAGGTCATGCAGGCCTTCGAGGACTACCAGAAGGGCAAGCTCGGCGTCGTGCCCGACGCGTTCATTCCCCACTCCGGAGCCCGCGGATGACCGCCGAGGCACCTCTTCCCGCGAAGGCGGCGTCATGACGGTTCCCCCGATGGTTCTCGACGTCGCGGAGTGGTCGCGGTTCGAGATCCACGTGGACGGAAAGCTCGCCGGCTACGCGAACTACCGGTCCGAGCCCGGCCGGATCACGTTCACGCACACCGAGATCGACTCGATGTACGGCGGCCACGGCTTCGGCAGCGAGCTCGTGCAGGCCGCGCTGGACGCCGCCCGCCGCCGCAAGCTCGCGGTGATCCCGGAGTGCCCGTTCGTGCGCGGATGGCTCGCCAAGCACCCCGAGTACCAGGACCTGGTGCCCGCCGACGAGCGGGAGCGGTTCGGGCTACCGGTGTGAGCCCGCTGCGGGTGGGGGCGGTGCTGTCCCTCACCGGCCGGTTCGCCCGGTTCGGCGCGCAGGCCGCGCACGCGCTCAGGGCGTGGGCGGAGCTCACCCCGGACGTCGAGATGGTCGTCGAGGACGACGCGGGCCAGCCCGCCCGGTTGCGGCGGCGGTTGCGCGAGCTGCGCTGCGACCTGCTGCTCGGCCCGTACTCGACGTCGCTCATGCGCGCCGCGGCCGTCGTCGCCGAGGACGCCGGGCGGCTGCTGTGGAACCACGGCGGCACCGGTGACGACGTGCAGGCACTCGCCCCGGGCCACGTGGTCTCGGTGCCCACGCCGACGCGCCGTTACGCGGAGCCCTACCTGCGCAGGCTCGCCGTGCTGCCGGAGCGGGCCCCACTGCACCTGGCGTGCGGGCCGGGGAGCTTCGGCCCACAGGTGCTCGCCGGCGCCCGCGTCGCCGCCGAACGGCTCGGCATCCCGGTCCTCACCGACGACGGCGAGCGGCCCCCGGTGTGGGACGCGTTCGTCGCCGGCACCTTCGAGGACGACGTCGCGCTGGTCACGACGTTGCTCGACGCCGGTGCGCGCACGATCGGGTCGGTGGCCGCCGGGGTGCGCGAGTTCGCCGACGCCGCACCCCGCGGCGCGGACGTCCTGGGCGTGGCCCAGTGGGTGCGCAGCCAGGCCGGCCGCGGCGTGCCCACGGTCGGTCCGTCGGAGGAGGCGTTCCTCGCCGCCTACCGCGGTCCGGTGCCCGACTACCCCGCCGTGCAGGCCGCGGCCGCCGCGGCCCTCGCCGTGCACTGCGCGCAGCTCGCGGGCAGCACGGCGCGCGGCGACCTCTGGGCGGCCGCCACCGGGCTGCGGACGTCCACGCTGTTCGGCCCGTTCGCCGTCGACCCGGTCACGGGCACCCAGGTCGCGCACGGGATGGCGCTGGTCACGCGCGGCCCCGCGGGAATCGTCGGGGCCGGTCCCTAGCGTCCCGCCGCACATCCGCCACATGTCTCGGCGGCCCCCGTCACCCGACCCGATGCGGCGGGCACCTGGACCCCGCGATCACCCCGGCAACGCTCGTGGCCACCCCACTAGCCTGACGACGTGCTCGCCGTCCACGCCCTCTGGTCCCCCGGCCGCGGGGTGCTGCTCTGGGCCGAGGACGGCGAGCGGCCGGTCACGTCGTCGAGCCGGTCGCTGCGTTCGGCCCGGCCGCACCCCTTCGCGGCCACGGCGGCGGCGCTCGCCGCCCTGCATCCGGGCAAGCCCACGGGCTGCACGCTGCTGCTGCCCTCGCGCGCGGGTGGGCCGCTGGCCTCGCCCGAACTGGTCCGCAGCGAGACGCGCGGTGGTGCGGCGCGCAGCGTGCCGGCCCTGCGGCCGTGGACCGTGCCCGCGCTGGTCGTCGACGTCGCGGAGCTCGGCGATCCCGCCGACGAGGCCCGCTACGGCGCCTCGGTCGCCCACCTGCGGGCGGTGGCCGAGCTGGCCGACGAGCTCGCCGCCCGCGGGCGCGTACTGCCCACACTGGTCCGTGAGGGCGGTGTCGCACTGGCGCGCTGGCGGCCGGTGGTGCGCGGGCTCGACGTCGTGGCGCTCGACGCGCTGGTCGCAGCCCTGCCACCGGTGGCGCGGGCGGAGCAGACCGGGCCCCGCGATCAGCTCGGCGGCGATCCGCGCGCGCACGTCGAGGACGCGCTGGCCGTGCTCACCGACATCGCCGTGCGCGACCGGCTCGCCCGCGCGCCCGAGCCCGTGGCGCTCGTGCCGTCCCCGCCCTCGCAGCCGGTGCCGGCCACGGAGGCCTGGCTCGCCGCGCTGGTCACGCCCGACGCGCGGGTGGCCGACGTCGACCCCCGCGAGCTCGACACCCTGGCCGATGAGCTGGGCGCCTGGGACGGCTTCGGCACCGTCCCCACCGGCGAGGGCCGGGCGAGCTTCCGGCTCTCGGAGGTGCGCACGCTGCACGACCCGTCGGATCCGGGTGACGACGCGGAAGACCAGACCGGCGACGGCACCCGGTGGATCCTGGAGTTCTTCCTGCAGTCCACGGCCGACCCGAGCCTGCTCCTGCCCGCCGCGCAGGTGTGGTCGGGCCGCGCCGAGCGGCTCGTGGCCGAGCCGCAGGACCTGCTGCTCGGCGAGCTCGGCCGCGCCGCCCTCGTCCTGCCCGCGCTCGCGCCCGCCCTGCGCTCGGCCCGGCCAGAGATGCTCGAGCTCGACAACGGCGGCGCCGCCCGGTTCCTCGCCGTCGACGCGCCGCTGCTCATCGAGGCCGGCTTCGGGGTGCAGCTGCCGACGGGCTGGGACGGCTCGCGCCGCGTCGGGCTGTCCCTGTCGGCCCGCAGCACCCCCACCGACCGCGTGCTCACCCGTGGCGGGCTCGGCCGCGAGGAGCTGGCCGACTTCCGCTGGTCGGTGGCCGTCGGCGACGAGGAGCTGTCGGAGGAGGAGCTCACCGAGCTGGTGGCGGCCAAGGCCGAGCTGGTGCGGGTGCGGGGCCGCTGGGTCACCGTGGACGCCGACCGGCTGCGCGCGGGCCTGGAGTTCCTCCGACGCGGCCGCAAGCGCCCCACGCCCACCGTCGCCGAGGTCCTCTCGCTGGCCCAGCGCCATCCGGACGACTGGGCGGGCGACGACGACGTCCCGCTGCCCGTCACCGAGATCCACGCCGAGGGGTGGATCGGCGACCTGCTCGAGGGCCGGGCCGAGCGCTCGATCACCCCGGTCGAGCCGCCGCCGGGCTTCCTCGCCACCCTGCGCCCGTACCAGGCCCGTGGCCTGTCGTGGCTGGCGTTCCTCTCCTCGCTCGGGCTGGGCGCGTGCCTCGCCGACGACATGGGCCTGGGCAAGACGGTGCAGCTGCTGGCCCTGGAGGCACGCGAGAGGTCCGACCAGGTGCAGGGCCCCACCCTGCTGCTGTGCCCGATGTCGCTGGTGGGCACCTGGCAGCGGGAGGCTGCGCGGTTCGCGCCCGACCTGCGGATCCTCGCCCACCACGGCCCCACCCGACTGCACGGGCCTGAGCTCACGGCGGCGGTCCGGGCGTCCGACATCGTCGTCACCACCTACGCCACCGCCACCCGCGACGCCGACGAGCTCGCGGAGATCGGCTGGCGCCGGCTCGTGCTCGACGAGGCCCAGGCGGTGAAGAACAGCCGGGCCTCCCACGCCCGGGCCGTGCGCCGGTTCGACGCCGAGCACCGCGTGGCGCTCACCGGCACGCCGGTGGAGAACCGGCTCTCGGAGCTGTGGTCGGTGATGGACGTGCTCAACCCCGGCCTGCTCGGCACGGCCGACGCGTTCCGCGCCCGCTACGCCATCCCCGTCGAGCGCCACGGCGACACCGAGGCGGCCGAGCGCCTGCGCACGATCACCCGGCCGTACCTGCTGCGCCGGATCAAGACCGATCCCACGATCATCGACGACCTGCCCGAGAAGATCGAGATCAACCAGCACTACCGGCTCACGCCCGAGCAGGCGTCGCTCTACCGCACGGTCGTCGACGACATGATGGAGAAGATCGAGGACTCGCAAGGCATCCAGCGTCGCGGCAACGTGCTCTCGGCCATGGCCAAGCTCAAGCAGGTCTGCAACCACCCGGCCCAGCTGCTCCACGACGGGTCGGCGGTCGGGCGGCGCTCGGGCAAGGTCATCCGGCTCGAGGAGATCCTCGGCGAGATCCTCGACGAGGGCGACCGCGTGCTCTGCTTCACGCAGTTCACCGAGTTCGGCCACATGCTCGTGCCGCACCTCTCGGCCCGCTTCGACACCGACATCGCGTTCCTGCACGGCGGCACGCCGAAGAAGCGGCGCGACGAGATGGTCGCCCGGTTCCAGGAGGGCGATGGCCCGCCGGTCATGCTGCTCTCGCTCAAGGCGGGCGGCACCGGCCTCACGCTCACCGCGGCCAACCACGTGGTGCACCTGGACCGCTGGTGGAACCCCGCGGTGGAGAACCAGGCCACCGACCGCGCGTTCCGCATCGGTCAGCGCCGCAACGTGCAGGTGCGCAAGTTCGTGTGCCCGGGCACCGTCGAGGAGCGCATCGACGCGATGATCACCAAGAAGAAGGCGCTCTCGGGGATGGTCGTCGGCGAGGGCGAGAACTGGCTCACCGAGCTCTCCACCGACACCCTGCGCGAGATGTTCGCGCTGGACGCAGGGGCCGTCGAGGATGACTGACGACATGCTCGCTCCCGCGGAATCAGCATCATGACCGACCCCTGGTGGCTGGACGCCGAACGCACCCGCCCGCGCAAGGTCGAGGGCGGGATCCAGATCAACAGCACCCGCGGCGAGGTGGCCCGCACGTGGTGGTCCAAACGGTTCCTGACCGTGCTGGAGTCGATCGTCGTGGGCGGCCGGATGGCGCGCGGCCGCAGCTACGCGCGCCAGGGCCAGATCGTGTCGCTCGACGTCGCCGCCGGCGGCGCCACCGCCCAGGTACAGGGCAGCCGCCCCAAGCCTTACGCGGTGCGGGTCGGGGTGCCGGCGTTCGGCAAGGCCGAGTGGGGCCAGGTCGCCGACGCGCTGGTCGCCGACGCCTCGCTCGCGGCCGCGCTGCTGGCCGGGGAGATGCCCCGCGAGATCGAAGCAGTGTTCGACGCGGTCGGGCTCTCGCTGTTCCCCGCATCGGCCCGCGAACTGGCGCTGGACTGCAGCTGCCCTGACCAGGCCGTCCCGTGCAAGCACCTGGCCGCGGTCTGCTACGTCCTCGCGGAGCGGTTCGACGACGACCCGTTCGCGATGCTGGAGCTGCGGGGTCGCGACCGCGAGACGCTGCTGGACGACCTGCGCACCCGCCGGGAGGCCGCCGGGCCGGGCGGGCCGGGCGACGGCGTTGCCCCGCTGGCCGACGTGCTGGACGCGTTCTTCACCGCCGGGCCGGGCCTCGCCGACGCGGCACGCACCCGCGCGTCCGGCCCGGTCACGGCATCCGACGCGCTGCTCGACCAGGTGCCGGAGTTCCCCATCGGCGTGCGCGGCCGCGGGGTCACCGAGCTGCTGCGCCCCGCCTACCGGGCGCTGGCGGGCGAGAGCTGAGGGTCGAGCCTTCCCTCCCGGCTCGCCCGGCGCTCGAACCACAGGGTGGCCAGCGGCGGGATGCTCGCGACCAGCGCCACGACAGTGGTGCGCAGGCTCCAGCGGAAGGTCCGCGCGGCGAGCACGGTCACGAGGACGTAGGCGATGAACAGGCCGCCGTGGATCGGGCCGAAGATGGTCACCCCGATCTCGCTGGTCCGCAGGATCCACTTGACGAACATCCCGACGAGCAGGCAGGCCCACGAGCAGGCCTCGGCGACGGCGACGATCCGGAACGCCCGGGCGACGAGTGCTGGAGTCACCCGACCACTGTGCCCGACCCCGAACGGCTACTTTCTACCGGGTGTCGAAGATCGCACCTCGCCGCGCGGACGCGATGAGAGCATCATCGCGCCATGACCCGGGGGATCACCGTTGTGATCGGCATCGTCCTGGCCCTGCTCGGCGCATTGTGGACGCTGCAGGGCGCCGGCGTCGCGGGCGGCAGTTTCATGAGCGGCTCGCGCCTCTGGTTGGTGATCGGCGTGGTGCTGCTCATCGTCGGCATCGGAGTGCTGGTCCGTGGCCTGCGGGGCCCTCGCTCCGTCGGCTGAGCTGCTGAAACCGGGTGTACGCGCCGTTCCGGCACGAATCCACGCGACAATCGGGATGATTCACGCATCGGTCGGGGCGCGGTTCCCGCATGCGTCGAACGGGTGCAGACTGGACGGCGGGAACGTCGTGAAAGGGGTACGGACAATGGGCGAACTGAGCCCGTGGCACTGGGCCATCGTGATCGGCATCGCCGTCGTGCTGTTCGGCGCCAAGCGCCTCCCCGACGCGGCGCGCAGCCTGGGCCGTTCGGCCCGCATCCTCCGGGCCGAGCTGCACGGCGACGCCACCCCTGCCGCGGCCACCCCCGACCCTGCCGCGCCCCCCGCCCCCGCGGCGAGCGCCCCCACGGCCACC
>NZ_JAOPWR010000166.1 GCF_025965585.1 Pseudonocardia sp.
CCGCCCTCCACCGCAGCCCGGCTGGCGCTGGCACCCCGTGGTGCCGGTCGAGGTCTCTCCCCGTCGATGTGAGCCCCGTCGGTCCCGCGGGCTTGCCGGTTCTCAGCCGGAGGCGAGGGCCGCGAGCCGGTCGCCGACGTCGGTCGTGCGGACCGGCCCCTGGGGGGCGCGGGTCGAGAGGTCGAAGGCGACGGCGGCGTTGACCTTCTTCGCCTGGTCGCTGCGGCCGAGGTGCTCCAGCAGCAGTCCCACGGACAGCACCGTGGCGGTCGGGTCGGCGATGCCCTGCCCGGCGATGTCGGGCGCGCTGCCGTGCACCGGCTCGAACATGCTCGGGTTGCGACGGCTGACGTCGAGGTTGCCGCTGGCCGCGAGCCCGATTCCACCGGTGACGGCGCCCGCGAGGTCGGTGATGATGTCGCCGAACAGGTTGTCGGTGACGATCACGTCGAACCTGCTCGGGTCGTTGACCAGGTGGATCATCGTGGCGTCGATGTGCTGGTAGGCCACCGACACGTCAGGGTGCTCCAGCGACACCTCCTCGACGATGCGCGACCACAGCCGCCCGGAGAACGTCAGCACGTTCGTCTTGTGGACGAGCGTGAGGTGCTTGCGGGGACGGCGCTCGGCGCGGCCGAACGCGTCGCGCACCACGCGCTCCACGCCGAAGGCCGTGTTGACGCTGACCTCGGTGGCGATCTCGTGCGGGGTGTCCTTGCGGAGCAGGCCGCCGGTGCCCGCGTACGGACCCTCGGTGCCCTCGCGGACCACCACCATGTCGATCTCGGCGTTGCCCGAGAGCGGGCCGCGGACACCCGGGTACAGCCGGGCCGGCCGCAGGTTGACGTGGTGGTCCAGCTCGAAGCGAAGGCGCAGCAGCAGCCCGCGCTCCAGGATCCCGCTGGGCACCGACGGGTCACCGACCGCGCCGAGCAGGATCGCGTCGTGCTGCTGGAGCTCCGTCAGGACCGACTCCGGGAGGAGCTCACCGGTGGAGTGCCAGCGCGCGGCGCCGAGGTCGTACTCCGTGGTCTCCGCGCCCGGGGAGACCTCGTTGAGGACCTTCAGCGCCTCGTCGATGACCTCCGGCCCGATGCCGTCGCCGGGTATGACCGCAAGGCGCATGCCTCTCGTCCTCTCTTGCCACTCTTCAACCACGACCCGAACGAGCCGCGCCGAACGCTACCGGCTGCCACAGCGCCGTCCGTTCGCCCGTCACCCGATCGTGGTCGCCCTGTCGGGTGAAACCCGGGCTTACGGGCGGCAGCGATGGGCCGTGGCCGGACACGACAGGCCCCGAGTGGTGCATTGTGCCCGCCGGGCGCGCCCCGACGGCACGCGGGTGGCCCACCCCGCGCGTCGACACCAGGTGGCGCGCGAGTCGGCACGACGAGCCGTGTGGGCGCGCGATGGGTGGTCGGTGGTACGTGGAGTACCCGGATCACGCGCCGCTGCGTGTCGACCCGTGGGGCGGGGTTCGCCGACTCGCGTGCCCGGACGTGTCGACTCGAGGTGCGGGCGTGCCGACTCGCGATGGGGGACGGCGGCTCGCCTGGGGCTCGCGGGCGGGCGGAGGTCGGTGTGGTTCGAGGGCTCGTCGGGCGGGCGGGGCGGTGGCCGTGATCACCGGGTGTGGGCGAGACCGGCCAGATCTGGCGCCCCCCGGTCCAAAGTGGCGACCACGGTCGGGGCGCTCCCTGCTCGGCCGGTCACCACGGGGCCGAGCCGGAGCGGGAGGTCGCCCCGCCACGGCCGTACGAAGATCACCGCATGTGGCAGGACCGGCGGGACCCGGCGCCGACCGCGCACACGTGGTGATCATGGCCGCCGGGCCGGCCGTTGCCGTCCGGCGCCGGGGTGGTCGTCTACTCGGCGGAGGGTGGTGGCTCCGTGGTGGTGGGCCGCGCGGTGGGTGGGGCCCCTGCCGGATCCCCCGCCGGCGCCACCGCCGACGACGGCCGCCCTCCCCCGGACGACAGCGGCGGCGTCGGCGGTGACGTGGGCGGTGACGTCGGCGGGAGCGGGGACGAGGACGCGGGCCGGGACGGGGCCGCGGGCGGGACGGGCACCGTCCCTCCCGGGCTCGCGCCGCCCTCGGGGGTCGACGTCACACCGAGGGTCGGGAGGAGGGGTGGCGGGCCGCCGAGGACGCTGACCCGCTTCCCCGTCCCGTTCTGCCCGAGCAGCACGAGGAGGGGCGTGGTGGCGGCACCGGGGACCGTCAGCGTCGTGCCGTCGTCGGCCGGCAGCAGCAGCGTCGACGGGTCCGCGCCTGCGGCGGGCGTGACGAGCGGCGCCATCGGGTCGAACGGGGCCGAGACCGCCGTCGTGTCGACCAGGCCCTTCCGACCGCCGGGCGGCCCGTACTCGCCGTGCACCACCACGCGCACGTGCAGCGGCGCCGACGCCGCGGAGGGGTCGATCCGCAGCGCGGCCAGGTGCACCGGCAACACCCACGCATTGGTGTCGAAGACGTTGGTGTCGGTGGCGCCGTCGAAGCCGTTGACGGGCTCGATGTCGACCGTGCGCTCGGGCAGCGCGTGAAGGTCGACCGTGCGGGCCACGAGGTCGTCGGTGTCGGGGATCGTGACGAGCGTCGTGGAGAAGTCGGCCCGGCCGTCGCCGTCGGTGTCGATCTGGGCCTCGGGCAGCGTCAGCGAGCCGACGTTGTAGAGGTCGGCCCATGTCGCGACGGCGATCCCGAGCATCGCGGCGCCCGGACTTCCGGCGGCCCGCGCCGCCGCGACGGTGGACGTGAGCCCCACCTCGCGCACGTCGCCGCCGCGACCGGTGGCGTTCGCGACGCATCCCGACACGGCCGTCGCCGACAGGCAGACGGGCAGCTCGGGGCTGGTGGTCGCGAGCGCGAACACCCCCACACGGGAGCGGTAGGCCTCGCGTCCGGTGCCCTGGTCCACGCCGGTGCCGTGCAGCGTCACGGCGTCACCGGCGAGGGTGGCGGTCAGCGCCGACACCGGCTTGGGCGACGCCGACACCGGCACGCGCACGGGCGCGCGGTGCCCGTCGTCGGGGGTGAGGATGACGCGGCCGGACGCGTCGGCGAGGTAGTCGCGGGCCTGGCCCTCCTGCTCGATCGCGAGCGTCGGGTCGGCGGTGCGGCGCAGCGCCGTGGGGTCGTCGATGCGCAGGGTGACCTCGACGGTCGCGTCGCGGCCCGGCATCGCCGTCACCTCCGACGGCGTCACGTCGATGCTCACGCCCGGCATCCGTGTCACGGGCTCGTAGGCGACCGCGAGCCGGGCCGGCATCAGCGCGGAGCTGCGCACACGGATCCGCTGCCGGGCCTCGTACGGCTGCCCGGGCGGCACCTCGACCGTCCCGAACGTGACGCTCACGGCGCCGGGCTGGTCGGCGTTGCCCGCGAGGACGGACGTGGCCAGCGCCGCCGCGGCGTCGATCCGCCCGGCACCGACGCGCATCGGCGCGAGCCGCAGACCGGTGTGGTTCTCGCCGGTCCAGACGCCGGGGTCGGCGGTGTTCATGATCGCCGTCTTGACCTCGGCGGGCGTCCAGCCGGGGTGCCCCTCGAGCAGCAGCGCGGCGACGCCGGCCACGAACGGGCTCGCCATCGACGTCCCCGACTCGCTGACGCGGTCGTTGCCCGACCCCGACTCGGCCGACGTGATCGACTCCCCCGGGGCCGCGACGTCGGGCTTCACGGTGGGACCGCGCATACCGCGGGAGCTGAAGTCGCTGATGCTGTCCTCGATCGAGGACACGCTGACCTGCTGGGTCTTCCGCAACGCACCCGCCAGCCGCACGCGGGCCTCCCCCACGTGCGGGCGCAGCGCGGCCGTCGCGGGAGCCGTCAGCCGGACGACGGGGATGCCGGCGTCGCCCTCGATCTCTCCTGCGCCGAAGTCGGTCATCGCGGACGTGAGCAGCACGCCGACCGCCCCGGCCGCGAGCGCGTTGTCGGCACGGGTGGCCGACCCGCACGCCCGTTTCGCGGGGTCGTCGTCCCACTCCAGCCAGACGACGGCGCCACGCACCCGGGGCGCGTCGGCGCCCTCGTAGGGGTCACAGCCCTCGGCGTCGGTCGCGGCGGGCGCGACCACCGGACCGGAGACGTCGAGCGTGGCGTAGCCGCCGTAGGCCTGGCTGTACTGCCCGGCCAGCGCTCCCACCAGCGACGACGGTGCCTGCACCTCGACGCCGTCGAGCAGCGTGCCGGCGTCGCGGACACTCGCCACGCCGATCGCGTCGGGGCTGTTGCCGGGCGAGCCGCCCGCGTCGTAGACGTCGCCGCCGTTGCCCGCCGCGGCCACCACGAGCACGCCGTTGGCGGTGAGGACGTGGACGAAGTCGTTCACCGGGTCGTCGACGGCGCCGAAGGACGAGCCGAGCGAGAGGTTGACGACGTCGAGGCGGTCGGAGAAGTCGCCGTCGTCGTTCGGGTCGAGGGCCCGGTCGAGGCCGAGCGGCGTGAGCGCCGTCGAGCCGGAGCAGCCGAACACCCGGATCGCGTAGAGCGAGGCTCCGGGGGCCGCGCCGGGCCCGATGCGCATGCGGTCCAGCGCAGCGGGCGTGAGCCGGGAGTAGTCACCGCGGAACGTCGCGCCGTCGGCCGTGACGCCATAGCCCGCCGCTATGCCGGCGACGTGGGAGCCGTGGCCCTCGCAGTCGATCGGGTTCGCGTCCGGCACCGGGACGGTGCGGGCGGGGTCCGTCGAGTCGGCGTCGTAGTCGTCGCCTGCGAGGTCGACGCCGCCGACCTTCGCCGTCGGGAACGTCGCGGGGTCCACGCGCGTCGGGTTCACCGCCTTGTACGCCGCGGCCGTGCCGGACCCGCCGAAGTCGGCGTGGGTGTAGTCGATGCCGGTGTCGATGACGCCGATGCGGACGCCGGTGCCGAGACGCCCGGTCTGCTGCCAGGCCTGCGCCACACGGCCGAGCTGGTCGCCGCTCGCGTCCGAGATCCGCGCCGGCGTGATACGACGGACCGACTTCACGCCCGGCCGCGACGCGAGCGCCCGCATGGTCTGCGGGGTGGCCTCGAGCGCGACGCCGGCGATCGCGTTGCTCGTCCGGAAGATCTCGCTCGTGCCCTCGGCGCCGCGGAAGGCTGCGAGGAGCGAGTCGGTGGTCTCGGTGATGAGGGCCCGCGCCGCCCTGGCCGCGCCCTGGGCGAGCGCCGCGCCCTGGCCGCGCCGGACGTCGTACTCCTGCAGCGCGGAGGGCTGGTCGAACTCGACGAACACCGGCGACGGCGGCCCGTCGGCGGCGGGTTGCGCGGCTGCGGGGACGGCCAGGCCGACGATGGTGATCACCGCCAGCCCGACCGCCGCGATCACCGTGCGCCACCGGCACTGCGCTGACGAGCGCCGCGCGTTCGCTACGCACAGTGCCACCGTTCACCCCCTCCGCGCGCCGACGGGTCCGGCGTCGCGGAGGGAACCTAGGACGGGAGGCGGCGGGTGATCAGTTGCCGGACGGGCCGACAACCGATCAGGTGACCCAGGACCACCCGCCTATCGGGGGACTAGTCGTCGAACGAGATCAGCCGCGTGGTGCTGGCACCCACCGACGCGCCGATCGGCTCCAGCACACCCGGGTCGACCGGACGGTCCACGCGCAGCAGCATGATCGCGTCGGAGCCGTCGGTGGTCTGGCTGATCTGGGCGGCCTCGATGTTGACCGCGGCCTCGCCGAGCAGCGAGCCGACGCGGCCCATCACACCGGGACGGTCGGCGTACTCGAGGAGCACCACCTCGCCCTCGGCGCGCAGGTCGAAGTGGCGGCCGTTGACCTCGACGAGCTTCTCGACCTGCGCGCGGCCGGTCAGCGTGCCGGAGACGGTGACCGACTGGCCGTCGGGCATCGCGGCGCGCAGCTGGACGACGCTGCGGTGGTTCTCGCTCTCGGGGGCGGTGGTCAGCTCCACCGAGACGCCGCGCTCCGCGGCCAGGCTCGGCACGTTGACGAACGTGACCTGGTCCTCCACGACGTGCGTGAACACGCCGCGCAGGGCCGCGAGCTGCAGCACCGAGACGTCCTCGGAGGCGAGCTCACCGGCGACGTCGACCGTGACCGAGCTGGGCACACGGCCCGCGACGGCCTGCAGCACGATGCCGAGCTTCTGCACGAGCGGCAGCCACGGCGAGACCTCCTCGCCGACGGCCCCGCCGACCTGCACGTTCACCGCGTCCGGCACGAACTCGCCGGCCAGCGCCAGCTGCACCGACTTCGCGACGTCGGTGCCCGCGCGGTCCTGCGCCTCGTCGGTGGACGCGCCGAGGTGCGGCGTGACGACGATCTGCGGGATCTCGAACAACGGGCTGGAGGTGGTGGGCTCCTTGACGTACACGTCGACGCCCGCGCCGCCGACATGGCCGCTGCGCACGGCCTCGGCCAGCGCGTCCTCGTCGACCAGGCCACCGCGCGCGGCGTTGACGATGATCACGCCGGGCTTGGTGAGGGCGAGCTGGTCCTTGCCGATGAGGCCGAGGGTCTCGGGAGTCTTCGGCAGGTGGATGGAGATCAGCTCGGCACGGCGGAGCAGGTCCTCGAGCGACACGAGCTCGATGCCGAGCTGGGCGGCGCGGGCCGGTGCGACGTACGGGTCGTAGGCGATGAGCTCGACGCCGAACGCGGAGAGGCGCTGCGCGACGAGCTGGCCGATCTTGCCGAGGCCGACGATGCCGGCGACCTTGCCGTTGATCTCGACGCCGGTCAGCGAGCTGCGCGCCCACTTGCCCGCGCGCAGGGAGGCATCGGCGGCCGGGATGTGGCGGGCGGCGGCGAGCATCAGCGCGACGGCGTGCTCGGCGGCGGAGACGATGTTGGACGTCGGCGCGTTGACGACCATCACGCCGCGGGCGGTGGCGGCGGGGACGTCGACGTTGTCGAGGCCCACGCCGGCCCGGGCCACGACCTTGAGGCGCGTGGAGGCGGCGATGGCCTCCGCGTCGACCTGGGTGGCGGAGCGGACGAGGATGGCGTCGGCGTCGGCGATCGCGGCCAGCAGCGCAGGGCGGTCGGTGCCGTCCACGTGGCGGATCTCGACGTCGTCGCCGAGCATCTCCACCGCGGACGGCGCGAGCTTCTCGGCGAGCAGGACGACAGGGCGGGTGGCGGCGATGCTCACGGCGGCTGCAGGGCTCCTGGATAGACGGCGGTTAGATCTCTGATGGTAGTGGCGCTGATCGGGCGGGGTCCCGGCGGCGTGAGCGGGGCGATACCCGGAAACGGATCTGCGCGCCGTTTGTCGTCTTCGCACCCTCCGTGGAGGGTGCGAAGACGCAAAACGGCGCGCAGATGGGGACGTCAGGCTCAGGTGGCCTTGCTGCCCACCCAGCTCATCAGGCCGCGGAGCTTCTCCCCGACCTCCTCGATCGGGTGCGCTGCACCCTCCTGCTGGAGCTTGGTGAAGTTCGGGCGCCCGGCCTCGTCCTCGGCCACCCACTCGGCGGCGAAGCGGCCGTCCTGGATCTCGGCGAGGATCCTCTTCATCTCCTCCTTGGTCTGCGCGTTGACGATGCGCGGGCCGCGGGTGAGGTCGCCGTACTCGGCGGTGTCGGAGATGGAGAAGCGCTCGTTGGCGATGCCGCCCTCGTACATGAGGTCGACGATCAGCTTGAGCTCGTGGAGGCACTCAAAGTAGGCGATCTCCGGGGCGTAGCCGGCCTCGGTGAGCACCTCGAAACCGGTCTGGACCAGCGCCGCGGCACCGCCGCAGAGCACGGCCTGCTCGCCGAAGAGGTCGGTCTCGGTCTCCTCCTTGAACGTGGTCTCGATGACGCCCGCCCGGGCGCCGCCGATGGCCGCGGCGTAGGAGAGGGCGAGCGCCTTGGCGCCACCGGAGGGGTCCTGCTCGACGGCGATGAGGGCCGGGACGCCCTTACCGTCGACGAACTGGCGGCGCACGAGGTGGCCGGGGCCCTTCGGGGCGACCATCGCGACGTCGACGTCGGCCGGGGGCTTGATGAGGTCGTAGCGGATGTTGAAGCCGTGACCGAAGAAGATCGCGTCGCCGGACTTCAGGTTGGGGGCGATGTCGTCGGCGTAGATGAAGCGCTGCTTCGTGTCCGGCGCCAGGATCATGATCAGGTCCGCCCACGCCGAGACCTCGGCCGGGGTGCCCACCGTCAGGCCCTCGTCCTGCGCCTTCTGGCGGCTCTTCGAGCCCTCGGGCAGACCGATGCGCACGTCGACGCCGGAATCGCGCAGCGACAGCGAGTGCGCGTGACCCTGGCTGCCGTAACCGATCACGGCGACCTTGCGGCCCTGGATGATCGACAGATCGGCGTCGTCGTCGTAGTAGATGTTCACACTCATGACGGGTGGAAGGTTCCTTCCGAAGTGGGGTCGTAACAGGAGTGGGGTCGTAACAGGAGTGGGTCTAGCGGATGGTGGCGGCGGTGATCGACCGGGGACCACGGCCCACCGCGATCGTGCCGGACTGCACCATCTCGCGGATGCCGTAGGGCTCCAGGTTCTTGAGCAGCGCGGAGATCTTCTCAGCGGTGCCGGTGGCCTCGATCGTGACCGCCTCCGGGGAGACGTCCACGGCCTTCGCACGGAACAGGCCGACGATCTCCAGCACCTGGCTGCGGACGCCGGCGTCCGCCCGCACCTTGACGAGCAGCAACTCGCGCTGCACCGACGCGGCCGGCTCGAGCTCCACGATCTTGATGACGTGGACCAGCTTGTTGAGCTGCTTGGTGACCTGCTCGAGCGGGAAGTCGTCGACGGCCACGACGATCGTCATGCGCGAGACGTCGGGGTGCTCGGTGGGGCCGACGGCGAGGGACTCGATGTTGAACCCGCGCCGGGAGAACAGCCCCGAAACGCGGGCGAGCACACCGGGCTTGTCCTCCACCAGCACCGACAGGGTGTGGCGCTCGATCATGACTCGTGGTCTCCCTGTGCTGAGTCGGTCTGGGCCTCAGCGGTGGCCGCGGCGACCTCGTCGACGCCTGCGGCCAGCTCGTCGCCGTCGAACAGCGGGCGGATGTTGCGCGCCGCCATGATCTCGGAGTTGCCGGTGCCCGCCGCGACCATCGGCCACACCTGGGCGTCGGCACCGACCACGAAGTCGATGACCACCGGCTGGTCGTTGATCTCCATCGCCTGCTGGATGACGCGGTCCACGTCCGCCTTCGACTCCGCACGCAGCCCGACGCAGCCCATGGCCTCGGCGAGCAGCTTGAAGTCGGGGATGCGGTGCTTGTGCGTGCCGAGGTCGGTCTGCGAGTAGCGCCCGGAGTAGAAGAGGTTCTGCCACTGCCGCACCATGCCGAGGTTGCCGTTGTTGATGACGGCGACCTTGATCGGGATGCCCTCGATGGCGCAGGTGGCGAGCTCCTGGTTGGTCATCTGGAAGCAGCCGTCGCCGTCGATGGCCCACACCACGGCGTCGGGGCGGGCCATCTTGGCGCCCATCGCGGCGGGCACCGCGAAGCCCATCGTGCCGAGGCCGCCGGAGTTGAGCCACGAGCGCGGCTTCTCGTACTTGATGAACTGGGCGGCCCACATCTGGTGCTGCCCGACCCCCGCGACGTACACCGCGTCCGGGCCTGCGATCTGGCCGATCCGCTCGATCACGTACTCGGGCGACAGCGAGCCGTCGGCCGGCCAGTCGTAGCCCAGTGGGTAGGTCTCGCGGAGCGAGTCCAGCCGAGCCCACCACGGTGCCAGGTCGGCGCGGCCGTGCTCGGCGCGCTCGGCGGCGACGGCCTCGATCAGCTCGACGATGACCTCCTTGCAGTCGCCCACGATCGGGACGTCCGCGCGGCGGTTCTTCGAGATCTCGGCCGGGTCGATGTCGGCGTGGACGATCTGGGCGTGCGGCGCGAAGCTCGACAGCACGCCGGTGACGCGGTCGTCGAAGCGTGAGCCGAGCGCCACCAGCAGGTCGGCCTCCTGCATCGCGGCCACCGCGGTGACGGTGCCGTGCATGCCGGGCATGCCGACGTGCTGCGGGTGGCTGTCGGGGAACGCACCGCGCGCCATCAGCGTGGTGACGACCGGGATGCCGGTGGACTCGGCGAGCTCCAGCAGCTCGGCCGACGCCGACGCCTTGAGCACGCCGCCCCCGACGTAGAGCACCGGCTGCTTGGCGGCGCAGATGAGCTTGGCGGCCTCGCGGATCTGCTTGCCGTGCGGCCGGGTCGTCGGCCGGTAGCCGGGCAGCTTCATCTCGGCGGGCCAGGTGAAGGTCGTCTGCTCCTGCAGGACGTCCTTCGGGATGTCCACCAGGACCGGCCCCGGACGCCCGGTGCTCGCCAGGTGGAATGCCTCGGTGATCGCCCGCGGGATGTCCTTCGCGTCGGTCACCAGCATGTTGTGCTTGGTGATCGGCATCGTGATGCCGGTGATGTCGGCTTCCTGGAAGGCGTCCGTGCCGATCAGCGGGCGGGATTGCTGCCCGGTGATCGCGACGATCGGGATCGAGTCCATGTGGGCGTCGGCGATGGGGGTGACGAGGTTCGTCGCACCCGGGCCGGACGTGGCCATGCAGACGCCGACCTTGCCTGTGGCCTGCGCGTACCCGGTGGCCGCGTGGCCGCCGCCCTGCTCGTGGCGGACGAGGACGTGCCGCACGCGCGTGGAGTCCAGCAGCGGGTCGTAGGCCGGGAGGATGGTGCCGCCGGGGATGCCGAACACCACCTCGCAGCCGACCTCCTCCAGCGAGCGCACGAGCGACTGCGCGCCGGTCATCGGCACGGCGTCGAAGCGGGGGCCGTCGGCGCGGGGTCCCGCCGGGGCGGCCTGCTGGGCAGCACGTCCGGGCGGCGGTGCCGGGCGCGGCCCTGCGGGACGGGGCGTTGCGGTGGTCATCTGCGATCTGCCTCGCTGTGTTGCGTGACTATCAAGGTCAGGGCATGAAAAAACCCTCGACCGCCGAACGGCAGTACGAGGGTGGCGCGTCGACGACCGAATGCTCGATCAGGCGTGGACGCGCCTGCGAAGTACGAGCATCCGGGAGAACGACATGCGAGGACGGTAGCCGCCGCTGCGTCGGACCGTCAACCCAGTGGGACGCAAGTACCAGAACGTGGGACGCGGAACCGCGGACGTGCCTCGTGCCCCATCTCGTGGACGGACGCGTCGCCGTCTCCCGGGTCGGGGTCGCCGCCACCTCTACGCGACGGTGGTGCTCGGCGGGCTCGTCCTGTTCGGCGCGGGGCCGGCGCCGGTCGTCGCCGCGTGGAGCTGACCGGACGGCCCCAGCCGCCGGACATGACTCAGCCGCCGGACATGACCAGCATCGCGTCGACGAACTCCTGGCCGGGAGCCTCGAACGCCGGGCCCGTCTGCAGCCCCGCCGCCGTCCCGTAGAGCCGGTCGAGGCCCCGGTCGACCGGCAGCCCGTGGGTGCTCAGCAGCGTCGTGATGCCCCGGCGCCGCAGGTCGGCGACGCCCGCCTGCCAGCGGTCGGGAGCCACGTCGTGCATCCACGGGCTGTTCGCCGAAGCGAACACGGCGACGCCGGCGTCGTACTCCGCCGCCGGCACGTCCTCGCTGCTCGCGGCCAGGTCGACCGAGCCGGGCAGGAAGGCCCCGAGGCAGTCGGAGCTGAAGCACATGCCCCGGCGCTGCGCGTGGAAGGCGAGCGTGCCCGGGCTGTCGTACAGCGGCGGGCGGAAGACGTCGAGCACGTCGTCGCCGATCTCCAGGCGGTCGCCGGGCTTGACCAGCCGGAGCCGGTCGAGCGGCAGCGGCCCGTCCTCGCCGATCTTGGCCATGCTGACGAAGTGGGTGACGACGGTGGCCTGCGGGGCCTCGTCCAGGATCGCGCGCAGGCTTCCGGTGTGGTCGCGGTCATCGTGGGTGACGACGATCCAGCGGAGGTCGGCCGGGTCGACGAGGTTCCACAGCGCGGCGCGGAACCCCTCGGTGTCCGGTGACATCCCGGTGTCGACGAGCGTCGGCTCGGAGCCGAGCAGGCAGTAGGCGTTGACGGGCAGCACCATCCCGCCCGGCCCCGGCAGGGCCTCGGACAGGGCGACGGTGTCGGCGGCGACGCGGCTCGTGGTGATCGTCCGACTCTCCTCAGAACGGGACTTCGCAGTCGAGCAGGCCCTCGCCGGGGATCCGGCGGGAGATCGTGCGACAGAACTCGACGGCGTCGAGCTCGAGGACGGGACCCCCGGCCCCGTGCGACCAGGCGCCACCGGCCGGGCCGGTGAGCGTGAGCGCGTAGGGGCGGCCGTGCCGCTGCGCCCACTCGGCGACGACGTCGGCCACCAGGACACCGTCGTGCTCCGGGGTGAGCACCACCGGGCGGCCGACCGCCTGAGCGGTGTCGACGCGGTGCATCCAGGTGTCGCGGGTCAGGACCGTGTCGAAGACGAACCCGAACGCCCAGCGTTCGCCGATTCCGTTGTACGTCTGGATGACCGGCATCGGCAGCCACCCCATCTGCACCGATCGGCGGCGGCGCCCGCGTGCGGCTCGCGGGACGAGGGCGGCATAGCGGTCCATGATCTGCCGCGGGGTCAGCGCCGCACGTTCCTCGACCTGGGCCGAGGTGAGCGCGTCGATGAACTTCCCGCCCTTTCGGGCGGCGCCGGCGTTCTGCCGTGCGTACTCCCGCATCGAGCAGACCATCTCGGCCATCCCCAGGTTGTGGGTGGCCATCGCACGCACGTCCCAGCCGGGGCACTCGGTGGGCCGGGACCAGTCGCCCGCGTCGAGGGAGCGCAACTGGTCGAGGTAGCGCGCGTACTCGTCGGCGGCGAGGCGCATGGCGGTGGCGCGGTCGAGGACAGACCGTCGGATCCCCGTCGCGGACGGCGCTGCGGTGGTGGTCATGTCGGTTCCTCCGGAAGTCCGATGGCGTCGGCGTACATGTCGCTCGCGCGGTCGACGAGCCGGGCCCAACGCGTGCCTCCGGGGTCGTTGGCCCACTGCTGGTCGACCAGGCCGCTGACGACCGCTGTGTAGAGATCCAGGTCGGCGGGATCGGCCACCCCGACGCCCGCGAAGAGCTCCGTCATCCGCTCGTAGACCCGGACCGCCGGGCGGTAGTTCTCCTCGCTGGGGGTGAAGTCCGGGACGGTGCGGATGTTCATCAGCTGGTGGCGTGCGAGGTCGGACGTCGCGAACTCGAAGAACGTGCGGCACATCAGGCGGACCAGTGCCCGCGGTGACGACGGCGGCACCACTGCGCCCATCACCTGTTCGAACTCGGCCCAGGCCTCACCGAACATCGCGTCGTAGATCGCGTGCTTGGAGTCGAAGTGGGAGTACAGCGACGGCGCGCGCATGCCGACGCGCTCGGCCACCTGCCGCAGCGTCAGCGCGGCGACGCCGTGCTCGCGGGCGACCGCCCACGCGGAGGCGAGGATCTCCCGGCGGGCTCCCTCACGCCGTTTGCCCTGCCAACTGACCGTAGTTTTTCCTAACACGATTAGGGAGTGTGACACGGCGCACATCAGGGGTCAAGTGCGACGATGGCGCGGTGACCTCTCTCCCCGAGGACGCCGCCCCCAGCGCCGTCTTCCGCACGTCCCCCCTCGCCGTCCTCGGCGCGGTGGCCATCGCCTTCTGCTTCACGCCGGTGGCGTTCGCGGCACCGTTCCTGTGGCTGCTCTACCTGGTGCCGATCGCGATGGCGGTGTGGGTGCTGCGCGTGCGCACCACCGTCGACGGCGAGGCGCTGACCGTTCGGAGGATCATCGGCGGGCGGCGCGTACCGTGGTCGGAGATCAGCTCGCTGCGACTCGGCTCGTCCAAGGGATCTGGGCACCGGATCAGCGCGATGCTGAGCGACGGTGCCGAGCTACCGCTCCCCGCCGTCGGAGTTCGTGACCTGCCCCAGCTCGCCGCCGTCAGCGGTGGCAGGCTGCCCGACCCGGCCGGAGAAGCCTGATGCCCGCCCTGCGTTCCCGCGTCACCACCCATGGTCGCAACGCCGCCGGAGCGCGTTCGCTCTGGCGCGCCACCGGCATGACCGACAGCGACTTCGGCAAGCCGATCGTCGCCATCGCCAACTCCTACACCCAGTTCGTGCCCGGCCACGTGCACCTCAAGGACATGGGCGAGCTCGTCGCGGGCGCCATCCGCGAGGCCGGCGGCGTCGCCAAGGAGTTCCACACCATCGCCGTCGACGACGGCATCGCGATGGGCCACGGCGGGATGCTCTACTCGCTGCCCAGCCGCGAGGTCATCGCCGACGCGGTCGAGTACATGGTCAACGGCCACGCCGCCGACGCACTGGTCTGCATCTCCAACTGCGACAAGATCACGCCCGGCATGCTCAACGCCGCCATGCGCCTCAACATCCCCACCGTGTTCGTCTCCGGCGGTCCGATGGAGGCCGGCAAGGCCGTGGTCGTCGGTGGGGTGGCACAGGCGCCCACCGACCTCATCACCGCGATCTCCGCGTCGGCGTCCCCGCAGGTGGACGACGAAGGGCTCGATGTCGTCGAGCGCTCCGCGTGCCCCACGTGCGGCTCGTGCTCCGGGATGTTCACCGCCAACTCGATGAACTGCCTCACCGAGGCCCTCGGACTCGCCCTGCCCGGCAACGGCTCCACGCTGGCCACGCACGCCGCCCGCCGGGAGCTGTTCCTGCAGGCCGGGCGCACCGTCATGGACCTGGCCACCCGCTGGTACCGCGACGACGACGCGTCCGCGCTGCCCCGCAACATCGCCACCCGTGACGCCTTCGAGAACGCCATGGCGCTCGACGTCGCGATGGGCGGCTCCACCAACACGGTGCTGCACATCCTCGCCGCCGCGCAGGAGGGCGAGATCGACTTCGACCTCGCCGCCATCGACGCCGTGTCGCGCCGCGTGCCGTGCCTGTCGAAGGTGGCGCCCAACTCCGACTTCCACATGGAGGACGTCCACCGCGCCGGTGGCATCCCCGCCATCCTCGGCGAGCTGTGGCGCGCCGGGCTGCTGCACACCGACGTCCACACCGTGCACTCCCCGTCGATGGAGGCGTGGCTCTCGGAGTGGGACGTCCGCGCGGAGTCGCCGTCGGAGACGGCCGTGGAGCTGTTCCACGCCGCCCCCGGCGGGGTGCGCACCACGCAGGCCTTCTCCACGGAGAACCGCTGGTCCTCGCTCGACACCGACGCCGCGTCCGGCTGCATCCGCGACAAGGAGCACGCCTACACCGCGGAGGGCGGCCTCGCGGTGCTGCGCGGCAACATCGCCCCCGACGGCGCCGTGATCAAGACCGCCGGCATCGACGAGGAGCTGTGGAACTTCTCCGGCCCCGCCCGCGTGGTGGAGAGCCAGGAGGAGGCCGTGTCGCTCGTGCTCACCAAGCAGGTGCAGCCCGGCGACGTGATCGTCATCCGCTACGAGGGCCCGTCCGGCGGGCCGGGGATGCAGGAGATGCTGCACCCCACCGCGTTCCTCAAGGGCGCGGGCCTTGGCAAGGTCTGCGCGCTCATCACCGACGGCCGCTTCTCCGGCGGCACCAGCGGCATCTCGGTCGGGCACATCTCCCCCGAGGCCGCGGCCGGTGGCGTGATCGGCCTGATCGAGGACGGCGACACGATCCTCATCGACGTCAGGACCCGCACGCTCGAGGTGCAGGTGCCTGAGGACGTGCTCGCCGAGCGTCGCCAGAAGATGGACGCCGGCGAGCGCCCGTGGCAGCCGAAGGACCGCGAGCGCCCCGTCTCCAAGGCCCTGCGCGCGTACGCGGCCCTGGCCACGAGCGCGCACACGGGAGCGGTCCGCCGGGTCCCCTGAGCCCGAGGGGGCGCTGGTTCCGGTCCCGGCCGGAACCAGCGCACCTCACCGCGCGACCGGCGACGAACCGTGATCGACGCGCACTGGTTGCGGTGACGGCCGCACCCACTGCGCACTCGTCGTCCGCCGCCTCATGATCAGCGCGCAGCGGTTCGGGTCGCCGGCGGAACCACGGCAGCCTCGGCGATCACACCAGCTGAACCCGGTCGCCACGCTCGATCCGTAGCCGCGTCCCGCGCCGGGACCGGCATCACGGCTCGAGCTCCTCCAGCGCCGTCGCGGCCGCGGCCGTCATCTCCGCCACCCGGTCCCGGCCCAGGTGATCGGCGGCGAAGCCCAGGTACTGGACATTGACGTGCACGTCGGCCCAGCGCGCCTCCCACGCGGGGGCGCGGGCGCCGGCCAGCTCCGCCACCAGGTCCCCGTACCGCGCGGGCACCACCGCCCCCTGCGCGCGCAGGACCGCGAGGTCGAGTCCCCCGGGGGCGACACGGGCGTTGCCCCAGTCGATGAGCACCTCGCCGAGGACGTTGCCGCGGTGGGCGTCCCCGTGGACGAGCGTGCGGGGCAGCACCGCCAGAGCGTGGCGGATGCGGGGCTCCTCCCGCCACGCGACGAGGGCGCGCTCGGCGTCGGCGTAGGCCGGGTCGCCGGTGCGGCACAGGCCACCGCGGACGGCGACGAGCGTCCGGTCACACAGCGACGCCCACCACGGACCGTCCACCACCGGCACGCCGCGAGGGCGCTTGCGCCACCAGTGCGCGTGGATGTGGGCGAGGCCGTCCCACACCGCGTCCGGCACCGGGACGCCGTCCGCGAGCGGCGGCGCGTCCACGAAGGGCAGCACGACCCACCCGGCGCCCACGGCGAGCGGGCGGCCGACGGCGGTCTCGCGGACCACCGCGACCGCGCGCATCGCGGCCACCTCCACCGGCGATGCCGCCTTGAGCACCACCGGGACCGCGCGCCCGTCGAGGTCGAGGTCGACCCGCTCGACGGCGTCGGCGACGTACCCGCCGGTCAGCTGTGTGCGGCCGACCACCCGCGGTGTGCCGCCGAGCGCACGGCCGACCGCGGGGAGCCAGGCGGAATCGGGGGTCAGGACGCCGGCTGACGCAGCAGGATGCGCACCAGCACCGCCGCCGCGACGCCGACGACGAGCGCCAGCACGCCCCACGACGCGGGGCGCCGGTGCCAGGCACGGCCGTTGTCCAGGGCGATCCGGCCGGGGCCGGTGAACACGAGCGCCGCCGAGGCCAGGCCGAGCACGACGTCGAACTCGACGGCGTCGGACCCCGACGGCCCCGTGAGGAAGAAGCCGTTGCCCAGCTTCACCAGCACCGCGTTGATCATGATGGCGAGCAACCCTGCGGCTGCCAACGGCGTGACCACCCCGAGCACGACGAACGCACCGCCGACCAGCTCCGCGATCCCGGTGACCCACGCCAGCGTGCCCGCCTGGTGATAGCCGTAGCCGGCGAGCATCCGGGAGAAGGCGCCGACCCCGACGCCGCCCCACAGCCCGAAGATCTTCTGGACCCCGTGGGCGAAGAACACCCCGCCGACCGCGAACCGCAGAAGCAGCAGGCCGATGTCCGTGCCCCCGTTCCAGTTCAGGGGACGGCGGGTGGGCCGGGTCTTCGTCGGCTCCTCGCCGTAGCCGCCCGGGCCCGGGACGGTCGTCGTCGGCAGGTCGCTCATGGACGGGGAGACTAGCCCGGTAGGCGCTTCAGTACCCGTTCTCGACGAGGTTCGACGGCTTCTCGCCGCGCGCGAACGCGGCGATCTGCTCCACGGCGATCCCGTACGCGCGACGCATGGCCGCCGGCACGCTACCGCCGACGTGCGGTGTGAGCAGCAGGCCGGGGGACTTCCAGAGCGGGTGGTCGGCGGGCAGCGGCTCCGGGTCGGTGACGTCGACGGCCGCGAGCAGCCGTCCGCTGTCGAGCTCGGCGGTGAGCGCGTCGGTGTCGGCGACGGGCCCGCGCGCAGCGTTGACCAGCAGCGCGCCGTCGGGCATCGCGGCCAGGAACGCCGCGTCCACCAGGCCCCGGGTGTCCTCGGTGAGAGGCACGATCACCACGCAGGCGTCGTGGTGCGGGAGCAGGTCGAGCACCTCGTCGATGCCGTGGACACCGTCGCGGGCGCGGCGGCCCACCAGCGTCGTCTCCACACCGAACGGTGCGAGCCTGCGCACCGTGTTCTCCGCGACGTCACCGGCCCCGACGATGAGCACCTTCTTGCCGGCGAGCTCGCCGGTCTGCCGCTGGTCCCAGCGGGCCTCGTCCTGGCGGCGGACGAAACGGGGCAGCTCGCGGTAGACCGCCAGCATCGCGGCGACGATCCACTCCGCGGTGGCCCCGCCGTGCGCACCGCGGCAGTCCGACAGCGCGACACCGTCGGGCAGCCGCCCCACCCAGTTCTCCGCACCCGCGGTGAGCAGCTGCACCAGCTTCAGGCCGGGCACCTGCGACGCCAGCGCCACGGCCTCGGCGTTCGCGAGGAACGGCGGCACCAGCACCTGCGCCGTCGCCGCCTCGGGAGGCATCTCACCGGACGGGTCGTAGCGCACTGCCGTGACGCCCGGGACGTCCGCAAGCGCCGCGACGCCTTCCTCGTGGGGAACGAGAACAGCGATGTCGACCATGACATGGACGGTACTCACGGACCGCTCACCCGGCTCCACCTAGCCTGGACGCCGTGGGGAGTCGAGTGAGGCGCGGCCTGGCCGTCGGGTTGCTCGGATTCCTCCTGGCCGGGTGCGCCACCTTCCCCGACGACGGCCCGCGCGACTGGCAGCCGAAGATCGAGGGCGCGGGCGAGCTCGGCGGGCCGCCCAGCGTCCAGGAACCCAGCACCCCGAACACGCCTCCGTCCGGCGGAGCGGCCTCGAGCGGGGCGCCGGGGGCGCCGTCGCCGTGCGCCGACCCCGACCCGCAGGTCATCGCCACGTGCCTCAACCCGGTGGGTGCCATCGCCGTGCTGCCCGACGCCCGGACCGCGCTCGTGGGCGAGCGCACGACCGGCCGCATCCTGCGCGTCACCAAGGGCCGCGACCCGGTGCTCGTCACGACCGTGCCCGTGGACGCGACGGGCGATGGCGGGCTCACCGGCCTCGCCCTCTCCCCCGGGTACGCGGAGGACCAGCTCCTCTACGCCTACATCACCACCCCCACCGACAACCGCGTCGTCCGCCTCGCCCCGGGCGAGCCCGTCAAGCCCGTGCTGGCCGGCATCCCGCGCGGTGCGAGGAACAACGGCGGGGCGCTCGGCGTCGACGTCGACGGATCGCTGCTCGTGGCCACCGGCGACGCTGGCGGCGACCCGAACGCGCCCGGGTCCCTGGCCGGCAAGGTGCTGCGCATCGACACCCTGGGCCGTCCCGGCACCGGCAACCCCACGGCGGGCTCGCCCGTCCTGAGCACCGGGCTGCACGCGCCCGGCGGCATCTGCATCGACCCGCAGTCGACGATCACCTGGATCACCGACCGCACCCCCACCGAGGACGTGCTGCACGAGCTCGTGCCCGGCCCGCTGCCCGCGCCGGCCTGGACCTGGCCCACCCGTCCCGGCGTCGCCGGGTGCATGGCGCAGCCCGGCGTCGTCACGATCGCGGAGGCGGGCGGGGCCGCGCTGTACGTCCTGCACCCCGGCCAGCACGGCGGGTTCACCGGCGCCCCGGAGACGATCCTGGTCAACACCTACGGCCGGCTGTCGGCCGCCGCCCCCGCCCCCGACGGCCTGCTGTGGCTCGGCACCGTGAACAAGGCGGGCGGGAAGCCGGTGGCCAGCGACGACCGGGTGATCCGGATCCAGCCGCCCGCGGGGGGCGGGGCCAGCGCCGCCTAGAATTGCCTCCCGTGAAGGACCGCGCCCAGCTCGCCACCCCCCTGCGGCTCGCCGCCGTCCTCCTGTTCGTCGGGACGTCGGTGCTGGTGGTGCTGAAACTGTCGACCGCGGCCGTCGTGTGCCTGGTGCTGGGCTTCGTGGCGCTGGGGCTGTCGTGGACCTTCCGCCCGGCGAAGCGCCGTTGACGGTGGGCCGAGCCAGAGTCCGGACCGCGGACCGCGTTTGGCCGGCTGCTTTGCTGTCAACTCCCGGGGCATGGCTGACACCAGGAACGGACCCGAGCTGCACCCCGTCACCGAGGAGCTGGCGAACGGCAGGAACTTCGCCACCATCACCACCGTGTTCCCCAGCGGACGCCTGCAGGCCCACATGATCTGGGTGGGCGTGCGCGACGGTCAGGTGGTGCTCAACACCGAGGTGCACCGGGCCAAGTACCGCAACGTGCAGAAGGACCCGCGCATCACGGTGCTGATCCGCGACGAGGACAACCCCTACCGGTACGCGGAGGTCCGAGGCGAGGTGGACCGCACCACCACCGGGCCGGAGGCTCGCGAGCACATCAACGAGCTCTCCCGCAAGTACACCGGTGAGGACTACCCGGATGAGAACATCAAGTCCGAGCGCGTGATCATCTGGGTCACGCCGCACCGCCAGACCATCGTCGACCAGAAGAAGAACGTGGGCACGGAGGACTGAGAGCCGAGCTCAGCCGCAGCGCTCTCAGCCGCAGCGCTCTCAGCCGCAGCGCTCTCAGCCGCAGCGTTCGATGATCAGCTCGCGGACGCGCTTGGCGTCGGCCTGCCCCTTCGTCGCCTTCATCACCGCGCCCACGATCGCGCCGGCGGCCTGGACCTTGCCGCCCCTGATCTTCTCCACCACGTCGGGCTGGGCGGCGAGGGCCTCGTCGACCGCGGCGACGAGGGCGCCGTCGTCGGAGACGACCTCGAGGCCGCGCTTCTCGACCACCTCGTCGGGCGTGCCCTCGCCGTCGAGGACGCCGTCGACGACCTGGCGGGCGAGCTTGTTGTTCAGCTCTCCCGACGCGACGAGCTCGATGACGCGGGCGACGGCCTCCGGGGTGATCGGCAGCGCGTCGAGGGCGACCCCGCGGGTGTTGGCCTGCTGCGCCAGGTACGCGACCCACCAGGACCGGGCGTCGCCTGCGGGCGCGCCGGCGGCGACGGTGGCCTCGATGAGGTCGAGCGCGCCGGCGTTGACCAGGTCACGCAGCTCCTCGTCCGACAGCGACCACTCCGCCTGCAGCCGCGCGCGGCGGGCCCAGGGCAGCTCCGGCAGCGTGCCGCGCAGCTCCTCGACCCACTCGGCGGGCGGCGCGATCGGGACGAGGTCGGGCTCCGGGAAGTACCGGTAGTCCTCCGAGGTCTCCTTGATCCGCCCGGACCGGGTACTGGCCGTGTCCTCCTGGAAGTGCCGTGTCTCCTGGACGACCTTCCCGCCCGCGTCGAGGATGCCCGCGTGCCGCGACATCTCGTAGCGGACGGCGCGCTCCACCGAGCGCAGCGAGTTGACGTTCTTGGTCTCGCTGCGCGTGCCGAGGATCCCGGAGCCGCGCGGCGAGAGCGACAGGTTGACGTCGCAGCGCATCGAGCCCTGGTCCATCCGGACGTCGGAGACGCCGAGGGACTTGATCAGGTCGCGCAGCGCCGTGACGTACGCGCGCGCCACCTCCGGCGCCCGCTCGCGGGTGCCCGGGATCATCTTCGTGACGATCTCGATCAGCGGGACGCCGGCACGGTTGTAGTCGAGCAGCGAGTACTCGGCGCCGTGGATACGGCCGGTGGCCCCGCCGACGTGCAGCGACTTGCCGGTGTCCTCCTCCATGTGCGCGCGCTCGATCTCCACCCGGAAGACCGTCCCGTCGTCGAGGGTGACGTCGAGGTACCCGTTTACGGCGATCGGCTCGTCGTACTGGGACGTCTGGAAGTTCTTCGGCATGTCCGGGTAGAAGTAGTTCTTCCGCGCGAACCGGCCCCACGGGGCGATGTCGCAGTTCAGGGCCAGCCCGATGCGGATCGCCGACTCCACCGCGGTGCGGTTCACCACCGGCAGCGCGCCCGGCATGCCCAGGCAGGTCGGGCAGACCTGGGTGTTGGGCTCCGCGCCGAACTCGGTGGGGCAGCCGCAGAACATCTTGGTGTTGGTGTTGAGCTCGACGTGCACCTCGAGCCCGAGCATCGGGTCGTAGCGCTCGACGACGTCGTCGAAGCCGACCAGCGTGGGAGCAGTCATCGGGCAACCTCCGGGGCGACGAGGGGTTCGCGCGTGGACTCGTAGGCAGCACCCACCCGGTACATCACGGCCTCGCCGAGCGCAGGCGCCATGATCTGCAGGCCGACGGGGAGCCCGTCGTCCGACAGCCCGGACGGCACGGACATCGCGGCGGTGCCGGCCAGGTTGGTCGGGATCGTGGCCAGGTCGTTGAGGTACATGGCCAGCGGGTCGTCGACCTTGTCGCCGATCGGGAACGCCGTGGTGGGCGTGGTCGGCGAGACGAGCACGTCGGCCTGGGTGAACGCCGCGGCGAAGTCGCGCGCGATGAGCGTGCGCACCTTCTGCGCCTGCCCGTAGTAGGCGTCGTAGTAGCCCGAGGACAGCGCGTAGGTGCCGAGGATGATGCGGCGCTTGACCTCGGGGCCGAACCCGGCCTCGCGGGTGGCGGCCATGACCTCCTCCGCCGACGCGCCCTGGTCGACGCGCAGCCCGTAGCGCATGGCGTCGAACCGGGCGAGGTTGGACGAGACCTCGCTCGGCAGGATCAGGTAGTAGGCCGCGAGCCCGTACTCGAAGTGCGGGGCGCTCACCTCGACGATCTCGGCGCCCAGCTTCTCCAGCTGGCGCAGCGCGGCCTCGAACGAGGCCCGGACGCCGGGCTGGTAGCCCTCGCCGCCCAGCTCGCGGACGACGCCGACGCGCAGGCCGGACAGGTCGCCGTTCGCGCCCCGCCGCGCCGCCTCGACGACGGCCGGCACCGGCGCGTCGATGGACGTCGAGTCCAGCGGATCGTGCCCGGCGATGATCTCGTGCAGCAGCGCGGTGTCGAGCACGGTGCGCGCGCACGGCCCGCCCTGGTCCAGGGACGACGCGCAGGCGATGAGGCCGTAGCGGGAGACGCCACCGTAGGTGGGCTTGACGCCGACCGTGCCGGTGAACGCGGCGGGCTGGCGGATCGAGCCACCGGTGTCGGTGCCGATCGACAGCGGCGCCTCGAACGCGGCGAGCGCGGCGGCCGAGCCGCCGCCCGAGCCGCCGGGGACCCGCTCGAGGTCCCACGGGTTGTGGGTGACGCCGTAGGCCGAGTACTCGGTGGACGAACCCATCGCGAACTCGTCCATGTTCGTCTTGCCGAGGATCGTGATGCCCGCGGCACGCAGCCGGGCGGTGAGCGTGGCGTCGTAGGGCGGGCGCCAGCCCTGGAGGATCTTCGAGCCCGCCGTGGTGGGCATGTCGGACGTGGTGAACACGTCCTTGAGCGCCAGCGGCACGCCGGCCAGCGGCGATGCGGGCGCCGTGCCCGCCGCGATCGAGGCGTCGACGAGCGACGCGGACTCCAGCGCTGCCTCGGACGCGACGTGCAGGAACGCGTGCACATCCCCGTCGACGGCGGCGATGCGGTCCAGATGGGCCTGCGCGACCTCGACGGCCGACACCTCGCGGGAGTGGATCTTCTCGGCCAGGTCGGCCGCGGTGAGGCGGGTGAGATCCGACATCAGGCCTCCTCCCCCAGGATCTGCGGGACGCGGAAGCGGCCCTCCTCGGAGGCGGGTGCACCCGACAGGGCCTGCTCCTGCGTGAGGCCGGGACGACGGACGTCCGGCCGGAACACGTTCTGCAGCGGCACCGCGTGCGAGGTGGGCGGGATGTCGTCGGCGGCGACCTCACCGACGCGCGCCACGGCGCCGAGGATCACTTCGAGCTGGCCGGCGAACAGGTCCAGCTCCGCGTCGGTGACGGCGAGCCGGGACAGGCGCGCGAGGTGCGCGACCTCGTCACGGCTCAGACCGTGGGTGGGACTCCCGGTGTCGGGCGTCCCCGGTGTGGAACTCAACACGTCCTCCAGGGCGGTCTACGAGCTGATCGGCTGCGTCGGCATGAACTCGCTTGGGTGTCGACCCGCGCTCCGCGGGACGACGGACGGGTCCCGGGCGCGGTCATCGACCGGCATGTCAAGTTTAGGCCGCGCCCACGACCGGGGTCCCACGCGGGCACCGAGCGGCGCACCAGGACCACGGTGCGTGGTGATCGCGTGCCTCTCGGCTCCCGGCCTGACACAATCCAGCGTCGAGCGCCGCGTCGGCCCGCCCGAGCGGCACCGGCACGCGGTGCTGTCCGCAATGGGTGATGAGGGATCGGTCGGCGAGAGGGCGTGTGGAGTGTCGTTCCTGATCCGGGTGGTGCTACCGGACAAGCCCGGGAGTCTGGGTGCCGTCGCCACGGCGCTGGGCAACGCGGGGGCCGACATCCTCGGCGTCACGGTCGTCGAGAGATCACCCGGCCACGCGGTGGACGACCTCGCCGTCGAGCTCCCGCAGGGCAGGCCGCCGGACGTGCTCATCACGGCGGCCGAGTCGGTGCCCGGCGTCCAGGTCGAGTCGGTGCGCCCGCACTCCGGGCTGCTGGAGACCCACCGGGAGCTGGAGCTGATCGAGGAGATCACCGGCGACCCGGGGCACGCCCTCGAGCTGCTCGCCGCGGGCGTCCCGCGGATCTTCCGGGCCGGCTGGGCGCTGGTCGTCGTGCGCGAGGGCGCACGGTCCTACCGGCTCGCCGAGAGCCCGGCCGCACCGGACACGATCGCGGGCGACCTGCCGTGGCTGCCGCTGTCGAAGGCGATCGTGGTCGATCCCGAGGTGAACTGGGTGCCCGAGCCGTGGAGCAGCCTCGACACCGAGCTGGCGGCCGCGCCGTTCGGGGCGGCCGCGCAGGCGCTGGTGGTGGGACGTCCCGGCGGGCCGGTCTTCCGGCCGTCGGAGCTGGCCCGGCTCGCGCACCTCGCCGGCATCGTCACGACAGTGCTGGCGTCATGACCACCTCTCCCCTCGTGCGCGGAAGGCGTGGCCCAGGCCGCGTCGTCCGCGCGCGGCCCGCGAAGCGGCGGTGACCGGCGGGCTGGACCGGCCGTGGGCGCGGGTCCCGGCGTGGGTCGGCGCCGCGCTCAAACCCGAGCTCGCGTCGTCCACCGACGAGATCATCGCCGCCGTGCGCGCCGACGTCACCGACTACGCCCGCCCGTTGACCGGGCGGTTCGGCTCGCGGATCACCGAGGGCGTCTCGGTGGCACTGGGTCAGTTCCTCGACCTGCTCGGGCGCGACGAGCCGCTTGAGGACGTCCGCGTCTACCGCGCGCTCGGTCAGCTGGAACACCGCGAGGGCCGAACGCTCGCCGCCCTGCAGTCGGCATACCAGGTGGGCAGCCGCACGCTGTGGCGCCGGCTCGGCGAGAGCACGACGGCCCGTCAGCTGCCGCCCGACGTCATCTTCCGGCTGGCCGAGGCGCTGTTCACCTACATCGAGGAGCTGTCGGCGGCGTCGGTCGCGGGGTGGGCGGCCGAGGAGTCGAGCCGCGCCGGGTCCCTGCAGACCCGCCGCCACGCGCTGGTCGAGCTGCTCTCCCGTTCCACCCCCGCGACGCCCGCCGAGGTCGAACGGGTGGCCGCCGCGGCGGGCTGGCGGCCGCCCACCCGGCTGGCCGCGCTCGTCGCCGAGGACGCCGTGGAGGTGGCCGCGCGCCTGCCCGCGGCGATCGGCGCGGACCTCGACCCGGTCGGCATCGTCCTCCTCGCGGTGCCCGAGCGGGACGGCTGGCTCGACCAGGTCCGCACCGGGCTGCGCGGGCGACCCGGCGTCCTCGGGCCGGTGGTCGAGCCGGCCCAGGCCCCGCGGTCGATCGCCCGCGCCCAGGCCGCGTGGCCGCTGCACGTCGGGGGCCTGCTGGGACGGGACTGCGGCGACGACCCGCTCGTCCGCGCCGACGAGCACCTGCTGGCCCTGCTGCTCGCCGCCGAGCCCGAGGTGGCCGCCGACCTGTGCGAGCGCGCGCTGCGTCCCCTCGGCACGCTCCCGGAGGGCGCGGCCGCCCGCGCAGAGGAGACGCTGCGGGCCTGGCTCGACGCGCACGGCGACGTCACCGCCACGGCCGCGACCCTGCACGTGCACCCACAGACCGTCCGCTACCGCCTCGCCGGGCTGCGCGAGACGTTCGGCTCCGCGCTCGACGACCCCGCTGCTCGGCTCGAGCTGGCCGTCGCGCTGCGGACGGCCGGCCGTGCGGAACCCGGCCGCGGCACGGCGGACGGGGGCACGTGATCAGCATCGCCGACCGCTCGTCGGCAGTTGCGCACCGCTCGACTGAAAGTCACATTCATCGCGCAACCTGACCAACCGCCACCCGTTCGTGGAACCGGACAGTCCGGTCACCGCAGATCCGTGACCGATCGCTGCCGCGACGATCACGGCTTGGTTACGTTCGGTCCCGCCGGGCGACCTCGACAGTGTCGCCCGGTGCGCCTGGTCGGTTCCGGGATCCTGCCCGCCGACGCTCCCCGCGGGCGCCCGACGGCACACCGGGCAGGAGTTCGCGGTCACGCGCGGGCCCCGGGTACGAGGACCGCTCCCCATGTCCAGACACAGCACGTCGCGATCCAGCGCGCCCCGGCACGGCCTGCCCGAAACCCCCGACGCCGGGGACGACCGGGGCCGCGGCGCGATCCCCCGTCCCCGCACGCCGCACGCGAAGCAGCACGACGGCGCATCCGCCCTGGTCAGCGACGGTTGGGCCCGCCACGGCGCCCTCGACGAGGGCCCGGCACGCCACACCGCCGCGACCGCCGCGGAGCTGGTCGGCCGGCACGCGATCGAGCCCACGAGCAGGCACGCTGCCGAGCAGGTCGAGCGGTCCGACGGCGCGTTCTCCGGCAGCGCATTCTCCGACGGCGCGTTCTCCGACGGCGCGGCCGTGGGTCGCAGGAGCCGCCACGCCGCGTCCGAGGCCGACGCCGTCGCCGAGCCCGTGACCGCCGGCCTGCCGATCGTGCGGTCCGAGACCGCCGCCACTCCCGTCGTCCCCGCGCCGCGCCGCGCGCTCGATCTCGAGGCCGGACCGCCCACCGCGGAGATCCCGGCCGTCCACGCCGCTCCCGGCGAGGCCGTGAACACCGACGACACCGCGACCGCCGCCACTGCTGTCGACGGCACTGCTTTCGACGGCACTGTTCTCGTGGCCGGCCTCGCGATCCCCGGCCCGCGCACGTCCGGGTCGCCGGAGACCATCGCGCTCCCGGGGGACGACACCACCCGCGCCACCCGCCGACGCGCCCCGCAGGGGTCGCGACGCCGCCATGGGAGCACCCGCCACGGCCGCACCGCAGACACGTCCCGCCCCGGTGGCCGGCGCCGTGGACGCGTGCTCGCCGGCCTCGGCGGGAGCCGCCGCACCGCAGCGATCCTGCTCACGGCCGCGGTCGCGCTCGTCGCGCTGCCCACCGCCGGATCGGCCGCCGTGAACCAGTGCCACTGGCAGGTGGCCGCGCACGAGCTGCTGGTCAGCCTCGACGGGCAGGCCGACGAGCGCTCCGAGCAGCTGCGCCGGGCGCTGACCCAGGCGGGAGTCGGCAAGGAACTGCCCGCCGAGTGCGCCGGGCCGGACGACGCCGCGCCCGTCGTCCAGCAGCCGCCTGTACCGCACCCCTCCCCGCGAACGACGGCGCCGACCACCGCGCCGAAGGCGAAGCCCACCCCGGCCCCGACGAAGGCCCCCACCACCACCGCCGCCCCGCCGACGAAGAAGGCGGCACCGGCACCCACGGCGGCGGGCACGGGCACCGGCACCACCGCGGCGCAGCAGCTCGGCTGGGGCACGCCCACCAGGAGTGACGACTTCTCCGCCGGGCTGGACCAGTGGGGCGTCTACGACGGCGCCGGCCACGGTGGCAACGGCCGCCGCACCCCCGACGCGGTGTCCGCCGCGGACGGCATCCTCACCATCACCGGCGACGAGAACGGCAACAGCGGCGGGATGTCCTGGGGCGACGGCCAGAAGTACGGGCGCTGGGAGGCCCGCGTCCGGTCGACCGCCGGGTCGTACCACCCGGTGATGCTGCTCTGGCCCACCGCCGAGAACTGGCCGATCGGCGGCGAGATCGACTGGATGGAGATCTCCGACCCCCTCCGCCGGACCGCCGACACGTTCCTGCACTACGGCGCGAACAACAACCAGGTGCAGGGCAGCGTGGACGTCGACGCCACGCAGTGGCACAACTGGGCGGTCGAGTGGAGCCCGCAGGGCGTCACCACCTACCTCGACGGCAAGGTGTGGTGGAAGACCACCACCACCTCCATCCTGCCGCCCGGCCCGATGCACATGACGATCCAGCTCGACAACTTCGGCGGGAACCCGAAGTCCACGCAGATGCAGGTCGACTGGGTGAGGCAATACGGGATCTGACCCCGGCCCGTAACGCACGCGACCCCCGCCCGGACGTCGGGCGGGGGTCGCGTGCGTCGGTGGGTCAGGAACCGCCGGGGAACGCCAGGCGGACGATCTTGCGGACCACCTTCGAGTACTGCTTGGGCAGCGAGCCCGCGGTGTAGGGCAGGCCGTAGCGCTCGCAGATCTCCCGCACCTTCGGGGCGATCTCGGCGTACCGGTTGCTCGGTACGTCCGGGAACAGGTGGTGCTCGATCTGGTGGCTCAGGTTGCCCGTCATGATGTGGAAGACCTTCGAGCCGGTCAGGTTCGCCGAGCCGAGCATCTGCCGGACGTACCACTGGCCCTGCGTCTCACCGTCGAGCCGCTCCTCCTCGAAGGTCTCCGTGCCGTCCGGGAAGTGCCCGCAGAAGATCACGGCGTGGGACCAGACGTTGCGCAGGGTGTTGGCCGTCAGGTTCGCCAGCGCCGTCGGGACGAAGCCGGGGCCCGACAGCAGCGGGAACAGCACGTAGTCCTTCGCGAGCTGCTTGCGGGTCTTGCGCCACAACGTCTTGAGCTCGGCCTTGGCCTCCGACCACGGCTTGGTGCCGGCCTGGACCTTCTCCAGCTCCACGTCGTAGATCGCGATGCCCCACTCGAAGATCAGCGACAGCACCACGTTGGTGAGCGGCTGGATCAGGTCGGCGGGCTTCCACTCCTGCTCGGGGGTGATGCGCATGACCGCGTAGCCGAGGTCGCGGTCCTTGCCCCGGACGTTCGTGAACGTGTGGTGCTCGTAGTTGTGCGACTTCTGCCAGGATGCGCTGGGCGAGGCGTGGTCCCACTCCCACGTGGTGGAGTGGATCTTCGAGTCGCGCATCCAGTCCCACTGGCCGTGCAGGATGTTGTGGCCGAGCTCCATGTTGTCGAGGATCTTGGCCACGGTCAGCGCGGCGGTGCCGGCGATCCACGCGGGCGGGAACAGCGAGAACAGCAGCGAGCCGCGGCCCGCCACCTCCAGCGCCCGCTGCACGGCGATCACCGTGTGGATGTACTGCGCGTCCTTCTCACCGAGGCTCGCGACGACCTCGGCGCGGATGGCGTCGAGCTCCTCGCCCAGGGCGTCGACCTGCTCGTCGGTGAGGTGCGCGGCCGCGGAGGGCGGGGTGGGCACGTCCGGCGAGAAGACCTGCACCGTGGACGGGACGGTGCGCCTCACCGGGGCCTTCGGAACTCGGGTGGTCTGCTTGGTGGGCATCGTGCTCACGGTCATGGCGGTTCTCCTAGAGCTCGATCTCGACGTCGCCCGCGGCACCGGAGACACAGGTGCGCACGGATTCGCCGGGGGTGTCGTACAGGTCACCGGTGCGCAGGTCGCGGACGGCGCCGGAGCGCAGCGTCCCCACGCAGGTGTGGCAGATGCCCATGCGGCAGCCGCTGGGCAGCAGGGCGCCGGCGGCCTCGCCGGCCGCCATGAGCGGCGTGCCCGGCCCCGCCTCGGCGTCGATGCCGCTGGTGGTGAACGTGACGCGGCCACCCGTCGCGCCGTCGCCGCCCAGGGTGGGCGGGGTGAAGCGCTCGACGTGCAGGGCGTCGGCGTCGCCCGCCCGCCCCCAGTGCTCGGTCAGGGAGTCCAGCAGCCCGGCCGGGCCGCACGCCCACGCCTGCCGCGCCGCCCAGTCGGGGACGACGTCGGTGAGCGTGTCGCCGGTCAGCCGGCCCTCGAGCGCGGTGTGCCGCTCGACGAACCGCATCCCGGTGGCCGCCGCCATGGCCCGCAGCTCGAGGCCGAAGACCATGTCGGCGGGTGTCCGGTCGCAGTGCACGACGATCGCGCCGTCGAGCGCCTCGGGGCGGGTTGCCACGAGCTCGCGCAGCATCCCCATGATCGGGGTGACGCCGCTGCCCGCGGCCAGGAACAGCAGCTTCTCCGGCACCGGGTCGGGCAGCACGAACTCGCCCGCGGGTGGGCCGATGCGCACCAGGGTGCCCACGGGCGTGCGGTGCGCGAGCCGGCCCGAGAGCAGCCCGCCCGGCACCGCCGTGACAGTGACGGCGAGCAGGTCGTCGGACGGGCGGGAGGTGACGGAGTACGTGCGCCACTGCCACACCCCGTCGACCCGCAGCCCGACACCGACGAACTGCCCCGGCCGGTGCTTCACGACACCGACGCCCGGGCGCAGCAGCAGGGTGGTGGTGTCGACGGTCTCGCGACGCAGCCCGACGACGCGGGCGTGCGGCTCGCGCGCGGACCACAGCGGGTTCAGCGTGCCGAGCAGGTCGTCGGGCAGCAACGGCTGGGTCAGATACCCCGCCGCGCCGCGCGCGAGTCGTCCGATCGAGCTGAGAGCTCCCATGAACTCGACGGTATTGCGCGGTTCGCACAACCGGCCACGGGCCTGCCCACGTCCGACGATCAATAACTGTTGCAGAAGCCAAAGTTGATGGTTGGACGGCCGTTGCCCGGTTAACGGCCGGTACGCGCGAGGAAACAGGCGGCTAAAGCGAGCACGGCGAGTGGCACCTCGGCGACCGCGCGGTCCTCCGCGGACACGGCGGGCAGGTGGTGGAGGGCGTGCTCAGCCCCGGATGGCCAGCGCCGCCTTGGCGAGGTCGTCGTTGCCGGTGGCGAGCCATCCGTCGGGGCGCACGAGCACGTCCTCGAAGCCGATGCGGGTGTCGACGCCCATGCGCAGGGCGTACTCCAGCACCGGCCAGGCGCCGTCCTCCTCGCCGTGCAGCAGCACCGGCGCGCCGAGCTCCGAGCCCAGCGCCCGCATGATGCGCGCGCCCTCGGCCACGGCCGTCTCGGGGTCGGACACGGTGGACTCGACGAGGACGCGCGTGATGCCCGGCGGCATGCCCTGCTGGCGCAGGGTGACGGCGTCGCCGCTGGTCCAGACCCCGAGCTCTACGCCGATGCCGACCGACGCCGCCGCGCGGCACACGTCGATCCAGCCCTTCTCGTGAACGTTGACCGAGCACACGTCGGGCTTGCCCACCCCGAGGTGGCCCCAGGCCTGGACGGCCTCGATGCGCTTCATCGGATCGGGCTGGATCCACCGGCCGGTGGTGACCCCGATCTCCATGCCGGGCACCTCCTGGCGGATGGCCGCCACGGCGTCGCCGACGTGCATCGGGTCGAGCGTCTCCTGCCCGTCCGGCCCGCGGGGGTGGACGTGCACCGCCAGGATGCCCAGCCGTGCGACGGCACGGGCGTCACGGGCGAGGTGCCGGGCGAGGACCGGCAGCGCCGGGTGAGCGTCCTCGGGCCGCGATCCGTTCAGAACCGCCTGCAGCACTGCGACACCCCCAACACTGGAAGAACAGTCGTGCGCGGACCATGATCCGCGCCTCCTCCGGATGGAGACCCGACGCGCGTGATCATACGGGCGTCGCGCCTGGCCACGATCGGGGTGGGCGGCATCACGTCTTCGCCGCGGACGGCTCCTGGGCGACCTCCCGCGCCGCCTCGGGACCGCGCTCCAGCAGGACCCGGAACCCGGCCTCGTCCAGCACAGGGACGCCGATCTCCAGGGCCTTGTCGTACTTGGACCCCGGTGCCTCCCCGGCCACCACGAACGCCGTCTTCTTCGACACCGAGCCGGCGGCGCGGCCGCCCCGTGCCGTGATGGCCTCCTTGGCCTCGTCGCGGGAGAAGCCGTCCATGGAGCCGGTGACGACGACGGACAGCCCGTCGAGCGTGCGGGGCATCGACTCGTCGACCTCGTCGACCATGCGGACCCCTGCCGCCCGCCACTTCTGCACGACCTCGCGGTGCCAGTCGACCGAGAACCAGTCGCGCACCGCCGCCGCGATGGTGGGCCCGACGCCCTCGACCCCCGCGATGGGGGCGAGCGCCGCGGCCAGGGCCTTGGCCTGCGCGCGCGTGGCGGCGCGGGCGGCCTTCTCGGCGGCGAGCGCGCGCTCCTCCACCGAGAGCTCGTCCGGTGCGTCCCCGGGCACGGCGTCCGCCGTCTCCACAGCGGCCACCGCGTCCTCGCCCGTGGCGGCGGGTTCGGCGGTCGGCGCCTCGACGGCGTCACCGCTGTCGTCGGCCGGATCGTCGGCCTCGCCTTCGGAGGTGATGGCGATACCCGCCGCCGCGGTGTCGCGGACGGCGTTCTCCGCCGCCTGTTCGATCGCGTCCATGGAGGCGAACTCACGGGCGAGCGCCTGCGCCGCGGTGGGCCCGACGTGCCGGATCGACAGCCCGACCAGCACCCGCCACAGCGGGCGGTCCTTGGCCGCCTCCAGGTTGTCGAGCAGCTTGCGGCCGTTGGCCGAGAGCGCGCCGTCCTTCTTGCGGAACAGCTCCACCTGCAGCAGATCGGCCTCGTCGAGCGCGAAGACGTCGCCCTCGTCCTGCACGACGCCCGACGTCAGCAGCGCTGTGGCAGCCTCGTAGCCCAGCCCCTCGATGTCGAACGCGCCCCGCCCCGCGACGTGGAACAGCCGCTCACGCAGCTGCGCGGGGCAGGAGCGGGAGTTGGGGCAGCGCAGGTCGACGTCGCCCGCCTTCTGCTGCGCGAGCTCGGTGCCGCACTCGGGGCAGTGGGTGGGCATGACGAACTCGCGCTCGGTGCCGTCGCGCAGGTCGACCACCGGGCCGAGCACCTCGGGGATGACGTCACCCGCCTTGCGGATGACGACGTGGTCGCCGATCAGCACGCCCTTGCGCTTGACCTCGCTGGCGTTGTGCAGCGTGGCCAGCGAGACGGTGGACTGCGCCACCACCACCGGCTCCATGAACGCGAACGGGGTGACGCGGCCGGTGCGGCCGACGTTGACGCGGATGTCGAGGAGCTTGGTGGTTACCTCCTCGGGGGGGTACTTGAACGCGATGGCCCAGCGCGGCGCGCGCGACGTGGACCCCAGCCGCCGCTGCAGCGCCACCTCGTCGACCTTGACGACGATGCCGTCGATCTCGTGCTCGATGTCGTGGCGGTGCTCGCCCCAGTACCGGATGTGGTCGAGCACCTCGTCGACGCCGGTGAGGATGGTGGTGCGCTCGGAGACCGGCAGCCCCCAGGCGCGCAGCGCGTCGTAGCCCTGGGACTGGCGCTCAAGCACGAACCCCTCGCGCTTGCCGAAGCCGTGGCAGATCAGCCGCAGGTGGCGCGACGCCGTGATGCGCGGATCCTTCTGGCGCAGCGAGCCGGCCGCGGTGTTGCGGGGGTTGGCGTAGACGGGCTTGCCCGCCTCGACCATCAGCGCGTTGAGCGCCTGGAAGTCCTCCAGCCGGAAGTAGACCTCGCCGCGCACCTCGACCAGCGCCGGCACCGGGAACTCGTCGGTGCCGGTGAGCTGCTCGGGCACCTCCTCCAACGTGCGCATGTTGAGCGTGATGTCCTCGCCCGTGCGTCCGTCGCCGCGGGTGAGCGCCCGGGTGAGCCTGCCGTTCTCGTAGAGCAGGTTGACCGCCAGCCCGTCGATCTTGAGCTCGCACAGGTAGTGGAGCTGCTCCGTGCCGACGTCCTTCGCCGCCCGCTCCGCCCAGGCGCGCAGCTCGTCGTCGCTGAAGGCGTTGTCGAGGCTGAGCATGCGCTCCAGATGGTCGTACGCCACGAAGTCGGTGTTGAACCGGCTGCCGACCTTCTGCGTGGGCGACTCGGGCGTGACCAGCTCCGGATGGGCCTCCTCCAGCGCCAGCAGCTCGCGCCACAGCTCGTCGAACTGCCCGTCGGACAGGACGGGGGCGTCGAGCACGTAGTAGCGGAACTGGTGGCCTGCGACCTCCTCCGACAGCCGGGCGTACCGCTCGCGAACCGATGCGTCTGGACTCACGAGGGCGAGGTTACCGAGGAACACCGACATTTCCGGACGGGTGACACCGCACCCACATCCGGAGGTGCCCGACCCCCACGAACGGGGGCGCGACCGTCACCGTCGCGGCGCCGGTGCAGCAGGCGCCGCTGTTAGTCCGGGACCCCTCGCCGCTCGCGCTGCCGGACCCCGCGACGCCGGGGCTGCCGGTCACGCCTTGAGCAGCTCCCGGACCGCGCCCAGCAGGGTCACCACGGACAGCTCGGTGGCCGCGTGGCCCATCATCCCGATGCGCCACGCGCGCCCGGCGAACTCACCGAGCCCGCCGCCCACCTCGATGCCGTACTCGGTCAGCAACCGCTTGCGCGCCGGCCCCTCCTCCATCCCCTCGGGCAGCAGGGTGGCCGTGAGCTGCGGGAGCCGGGCGGCGCCGTCGGCCACCATCGAGAAGCCCAGCTCCGGCAGCTCGGACTGCAGCAGCGCACCGATGCGAGCGTGCCGGTCCCAGACCTCCTCGACGCCCTCCTCCAGCAGCCGCCCCAGGCCGGCGTGCAGCGAGTACGCCAGCGTCGAGGACGCCGTGTGGTGGTAGGTGGGCGGGCTGGAGAGGAAGAAGTCCTGCAGCAGGCCCAGGTCCAGGTAGAACGAATGGATCGGCGTGGAGCGGCCGCGCACCTTGGCCACGGCGCGCGGGCCGAGCGTCACCGGGGCGAGGCCGGGAGGAGCGCCGAGACACTTCTGCGACGCCGAGTAGCACGCGTCGATCTGCCAGGCGTCGACCTCGAGGCGGGTGCCGCCCAGCGCCGTGACGGCGTCGACGAGCAGCAGCGTGTCGGTCTTCGCCAGCTCCGGGCCGAGCGGGGCGACGTCGTTGCGCACGCCCGTGGACGTCTCCGCGGCGACCACGGCCACGAGCGCGGCCTGCGGGTTCGCGCGCTGCGCGGCGAGCAGGTCGGCGGGGTCGAGCGCGGTGCCCCACGGCGCCTCGACGCGCACCACCTGCGCGCCACCGCGCTGGGCGACCTGGCAGATCCGCTCGCCGAAGTAGCCGTTGATGCCGACGATCACGGTCTCGCCCGGCTCCAGCAGCGAGGCGAGGCACGCCTCCATGCCCGCCGACCCGGTGCCGCTCACGGGCAGCGTCAGCGCGTTCGCGGTGCGGAACACGGCGCGCAGCCGGTCGCCGATCTCGGCGATGACGCCGAGGTACTCGGGATCGAGGTGCCCCAGGACGGGGCGGCTCAGCGCCTCCATCGCCTCCGGGTAGGGGATCGACGGGCCGGGTCCGAGGAGCAGGCGATCACCGTGCATGCGGCCGAGGCTACGCCCGGTCCGCCACTTCGTTCTCGACGGCGGCCAGCAGCCTGCGCAGCAGGTCGTCGAGGGTTGAGCGCTCGTCGTCGGTCAATGCCGTGAGCACTCGCTCCTCGTTCGCGACGTGCTCGGTGACGGCCGGTCGACCGTCGCGCGACCGTGGATCGAGCGGGCCCGAGCCCCCGTCCTGCGGGTGCTGCCGCAGCGGAACCTCACCGGCGACACCCGGCGCCCGGCTGTGCCGGCCGAGCGGACGGCCGCGACATCGTCGCGATGGACGCCGTGATCGCGACGAGCCGTACCGGAACGCCCCGCGAACGGCGCGACACCGACGCGGGGCCGTGTGGTGTCGACTCGCGGGACGCATGGTGTCGACTCGCGCACCGGAACGTGTCGGCTCGCGGTGGGTCAGGCGTTCTCGCGGTCCTCGGGGTCGCGGGGGTCCGTGTCGGGCGGGTCGACGAAGGCCTCGCCCAGCTCGCGGGCGAGCTCCAGGGCCCGGCGGGCCCAGGCCGGGTCGGCTCCCGCGAGGCCGCACGTCGGGGTCGGGACCGCGAGGGCGCCCAGGCGCACCCTGTCGAAGCCGAGACGGTCGGCCAGGTCGAACGCGGGCCTCGCCAGCTCGCGGCTGGTGACGCGGCCACGCGGGGCGGTCGAGGGCACCAGCCCCAGCAGCAGTGGCGTGCCGACGTCCCAGATCTCGCCGATGCGGTCCAGCGCGGCAGGGTCGGCGGTGCTGCCGGCGATCTCGGGACGCGTGGCGTCGACCCCGAGCGCGGCGGCGCCGACGTCGGCCAGCACCGCCATCGGCGGCCGCGACGCGCAGCAGTGCAGTGCGACGGGCACCCCGACCGCGCTGATCAGCTCGCGCAGCACGTCCTTCACCGCGGCCTCCGACACCGCCCGCACCGTCCCGTAGCCCGACGGGGTGGGCACCTGCCCGCCGATGACGGCGCTCAACGAGGGCTCGTCGACCTGCAGCAGCACGCTGGCGCCGGTGCGCGCCGCGACCTCCGCGACGTGCGCCTTCAACCCCTCGGTGAGGCTGGCCGCGAACTCCCGCACGGCGCCGCGGTCGGTGAGGACCTTGTGACCGTTGCTCAGCTCGACGGACGCGGCGAGCGTCCACGGCCCGGCCGCCTGCACCTTGACCCATCCCGGATGGACGGGGTCGCAGGCCTCGTCGAACGCGTCGATGTCGCCGCGCAGCAGGTCGACGGCGCGACGGTGGTCGCGGCCGGGCCGGGCCGCGACCCGGTAGCCCGACGGGCGCACCTCCACCGCGATGTCCACGAGCAGCGCGGCGGTGCGGCCGATCATGTCCGCTCCGACGCCGCGCTCGGGCAGCTCGGGCAGGTGGGGCAGCAGCGGCAGCTCGCCGACGATGGTGGCCGCGGCCTCGCGGACGTCCTCCCCGGGCATCGAGCCGACCCCCGTGGCCGCGCCTGCGGGCCAGCGCGGGGCGGGCTCGGCGGGGCCGGCCTCCTCGGGGGTGACGACCTCGATCGCGGGTGGCGGCGGGGCGGACACGCCCGGCCGGACCCCGGCCAACCCGGCGGCGGCGAGGGCGGCGGCCAGCGGATCGTCGGTGCTCACGGGGCCTGTCTACCAGCCGGGTCCGCGCACCCGGCCAACGGCACTGTCGGCGGAACGCAGTGCTGCTCGAGGTCGGGCGCGGACAACGCGGCTCCGGCCACGTTTCCGCGCACAGGGGTCAGCGGGCCGCGGTGATCGTCGCGCTGCCGAGGACCACGTCGCCGCGGGCGTCGGGGCGGTACAGCGCCACCGCCTGGCCCGGGGCCACGCCGCGCAGCGGTTCGTGGAGCTCCACGCGCAGACCCTCGGCGGAGGGCTCGGCGGTGGCGTCGGCCAGGCCGCCGTGCGCGCGCACCTGCGCGACGCAGCGGAACCGCCCACCCGGCGCGCGCCCGCCGCCCCACACGGGGCGGGCGGCCTCGATGGTGCGGACGTCCAGCGCCGCGGCGGGCCCGACCCGCACCGTGCCGCTGACCGGCTCGATGCCCAGCACGTAGCGCGGGCGGCCGTCGGCGGCGGGGGCGGCGACGCCGAGGCCCTTGCGCTGCCCCACCGTGAAGCCGTGCACGCCGTCGTGTCGGGCCAGCTCCTCCCCCGTGCTGTCGTCGACGACCGCGCCCGGTCGCGTGCCGAGCTTCGACGTCAGGAACGCGCGGGTGTCGCCGGAGGGGATGAAGCAGATGTCGTGGCTGTCGGGCTTGTCGGCCACCCGCAGCCCGCGGCGCGCGGCCTCGGCCCGGACCTGCGACTTCGGGGTGTCGCCGAGCGGGAACATCGCGTGCGCGAGCTGGTGCGGGGTGAGCACGGCGAGGACGTAGGACTGGTCCTTGTCCCCGTCGACGGCGCGACGCAGCTCCCCGGCCCCGTCGTCGTTCCTGGTGAGCTGCGCGTAGTGCCCCGTGCAGACCGCGTCGAAGCCGAGCCCGAGCGCGCGGTCCAGCAGGGCCGCGAACTTGATCTTCTCGTTGCAGCGCAGGCACGGGTTGGGGGTCTGCCCGGCGGCGTAGGAGGAGACGAAGTCGTCGACGACGTCCTCGGTGAAGCGGGCGGCGAAGTCCCAGACGTAGAACGGGATGTCGAGCACGTCGGCGGCGCGGCGGGCGTCGCCCGCGTCCTCCTTGGAGCAGCAGCCGCGCGACCCGCCCCGCAGCGCGGCCGGGGTCTCCGACAGAGCCAGGTGCACCCCGACGACGTCGTGCCCTGCGTCGACGGCCCGGGCGGCGGCGACGGCGGAGTCGACGCCCCCGCTCATCGCGGCGAGAACCCTCATCGGCCGGTCGCCACCGACTGCTGGCCCGCCCGGCGGGCGCGGTCCACCACCTGCCCGATCACGGCGGCGACGGCGTCGACGTCGGCCGGGGTGGAGGTGTGGCCGAGCGAGAAGCGCAGCGAGCCGCGGGCGGTGGCCTCGTCGGCGCCCATCGCGAGCAGGACGTGGCTGGGCTGCGCGACGCCCGCGGTGCACGCGGAGCCGGTGGAGCACTCGATGCCCTGCGCGTCGAGCAGCATCAGCAGGCTGTCGCCCTCGCAGCCGGGGAACGACAGGTGGGCGTTGCCGGGGAGCCGCGACGGGCCGCCGTCGATCAGGCCGGTGCCCGGGTCGCCGTTGAGGGCGGCGTCGCCGACGGTGGCGAGCACCTTGCCGATGAGGTCGTCACGCAGCCCGGCGAGCATCTCCGCGCGGCGCGGGGCGTCGGCCACCGCGAGCTCGACGGCGGTGGCCAGCCCGACGACCGCGGGGGTGTCGAGCGTGCCGGAGCGGACGTCGCGCTCCTGGCCGCCGCCGTGCAGCAGCGGCGTGAGCTCGACCGAACGGCCCAGCAGCAGCGCACCCGCGCCGTAGGGGCCGCCGAGCTTGTGGCCGGTGAGGGTCAGCGCGTCGGCGCCGGACGCGGCGAACTCGACGGGCAGGATCCCGACCGCCTGCACGGCGTCGGTGTGCAGTGGCACGTCGAACTCGTGGGCCGCGGCGGCGAGCTCCCGGATCGGGTTGACGGTGCCGACCTCGTTGTTGGCCCACATGACCGAGACCAGCGCGACGGTCTCGGGCGCGCGGGCGATCACGGCGCGCAGCACGTCGGGCTGCACGCGGCCGTCGGCGTCGACCGGGAGGAGCTCCACCTCGGCGCCCTCGTGCGCGGCGAGCCACTCGGCGGAGTCGAGGACGGCGTGGTGCTCGATCGCGGAGACCAGCACGCGCACGCGGCGGGCGTCGGCGGCCCGGCGGGCCCAGTACAGGCCCTTGACGGCGAGGTTGTCGCTCTCGGTGCCGCCGGTGGTGAGCACGACCTCCGACGGCCGCGCGCCCACCGCGGCGGCGATCCGCTCGCGGGACTCCTCCACGTCGCGCCGCGACCGGCGCCCCGCGGTGTGCAGCGACGACGCGTTGCCCGTGCGCGAGAGGGCCTCGGCCATGCGAGCCACGGCCTCAGGGAGCATCGGGGTGGTGGCGGCGTGGTCGAGATAGATGGCCGGCGGCGTCCCTTCCGGTGAGGCGCTGCCGCTGGTGGAGCTCACATCGCTGCCCATCACATCGAGTACCCGTCCGGTCGGTGTTCCTCCGGAAGAGGGTAGTCGCCGCGCACCGTGTGGTTCCACGCCGGGCGCGCCGTGTCATGACGCAGGCGTGGGTCGCTACCGGTCGACGAACACCGCCGAGATGGAGCGCCACCGTCAGCGCGAGACCCGCCGCGGCGGCCCGGCGGGCGACCGTCCGCCGGAGCCCCCCTGCGCACGATTCCCGGATTCCTGTCCGGACGATCCCGCGAACCGTGTCCGTGCGAGAGCAGAGAACGCGTCGGTCGCGCCATTCCGGGAGCACCGCAACAGCGCCGTCCGGCCCCGGTGGACCGTCAGGCCGCGGCGACCAGGCTCTCGCCGGCCGTCGTCAGCACCTCCGGCTGCACCGGCCGCCGCACGGCCGGGTGCGCCACGCCGGTGACCGCACCGACGGCCTCGCCGGCACGCAGTGCGAGAGCACGCCGGTCCGTCCCGGCCGTCGGGATGGCCGGCAGCACGGCCATCTCGCACACGAGCCCGGGCAGACGCAGGACCCGTAGCAGCGAGTCGAGCAGCGTCTGCTCCCCCACGAACGCCGCGCAGCGCGCCGGTGCGCCGTCGGGCAGCCGGAACGCGATGGCCACCGGGCGCACCGGGACACCGGCGTCGATCGCGGCCTGGAAGGCGGCGCGCCGGAACGTCCCGGCCGCCGCCCCGCACCACGTGGTCCCTTCCGGGAAGACCCCCACCGCAGCACCGGAGCGCAGCGCCTCGGCGGCGGCGGCCACGGTGGCGGGCAGGTCGTGCAACCCGGCCCGGTCGACGAACAGCACACCCGTACGAATGGCCAGCCCGCCGATCACGGGCCAGTCGCGCACCTCCTGCTTGGCCAGCATGCGCACCGGCTGCACCGAGTCGAGGGCGAGAACGTCGATCCACGAGAGGTGGTTGGCCACCACGAGGGCACCTGCGCCGCCGTAGCGCGTGTCGCCCGTGACGCGCATGCGCACGCCCGCGGCCCGCAGCGCCGCGCGGCTGCAGACCCGCAGCCACCGGTCGCGCCGGGCCGTCCGCAGCAGCGGTGCACCCGCGACGGTGGCGAGCAGCACCGCCACCAGTCCGGTCATCCGCAGCGCGACGCGCGCCCAGCCGCAGCGCGGCACGTCGTCGGACAGGAGGCAGCCGGCCGTGCACGCCGAGGACGGCGCCCGGCCCGGCGCGTCCAGGACGGGATGTGTGACGGAGTGCAGGGCGGCGTGCGGGACGGAGATCGTCACTGCTCCCCCAGGAAGAAGCGCGCGTAGCGGGCGTCCATGTGGTCCAGGCCCAGCAGGACGAGGAAGTCGGCGCAGTCGAAGTCGGGGTCGAACGCGGGCTCGCCGCACACCCAGGCCCCCAGGCGCAGGTAGCCGCGCAGCAGCGGCGGCAGGACGGCCCTGCCTGGTCGCGCGACGCCGGTGGCGTCCCAGAGCAGGTGCGGGCGCACGCGGTAGGCCTCGGGCGAGAGGTCCCGCGCCAGCACCCGGTCGCGGACACCGGCCGCGACGTGCCCACCGTCGGCCAGCGGGACGCTCGCGCAACCGACGAGCCAGCGGTTGCCGGTGAGCAGCATGTACCGGGCCAGCCCGGCCCAGACGAGGCTCACGACGGCTCCGTCGCGGTGGTCAGGGTGCACGCACGAGCGGCCGGTCTCCACCAGCGAGGAGCGCAGCGGCGCGAGTGCGCCGATCGCGAACTCGCCCTCGCAGTACAGCGACCCGGCGGCGCGGGCCCGCTCGGGCGGGAGCACCCGGTAGGTGCCGACGATCTCGCCGGTGGCGTCCTCGCGGACCACGAGGTGGTCGCAGAAGGCGTCGAACCGGTCGATGTCGGCGTCCGGGACATCACCGTGCAGTGTGGCGCCGAGCTCGCCCGCGAACACGCGGTGGCGCAGCCGCTGGGCGGCGAGCACCTCGTCGGGGTCGGTGGTGAGGAGCAGCGAGTAGCGCGACGTCGCCGTCTCCGGAGTCTGGACCAGCAGCTGCGATGAGGTCACGCGCGTCTGTGTACGGGCCGCCGGCAACACCCGTCCCCTCTCACGCCGACGTGTCGATGGAACCCCGGTGAACTCCTCCCCGGGCACGACGGCGCCCCCGGACCGAAGGGTCCGGGGGCGCCGTGGTGGAACGGGATCAGCTCTTGCGCTTGGCGATCTCGTCCTTGAGCTGCGGGGCCACCTTGAACAGGTCACCCACCACACCGAAGTCGGCGATCTCGAAGATCGGCGCCTCGGCGTCCTTGTTCACCGCGATGATCGTCTTCGACGTCTGCATCCCG